>CAYTCZ010000069.1:0-17095 GCA_964436315.1 uncultured Gaiellales bacterium | reverse complement strand
CGAGGCCGTGCTCATACGCATAGGCGGTCGCAGCCGAGCGCGACGACAGCCTGAGCTTCGTGAAGATGTTGCTTACGTGCCTGCCGGGCAACCGTCTTTTCGCTGATGGCGAGCTCGCCGGCGATCGCGCGGTTAGTCTTCCCTGCGGCTACGAGGGCGAGCACCTCGAGCTCGCGCGGTGTAAGCCCGTGACTGTCGTCAGCCGTGCTCCTCGAGGTCAGCCTGCGAGTCGGAGCAAGCCGAGCCCCGGTTGCGGTTCGAAGCCACTCCGACTTGCCTCGCGATACGACTCCTCGGACTCGGAGTACGCGCCTTGAAGCCGATAGAGCTCTGCCCGCTGGTACAGGACCTGCGCAGCTGCCATCTGATCCGAACCTTGCACGAATCGCTCGCTCGCACGACGTGCCTCGGCAAGAGCATCCGGCCACGCACCGTGAAGCTGCAAGATCTCGGAGCGATGCATGAGGCATTTGCCCGTGAAGCTGCTCCGAGCGGGGAGTCCTGATCCGCTTGGGCCAGCGACTCGAACGCGTCTAACCACGCCCGCTTCTCCGACCCGACCACGCTCTTATCCATGTCTACCGAAAACCTTCATCCTTGCTTCGACCAGCCTAGGAAACAACGGTAGGATGCCCAGGCGGCCGACGCTCGACGCGTTCGATACAGGAGGTAACCCGCGAGGTTAGGGGGTGAGCCCACGAACGAGAAGAAGCGCACGCTGGATCGACAGCTGAAACGGAGGCACGTCAATGACGTACGACCCACGGACCGTTACAGGAATCCCGACTGAACCGGTTGGTTCGTTACCTCGTCCGAGCAGACTTCAGGCGGCTTACGCAGCCTACGACGCCGGAGAGATCAACGGGGACCAATTGGAAGCGGAACAGGATGAGGCCGTTCAGGACTCGATCAGCCGAATGGAGGGGACAGGATCCCCGATCATCTCGGACGGCGAGCAACGCTGGTCGAGCTTCGCAACGTATGCCATCACAGACACGCTCGCCGGGACCGGCCTCGCGCCGAATCTCGCAGGCGGCGGGCAGTACTTCGCGATCTTCGCCGACGGCCACGATCGGCAGCTGCCACGCCTGACCGGAGGCCCGTTCCGGTACAAGACTTACGCGGCAGACACACTTCAGAAATCCATCCAGTTTGCCTCGAAGCCCATGAAGCAGGCCGTGATCGCTCCGTCGATGCTCGCACTTCTGTATCCGTTGAACGAAGAGGTTCCTGGTTATTCACGCGACGAGTTTGAGGCGGATCTCGTCGACGAATGCGAAAAAGACATCCGCCAGGCGTTCGCCGCTGGAGCCGAGCGCGTCTCGATCGACTTCACCGAGGGACGGCTCGCAACCCGGGCCGATCCCCGCAATCCCTGGACCGGCGCCGGAATGCTCCCCCACTTCATCGAGCTCAACAACCGGGTGATCGACCGCTTCAGCACCGAGGAGCGAAAGAGCATCGGTGTCCACACGTGTCCGGGCGGAGACCGAGACTCGGTTCACAGCGCCGACGTTCCGTACAGCGACCTGCTGCCGAGCATGTTCGCGCTCAACGCCGGCTACTTCCTGATTCAGATGGCGAGCGAACGGGACCGGGATGCGGCGTACAAGCTCATCGGAGAGCACAGTCGCGACGACGCGAACGGGATCCCACAAATCTGTTACATCGGCGTGACGGTGACGCAGAGTCCGCGGCCGGAGAGCCCAGAGGAGATCTGCGACCAACTCATCCGGGCTGCAGAATTCATCCCCCCAGAGCGCCTCGGCTCGACCGACGACTGCGGTTTCTCGCCCTTCTCGATCGACGAGAAGCCGAACCATGGTTCGCCGGACTACGCACGGGATATCGCGTTCCAAAAGATTGGGAACCGCGTCGAGGGCACACGCATGGCCGCCGAGCGCCTCGGCATCGGTGTTCCCGTCTCAGCCTGACTCTCCCCCGCCGGAGCCGGCCGGCGTGATCTGCGTTAGGGCTCTCCCGTCTGGGAGGGTCCTAACGCGACCAACGCACTCCTTCTTGTCATCCCTCGAACGAGGGATTTTTGAACGCTTCGCCGTGAGATCCCCTTAGATGCGAGTGAGGCTGGGGAATCGGGAAACTCATGGCATACATGTCGCCGCGCTGGTTCGCAGTGCTCGGGCTTCTGGCTGTGTTCGGAGCCCTCGCGGCCGGCTGCTCGTTCTCGGTTACTGAGGTTACGAGGGGTGAGGTAGAGCGGGAACTCGAGGATCGGTTCGAATCCCAAGGTGTGGCGTTTCGAGATGTCCGGTGCACCTCCCAGGACGAGAACATGGAGGATTGTCTCGTCAGCGGCAGCAGCGAACTCGGCAGATGGTGGTGCGCCGGTTTCATCGGTGACGAACTGATCGCCCGCCAAGGCCGGTGCAATCCGTCGAACGCCCAGCTCCGGCTTCAAGAGTACGAGGAGTTCAAAGAGCAACTCGAACGCGGCGACGTCAACCCCGAGCCCCGGTCCAGCCGGTAGGGGGCCCGCGGTGCACGAGAGCTCCCCCGTCGCGCCGCTCTCCCCACCCCACCCGGCCTGGATTCTGCTCGCGTTATTCGTCGCGGGACTCGCGGGTGGGATCGCCGTCGGCGTTGCGTCCGGGGTGGTCTTCACCGGCTTCGAGTGGGCAGAGGTCGTCTATGCGGAGAGCGCGGGGACGACGCAGTCGAGCGAGCGGTTCCGACTCGGCGTCGTCATCCTTTTCGGCCTGACGGCGGCCGTTATCTCGGCGCTCGTCCTGCGGGCACTCCTCCCTCGCATGGCCGGTCTTGTCATCTCGTTCGAAGGCGCGTTAGCGGCAATGATCGCGGGTTCGATTGTGGCCGCGGGGCTCAGCTCGTTTCTCCTCCTCAACCTCGGTGGCGTCGACGCCGCAGTCTTCAGCCCCTGGCAAGGGTTCGAGCTCCTGACGATCAGCTTCAGCCTGCTCGCACTCGCAGTCGAGTACGCGGTCGTCCGAATGGTCGCGCGTCCGTTGCATGCTCCCGAGCCGGCCGGACGTGGCTCCCCTGTTTCAGTTGCGATCCTCGTGAGCGGGGTGCTTCTCGTCGGCGCGGTCGTGCTCGTTTCGAGAGGTGAGTCGAGCACAGGGGCAGGTTCGCAGATCGAACGCTCCGCAGTCCAACGCGATGAATACTTCACCGAGATCCGGGAAGCCGAACAGGGTTTGATCGAGCGCTACGCGAGCCTCTGGGTGACAGTCGGTACCGACGACGAACTCGAACTTCGAGAGCAGGTGCTGGCCGCCGAGGCGGCGCTCCGACGGCTGGTAGACCGCCTGGAGAAGATCGGCTCCCCCAGCTCCGATCTCGACCGAGCGCATTCTGCTCTCACAAGCGCTCTGCAGACGTTTTCCGATGCGTTGTTCCTCGTCCGAGATCGTGAGCTGAGTCAGGGCAGACCGGCGGCGAGACTGAGCGAAGCGGCGCTGATCTCCCAACTCGACGAGGCCTTGCGCCTTCTGGCCGACGCCGGCTTCGAAGTCGATCCCCTCGCGTGGATGGTTGCGCGAGGTGAACAGCTTGAAGGCTCCGGGTCGCGGAACCCTAGGAACCCGCCGAACTTCGAACTCCCGCCCCAGCTAACAACAGGCTGAGCAGGCCGCGCCGGCGGAGAGATCGCTATCGTCCCGCCGCGTGAGTTCTCGGGTTTCGATTCCCATTCTGCTGGACGGTAGTAGGTGAGTCTCGGGATCGGACTCATCGGCGCCGGCGGTATGGGGGCCCGACACGCCTCGACTGTCCACCGTGAAGTCGCCCAGGCGCGGATCACTGCCGTGTTTGACCCGAACGCCGCACGGGCACGTGCAGTCTCCGCCGAGGTCGGAGCGTCGATCGCCGACGCCGCCCCTGATCTGATCGCGCGGGACGACGTCGGTGCGGTGATCATTGCCTCTCCGGACGAGACTCACGCGGATTTCACGATGAACTGCGTGAACCTTGGGAAGCCGGTGCTCTGCGAGAAGCCGATGGCCCGGAGTCGGCAAGCTGCATGGGATATCGTGAAACGCGAGGAAGAGGTCGGCCGCCGTCTTGTGGGACTCGGCTTCATGCGGCGATTCGATCCGTACCACCTGGCCGTCAAGACTGCGCTCGACGAGAACGAAATCGGCCGGCCGATTGCCGTCAAGGGCGTGCACCGCACGGCTGAGCTGCCGCCCGGCTACGGACCGAACTTCGCAATCTCGGCGAGCGCCGTGCACGACATCGACGCGGCGCGATGGCTCCTCGACGAGGAGATAACCGAGATAAGGGCGACTGGTCGCCGCGTATCTCCAGCGCTCGCCCCGGGGACACTCGACCTTGTCTTCCTGGAGGCAAAGTTCACGGGGAATTGTTACGGATTGTTCGAGGTCTTTCAGACCGCCGGCTACGGGTACGACGTCGTCGCGGAAGTGGTGGGTGAAACAAACTTCGTCACAACGTCTATGGCTCCCGCCAAACACCTTCCGGCCGGGTGCTCGGAGTCGCCAATCAAGGCCGATGACTGGTTCGCGCGATTCGAGCGGGCATACGTCGACGAGATCAGAGCTTTTTCGACCGCCGTGGCGGGATCGAAGTCTTTCTCAGGCGCGAGCGCCTGGGACGGATTCGTCGCTGTTGCGGCCGCTGATGCGGCGCTCGCGTCGATCAAATCTGGCCGGGCCGAGCGCATCGAGCTCCCCGACCAACCAGCGCTCTACCTCACTGCCTGAGTTCCTCCGAGAGGACGTGTCAAGGTCGCGCGGGAACGCGGTGCTCTCGAACCGAGCCAGAAGCGTTTACGAACAGCTGTTCGTCTTGTTCGACCCGTGTGCCAACACAACCTGTTTCGTGAAGAAGTACCTGCAAATTGGCTAGTTTCGTGCCAGCGGACCGGGCGCCTATTTCTACTGGCGTTTGAGCAGCCGTTCACCCGCTGGATAGCAAACGCTCACGTGAATCTGCTGAGATGAAATTCACTGGTCTCTGACCGGGGTGTTTTAATCGTCTCCTTCCCCGTGGCTCTTCGCTTGGGAGCTGCGGGGAATGGTGTAAGGAGATGGGATGAGTCAACCGATGCAATCCGCGACGTCTGTGCCCGCTGAATGGCCCTCGGAAGAGGAACTTGCGGACGAGGTTCCAATCGAGGCAGACCCGATCGAGGCGCGCCGAACGCTTGCGGCAGTTCCCCTCTGGTTTCACACCTTCTCGTTGAACAAGCTTCATCACCTCTACACCCCCGGGAAGGCGCGTGACCATGGCTATCGACTCGACGCGATCCCAAACTCGTTTGCCGGAAAGAGCGTTCTCGACATCGGAACCTTCGACGGTTTCTACGCGTACCTCGCTGAGGCGCGTGGCGCGAGCCGCGTGGTCGCGATCGACAACGAGCAGTACGTCCATTGGGTGAGGGACCGCTGGCACGTCGAGCTCCAGGGCGGGGAAGGGTTCCGCGCAATCCATCGCCTGCGTGACTCGGACGTCGACTATCGAAAGATCGACGCCTTCGAGATGTCCTCCCTCGAAGAGACGTTCGACTTCATCTTCTGTTTCGGACTCCTCCACCGGGTTGAGAACCCACTCGGCCTCCTTCGTCTTCTGCACGGTCGCCTCGCCGACGGCGGCCAGATACTCCTCGAGACGTACGGAATCGAGGGCGATCGCGGAGCGCTCGGCGGCACGATTCTCGTGCCCGAGCCCGGCGACGTGTACGCGCGTGACAACTTCGTGTTCTGGCAGTTCTCGAGCGGCTCCATCGACCGCCTGGCTTCTTTCACCGACGGCCTCGATTTCGAGCTCCACAGCACGCCGATGGTCGACGGTCACCCGCGACTGCTCGGCTGGATCAGGTAGGACCCGTGCCCGAGGTGGGCCTGGCTCGGCTGGACGGCAAGCCAGTACGGTAGCCAGCATCCACTCGGTTCCCTGGGACGGCGTTCGCACGCGAGGCGAGCCCGAGGAACGTCGGGCAGGAAGTTTGAGGTGCGACCGAGCTCCGAGGACGAAGGATCGCGCCGCGAGCGTCGTCAGGCTGACCGCGAAGCCGGGCTTCGCCAGGCGCGAGCGGGCCCGGCCAGGGAAGCGAGGATTAGACACGAGTCAACGGCGGTTGTAGTTACCCTGAGTCGGCCATCGGCGAGGTACTGCTAAGAGGAAGCGGCTGGAGCCGTCAGATCGGATCGGACGACGCATCGATGCTCGTCGAGCGTCTGCGCGCGAATGACCACTGGACCCTCGCTTACAGGTTCTCGGAGAAGCTGGACGCGGGAGGCGAACTCGTCCTCGCCAAGGAGGAGAAGGAGGGCCTCTTGCGGATCCTCGAAGGAATGCGTCACGCTGACGATCCAAAGCTCTCTCAGCGGCTGAACTTGCTCGCGAACGATCTCGACGACGACCTCTACTCCTACGACAGCCCGGGCTAGCCCCCCCTCGCGCCACTGCCCGGCAGGGGCTCCCGCCGGGCAGAGCCCGGCTTCGCCCTCCGCCTGACGTCGCTGGCGGCAGGATCCTTCGGCTTCACCCCTCGGCCGTACCTAGACGTACTGTCCTCGGGGCTCAACCTCGCTTCCCTTGCCAGCGCCGCCCCAGTGGCCCGAGGGATCTTCCCGAGCTCTAGTTGACGCAGTCCTTCAAACCCTGAGCTTCGGGCAAACCTTCGAGTTTCTTCAGTGTGTTGTTCTCGATTTGCCGGATCCGCTCACGGGTTACTCCGAAAGCGCGGCCAACCTCTTCCAGCGTACGAGGATGCTCGCCACAGAGGCCGAATCGGAGTTCGATCACGCGTCGCTCCCGCTCGGGGAGGGAACCAAGTGCCCGATCGATGTCTTCCTTGCGAAGGTTGAGCGTCGCTGAATCGAAGGGCGATTCTGCTTGTTCGTCTTGGACGAAATCGCCGAGCTCTGATTCCTCCTCCTCGCCGATCGGCTTTTCGAGCGAGACGGGCAATTGGGCCATCCGGAGGATTTCCCTGACTTCCTCCGTTGTCATTTCCAGCTCGGTGGCGATCTCTTCAGGTTGCGGTTCCCGGCCGAGACGCTGAACGAGCTGCCGCTCGATATGGACGACCTTGTTGAGCTTCTCGACCATGTGCACCGGGATCCGGATCGTCCGGGCCTTGTCTGCGATCGCGCGCGTGACAGCCTGGCGGATCCACCATGTAGCGTAGGTCGAGAACTTGTAGCCCTTGCGGTAGTCGAACTTCTCGACGGCTCGAATGAGGCCGAGCGATCCTTCCTGGATCAGATCGAGGAACGAAAGTCCACGGCCGAGATAGCCCTTCGCGATCGAGACAACGAGACGAAGATTCGCCTCGATCATCTGTCTCTTCGCGAGCATGTCTCCACGTTCGATCCGCTTCGCGAGATAGACCTCTTGGTCGGCCGTGAGGAGCGGGACTTTGCCGATCTCGCGGAGATAGAGACGCAATGAATCGAGCGAAGGCTCGACCGTTAGATCGAGCTTCGGAACCTTCACTTCTTCAGCCTCGGGAGGTTGCTCGTGTGGCGGCGTCTTGTGCTCGACTCCAGCGACGAGCTCAACTCCGTGATCAATCAGGTAGGTGTAGAAATCTTCGATCTGCTCTTTCGTCAGCTCAACCTCTTCGAGGCCTGAGGCAATCTCGTCGTAGTTGAGGAATCCCTTTTCCTGGCCATCTCGGACCAGCTTGTGAAGCTCCTCGATGTCGGGCAGCGAGATGTCAACTGTGAGCATTACGTCGCCTCACTCGTCACTCGTAACAAAACATGTTTGGAACGAAGAGAGCCGGCACGGTCGGGCTTCTCCGGCTCACAGGCACAGCGCAGGCCGCGGATTTTTACACAGCTTCCACAGAAGCGGAAGGGCAATTGGGGAAACTTGAAAATTTCTCGCGCAAGACACAAGGCCGTCTTCAATGCATCTGACCATGCGATTCCGAGATCTTTCGCTATTCCTGGAGCGGCTAGTAGGCCGATTTCGGCGGCGGTTTGGCCAAGGGTTGTCCACAGCTTTCGGCCGGCATGGCGAACGCGTTTCTAGGTTGAGTTCGACCGGGTAGGCTGCGTGTGGCGGGCCAGACGCGCGTCATGTGAGGAGCGAAGTCCTGACCAAGACGCGGGCGGAACGAACTGGAGGTCTCGAGACGGATGCCTGAACTCCCCGAAGTCGAGGCACTGCGCCGAGCCCTCGACGAGCCGGTCAGCTCATCGTCGATCCGACAAGCGGGTCCGGCTCACGTCGCCACTCTCAAGACCTTTGATCCACCACTCGCCGCTCTCGAAGGACGTCGATTTCGCGGCGCGGAACGCCGTGGCAAGAACCTCCTCTTTCGCACCATCGATGAGGAGCTCGTGCTCCATATTCATTTGATGTCTGCCGGCAGGCTCCGACTGCGGGAGCCCGAGGCGAAGCAGCCCAACCGTCCAGCGTTCCGCCTGCTCTTCGACAACGACTCCTCGCTTATTCTCACCGAGGCGGGGTCGAAGAAGCGCGCACGTGTCGGCCTGTACACGCGAGAGGCGATCGAGGCAGAGCTCGAGCACCTAGGCCCAGAGGCCCTCGGTCTCTCGGTCGCCGATCTCACCGAGATCCTTGAGTCGGAGTCGCGGCGCCTCCATCCCCTGCTGCGCGATCAGCGTGCGCTTGCCGGAATCGGACGGGCCTGGTCGAACGAAATTTTGCACCGTGCACGCCTGTCTCCCTTCGCGCTCTCGACTGAACTCGATACCGAGCAGATTGAGCGGCTTGCGACGACGATCGAGAAAACACTCACCGAGGGCGTCGCGCTCCGCGAAAGAGGGGCCGGGGACAGGAAGGCCTACCGAATTCACAACCGTCTCGGTGAGCCCTGCCCGGCGTGCGCCACCCCGATCGAGCGGGTGGATTTCGAGGAACACACGATCTACTACTGCCCGCAGTGCCAAACGGGCGGACGAATACTCAAAGATCGACGCCTCTCCCGGCTTCTGAAGTGACCGACGCCCATTCGGCCCGCGCTAGGAGCCGAGCGCTCGCCGTGCTCGCGGCGGCACTCGTGCTGTCGATGACCACATGGTTCTCGGCAACGGCGGTCATTCCGCAGCTTGATGAGCAGTGGGGACTCTCGGACAACGCCAAGGCTTGGCTCACGATCGCAGTGCAGCTCGGCTTCGTGGCCGGCGCACTAGTCTCGGCAGTTCTGAATCTGGCGGACGTCGTTCCGCCGCGGCGCGTGATTGTCGGAGGGGCATTGGGCGCGGCGGCAGCGAACGCGGCAATTCTGGCGGTCGACGGTCCCGAGATCGCGATCCCGCTGCGATTTCTCACCGGATTCTTTCTCGCCGGGATCTACCCGCCCGCACTAAAGCTGATGTCCACGTGGTATCGGATTGGACGCGGGACCGCGCTTGGGATTCTCGTTGGCGCCCTCACGCTCGGCTCCGCGGTTCCGCACCTCGTGAACGGTCTGGGCGGGCTCGACTGGGAGCTCGTCGTTGCCGTTACCTCAGTGCTCACGGTGGCGGGCGGTCTGCTCGCCGCCACGGTTCCGGATGGGCCATACCCCTTCCCAAGGGCAACCTTCGATCCTCATCAAGCTCGACTGGTTTTCTCGAATCGGGGCGTGCGTCTCGCCTCGTTCGGCTACTTCGGCCACATGTGGGAGCTGTACGCAGTGTGGGCTTGGTTCTTCGTTTTCGCCGCTGCCGAGATCTTCTCGGACGTTGCGGAAGCCGCCTACCTGACGTTCGCCGTGATCGGGATCGGCGCGCTCGGGTGCTGGGCGGGGGGAGTGGCAGGCGATCGTTGGGGTCGGGCCCGAACGAATGCGGTGCTCATGGCAATCTCGGGTGTGTGCGCCGTGGTCATCGGTCTCAGCGCTGCCGGACCGGTCTGGATCCCCGTGCTCATCGGACTCGTCTGGGGGTTCACGGTGGTCGGCGACTCGGCGCAGTTTTCGACCGTCGTGACAGAAGTCGGCGATCAAGCCTACGTCGCCACCGCGCTCACACTTCAGCTTGCTCTTGGGTTCACTCTCACCGTGATCACGATTTGGCTCGTACCGATCTGGGTTGATTGGCTGACGTGGAAGTGGGCGTTCGCGTTCCTTGCGATCGGGCCTGCACTCGGCGTCCTCTCGATGGTGCGACTCCGCGAGAGCGGTATCTCTGGGTAGAGGCAGACCTAGATGATTGATCGGAACACGTGGCACCACAATTTCCGATCAACCATCTACGCGGGGCCGGGAAGGCGTACGATCAGCGCCTTGTCTCGGGCGGTCAGCGAGCCCCCGATCGCGCCCATGAGCACGACTGCAGCAGCAGCAGACAGTTCCCTGATTTCCTCACCGAGGAGAACCGGACGCGACGCCGAGGTCAGCGGGGCCAACGAGACCTCGTTTCTCTCGACAGTTGCCGACACGCTCTCGAGCCCCCCATGTCGCTGGGTCGCTCGCATGAGCTGAGTGATGGCGTGTCGCGTTTGGTCGAGAGGGACCTGGACGACCGCCCCGACGCCCTCGACGGACACCCGATCCGCTCCGAGCACCTCGGCCGCCTGGCGGACGAGCTCGAGCGAGTCGACTTGACGCGTCGCCGGCTCGTAGCGCCCTGATTCGATCCTGGCAACCAGAGCAAGTTCCTCGACGAGTTGGCCAGCCTGCGCTGAGGCCTCCTTCATCATCTCGGCGTACTCCTTCTCGGTTTCGCCGAGATCGCGAGCGGCCAAGGTCCGCGAGAAACCACGTAGCGTGGCAAGTGGAGTCTGCAGATCGTGCGCAGCGATCCAGGCGAGCTGGACGAAACGCTCTGATCGGCTCACGGACGGAGTGCTAGGTTTGTCAAGGCGTGCATGAGAGATTAATCACCAGCCCCGACCTCCAGTCATCGGCTCCGGAGGTGCCGGTCGGACTCTCGCGTGCGGGAGTGACGGGACTCCAGAAAGCAGTGCGGATGCTGCATCGTGGACAGGAGGCGCTCGTCTCGGCGGTAATCGACTGCTACGTGGATCTCGATCCCGAACAGAAGGGCGTTCACATGTCGCGCTTTCCTGAGGTGCTGGCCGAGTCGATCGACGAGCTCGTGATCGACGGACGACTCCTCGTCGAGCAGTTGGCCGAACACATCGCGCGACATATTGTCGACCGCCAGCAAGCGCTTCGCGCCGAGGTCAAGATTGCAGCTGGATACCCGATCGAGCGGCTCACACCGGTATCGAGGCTCCGGACCCAGGAAATGGTCACCCTGGTCGGACTAGCGACTGCCTCGTCGGCGATGTCCCGACGCGTGGTCGGGGTCGAAGCTACCGGTATCAACGCCTGCCCGTGTGCGCAGGCGCTGATCCGGGATCAAGCCCAGGAGCGGCTCTCGGATGCGGGATTCGACGCAGGCGACGTCGAGCGAATTCTGGAGCTCGTGCCGCTTGCGACCCACAACCAGCGTGGTCGCGGAGACTTGTTCATCGGTACGAACCTCCGGCTTGACGCAGAGAACCTCGTCGACCTCGTGGAGCGTTCAATGAGCTCTCCGATCTACGAGTTGCTCAAGCGGCCCGACGAACTCTTCGTCGTCGAACACGCGCATCTTCAACCTCGCTTCGTCGAGGACTCGGTGCGGCTCATGATCAAAGCCTCCCTGGACGAAATCGACAATCTCTCCGACGACGACTTCGTTCTCGCTCGGCAGGTTAATCTCGAGACCATTCACAATCACGACGTGCTCGCCGAGCGGTTCGGAACGATCGGCGAGCTGCGTCGCGAGCTTGCTACAGGGGAGCACTCGCCGCACCACACCGAGCTCCGCGACTGGCTCCGAACGCCGTAGGCTGTGCGGCCGTAGGCCGCCGCTTACGGGCTCGTCGTTCGCGGCGAGGCACCGGCTTCCGCAGCGCGCTTCCCGCGTCGCAACGTGATCCGGTTCTCGGTCCCGGCGATCAGGCGCTGAACGTTCTGGCGATGAAGCACGACGATGCCGACCGCCGCAGCGCTCGCGAAGGCCGTGACGGAGGCGGGCTCGTCGAATGCAACGGTGAAGGCCGGCAGCGAGACCGCGGCGAGGATCGACGCGACGGACGCATACCTCGTCACAAGGAAGACTGCGATCCAGACTCCGGCCGCACAGAGGGCAGCCAGCGGCGCCAGCGCCAGCATGACGCCGCCGGTCGTCGCAACGATCTTCCCGCCACGAGCGAACCCCAGAAAGAGCGGGCGATAGTGGCCAACAACGGCCGCCGCGCCGGCAAGAACGCCCCATGGATCGCCCGCGAGCCAGTGGCCCAGAGAAACCGCGGCCGCCCCCTTTCCGATATCCAGCAGGGCCACAGCCAACCCGTACCTGAACCCGAGGGTGCGCCACACGTTCGTTGCGCCGGTGTTGCCGCTCCCAACCGAGCGGATGTCAACACCGGCAGCGACCCGCGGGATCCAAAGCCCCCAGGGCATGCTGCCGAGCACGTACCCGGCGATGACGGCAATCGCTTGTTCCATGGCGCTAGTGGTCGCCGGACATTCCTACGCAGGAACCTGCGGAGGACTTACATCTCGACCTGGTACTTCGCGATCCAGTCGTTTACGACGGACCAGTCGAGGTTGTTGAAGAAGGCATCGATGTACGAGCCACGATCGGTCCGATAGTCGAGGAAGTACGCGTGCTCGTAGACGTCGAGCGCAACGAGGGGAGCCGCATTCCAGATCGGGAACGTGTTTTGCGCGTCTCCAAGGTAGTTGAACAGTCGCTGCTCGTCCCAGTCGTACGCCGTCCATGCCCAACCACGGCCGGCCATTCCGGTCGCTTTGAGATCGGCTCGCCAAGAATCAATCGAGCCGAAGTCGCGCTCGATTAGCGCGGCGATCGCGCCGTCAGGATTGCCGCCTCCGCCGCCGAGGTGCTCGAAGTAGACCTCGTGGTTCTTGACGCCACCGATCGCGAACGTGAGATCGACTTTGAGCGACCTGATCTCCGAGTACACCTGATTCGCGCCCTCGATTTCGATCTCAGCGAGCTTCGCCAGAATCTCGTTTCGCTTGTTCACGTAGCCCGTGTACAGCTGGTAGTGCGCCTCGACCGACTGTCGCGAGATGCCATCCATTTCGAGCAAAGCTGGCTTGAGCTCGCGCGGTGCTATCTCGACATGATTGAACGCCAGTGTTGCCATCGATCTCCCTCTCTTGAATCCGCCGCGCAGCTTACTCCTTCAAGCCCCTGAGCGTGCGCCGGAGACGTGTCACTGACGCGGGGCCGGTCTGACGATCGGCTCGTCCGACGTACAGTTCGCATCGTGAAGCCGTTACGCCATGCTGCACTCGTTACCGGTGGAACCGGGCGGGTGGGATCCGCCATCGCGGCACGCCTCGCGAAGGAAGGATTCGTTGTCAAGGCGGCCGGGCGAGCCGACGGGGACCTCCGAGATGTCGACGCCGCTCGGGCGCTGGTCGAGACGACTGCAGCGGACTTTGGAGCGCTCGATCTCGTCGTTCACGCAGCGTCCGAGGGTTTCGTCCCGCAGCCGATCGCGGATGTCTCTGAGGCAGATTGGGACGCTGCATTCGGCGCGACCGCAAAAGGCGGCTTCTTCGTCTCGCAGGCGGCGGCACCGTTCCTCGCACAGTCCAATCTCGGACTGATCGTCATGATCGAAGACGTCGCCGCGTACGAGCCTTGGCCTGCCTTCGCGCCTCACTCGGCTGCGAAGGCGGCGCAGGCGATGCTCACCAGAGTGTTGGCGCGAGCCTTGGCCCCCGAGGTGCGTGTATGCGGTGTGGCCCCTGGGCCGGTCGCTGTCGAGCCCGAGCAAGCCGAGCGCCGCGCCGCCGAAACGCTTCTCAGCCGGCTCGGCACGCCAGACGACGTGGCGGCGGCGGTCATCTATCTGACCACGGCGGATTTCGTCACAGGAACGTCGGTCGTGGTTGACGGCGGGACGCTTCTCGCCCGCTAGTCGTCGCTCCGGTAGATCCCCGGAGCGACCTAGGTTGACTATTTGCAAACCGACGCCGCTTGTATTCCGTAGAGGGAGGCGATATGCCTGTCGTCTCCGTGGCTACGGCAGAGTCAGACTCCGATCTCATCGTCCGGGTCGCCGTGGGGGATCAGGACGCGTTCGCCGAGCTCTACCGGCGTTTCGCACGACCCGTGCTCGGGATGGCGATGCGTCAGCTCGGCGACAACGGGAGAGCGGAAGACGCAACGCAGGAGACCTTCGCTGCGGTGTGGCGATCAGCTCACAGCTTCAAGCCCGAGCGGGGAACCGGCTCAGCCTGGCTGTACGCTGTCGCCCGGCACGCGATCATCGATCGCGCTCGCAAGCGTCAGGATCCGGTGGCCGAAGTCATCCCGGATGAAGCATCCGCGGAGGCCGGCCCGCAGGAGCGTGCCGAGTCATCCTGGCTGACTTGGCGCGTGCACTCGGCGCTCGAGAAGCTCCCCGAACGGGAGCGCGTCGTGCTCGAGCTCGCCTACTTCAGCGGTCTCTCGCAGACCGAGATCGCGAGCTATCTCGATGTCCCGCTGGGCACAGTCAAGACTCGCACTCGCGCCGGTCTGTCCCGCCTTTCAGGCATGTTGGAGGAGGTGAAGGCATGACCGAACCTCCAGATCTCCGGGACCTATTCGACGATGACGTTTCGCCGGAGGAGCTCGAGCGCATGCGTCGTGCCGACGAGGCACTCCGCTCTGTGCCCGCGCCTCCGGCGGACGTACCATCGTCCGTCACAAATCGGGTCAGCTCCCTTGCAGCCACGACTCCGCTCCGACGTCGCCGCCGCCGCGTCCTGATTGGCGCAATCGCCGCAACGATCGCAGTCGTCGCCGTCGCCTTCGCGGTCGGATTCTGGATTGGCCAGGACGATTTCGACGAACGCACAACGGTCGCAATGGAGCCAACCGAGGCCGCCGGAGATGCGAGTGGCTTGATTCGGCTTGGCCATAAGGATGAGCAAAGCGGCAACTGGGAATTCATCGTCGAGGTCGAAGGGCTCCCACCGCTCCCTGAGAATGGTTACTACGTCATGTGGCTGTCGCGTGACGGTGAGTTTGGCGCGATCTGTGGCACCTTCAACGTGGGGGAAGGGACGACCTCAGTGCATATGAACGCGTCGTACCGCCTCGCGGATTTCGAGGAGTGGGTCGTAACCGCATGGCTGCCCAATCAGGAGAATGCCGACGCGCCGTGGCTACTCCGCGCGCCGACGACCTAGCGCGCGCGATCTGAGTTGATCTAGCGGCGGCCTACGGCGCGACGCGGTTCGAATCGAGGAAGGCTTTGTGTGTGACCGGCATCTTTTCGGCGAGGAACCGCTCGCAGGCCTCCGCGTATCGCTGGATCTCGCGCTGAGCGGTCTCGTGCGCGCGGAGCGAGATGAAGTTCATCAGTGAGCGCGCGTTGACCGTCCAGTAGAACTCAGTGTAGGCACCAACAGGGATCACAGAACGAGCGAGCTCGCGGGCCACGCCGGCTTCCACGAGACTTTCGTACGTCGAGTAGGCGTGCTCGTAGACTTCATTCAAGTCCTCGCGCGTCTTCGCAGCGAGTTCGGGGTCGACCGGCTCGAAGGAGTACGAGCCCGGCTTCCCGACCTGCGTCCGCACATCGTCGGGTTCCGGGATGTAGAACTCGTCGGTCGGTTTCGCGTACCTCATGCTGAATTCGTTGAACGAGGAGATCCGGTGGCGAAACCACTCGCGAGCGACGAAGAGCGGACACCGGATGTGAAAGCGGAACGAGTTGTGTTCGAAGGGGGTATTCCCACAGAACACCGGATAGCCGTTGCGCCGAACGTAGAGCGTCCCGTTGGACGTTTCGACGCAGTGAATTTCGCCATCGTAGATCTCGATCCCCATGTGTTCACGAGCCTGTGCCCGCGTTCGACAGAGGCCCGGGCGCGTATCGCGTGAGCCGTAGAAAGAGATTCGCCAGCGGTCTTTTGAACCGTAGCGCCCGTCACCCGGCTGCGCTCTGTGAGGTCGGACGCTTGCACTAAGGCCGAGCTTCAACGCGAGCTCCTGCACTTGGTCGGCAAGCTTCCGGCTCGTCGTCGAGTAGCTCTGTCGATCAATGACGCCCGGGCGCGACTGACGCGTGCCGTCCGATGCCATCAGGCCTTCGTGCAGCGCACCGAGCTGGTCCGGGGCGAGCTTCAGGAGATGCCTCGGTATGACCTTTTCGCCATTTTCGTAGCACTCTGCAAAGACCTGTCTCATTCCTGGAGTGACCGGCACGGCGTAGCGCGCACCCCATCGCTTCAATTCGAGTCCAGCCTGTCCGACAACTTCACTGAGAAAGGCGATCTCTCGCTCTGTTCGAATGCTGAACTGGATGTGGTTTGCGGGCGCGAGATTCCCATCACCAATGAAGACCCCAATGAGCTGGAGCCACGGCCGAGCCGGAACGGAAACGCCGTCGAACCTAAACACGTCCTGCCGAACTCCAGACCAGGAGGCGGACGCGACGTGTCGATGCGATTTCCAGAGCAGCCGATGCGCTGGCTGCAGAGCGAAAACTGCCTGGGGGCTTCGACTCTCGCGCGTCGTCATCTCTGCGGCTAGCACTCGATGGTCAGGCGTGAGACGCAGATCGACACTCCTCCCCTTGAACCCAATCATGTGTCCCTGGTACTCCTTGCGCACGTGCCGAAGTGCCGGCTGATACTCGAGTTCTCCAAAGCGGGAGATCGTGGCGAAGCGCTCGCGTCCAGTGACGTCAGGCCATGCCTTCCAGCCTTCGTTCGTGAGGACGTCGGTGGCATCGTCGTAGCAGCCGTGCCTCTCGCGCATCAGAAAACCGACCAGGCCAGCGTCCGAATCTTCCATGACCTCCTTGCGCCGTCCGAAGCTGACGCGCGCGGAGTTGACGACCGAGAGGTCGTCGGCCATGGAATCGTCGAGTCGGACGAACCCATGATCGAGCACGGGAACGGCGCCCTCGGGTATGACACTCTGCGTGACCCCCACTGACGCGAGTATAGGACGCCTGTATGTCGGCAGCTCCGGGTACTCATATCCGAGCTGGCGCGGCGATTTCTACCCGGCCGGCACGAAGCAAAAGGAGTTCCTTCGTCACTACGCGAGCAAGCTTCGCGCGGTCGAAGTGAACTCCACCTTCTACAATCTGCCGTCGGAGTCGACGGTCGCCGGTTGGGCGAATGCCACGCCGCCCGACTTCCGGTTCGCGATTAAGA
>CAYTCZ010000068.1:13036-21045 GCA_964436315.1 uncultured Gaiellales bacterium | reverse complement strand
TGCGCCGCGTCTCAGCCGCCAGCCGGGGGTGCTGCACCTACCGGGATAGGCTCTTGGGCAGTGCCAACCAGGGGCGGCGCTCCTCCCGACTCTTGCCGCCGTGGCTCCCGCTACCCTGCGTAGGCGGTTGCCCTCGCACGAAGGAGCGTCACCGGCAGGACGACGTCGTCGGACTCCGAAATCGAGACCATGAAACGCGCGATCGCCTCGGCCGTCCTATTCGTCGCACTCGCGGCGGCCGGAGTCGCACTCGCCTTCACGGTCTTCAAGCGCATCGATCAGCCGGAGGACGTTCGGGGCTCACCGACGGTCGAATTCATCGTCACGGAGCCAGAGGAGGTCCCGGGCGAGACGGTCCGGCCGGAACCGGTTGTCCGGGAGGAACCTTGGCCTACGTACGGCTTCGATCTTCGCCGAACGCGCGTTGCGGCCGATTTCGACCTCGAGCCGCCTTTTGACGAGGTGTGGATGTTTCGCGGGAGGAGCCTGATCGAGTTTCCGCCGGTGCTCGCCTACGACCGAGCCTACTTCGGGACCAACAAGGGCCAGTTCTTTGCGGTGGACACCGCGACTGGAGACGTCGTATGGGAGAAGGACTTCAAGCGCTGCATCGCCGCCTCTCCGGCGGTGGCAAACGACATCGTGTACGTGTCGCTCATGGATCCGTTCCCGTGTGCGGAGCACGACGAGACCGCGCCGGGTTTCCTAATCGCGCTCGATGCCGACACCGGCAAGCGGATCTGGCGCTTCGAGGCCGGTGTTAACGAGTCCTCGCCTCTCTACGTCGACAACCGAAACGCCCTCTATTTCGGAACGTGGGACAACAAGATCTATGCCCTGAACGCCAAGACCGGCGATGAGCTCTGGTCGTACGAGACGGGCGACGACATCAAGAGTGGCGCGGCGTTCGCGAAAGGCAAAGTCTTCATCGGGTCTTACGACGGAAAGGTCTACGCCCTCAACGCCGACGACGGCGAGCTGGTCTGGGATTCCGAGGCACAGGGCGGGCTGTTCGGAACGGGCAACTTCTACGCCACTCCGACGGTTGCCTACGGCCGCGTCTACATCGGAAACACCGACGGCAAGGTGTACGCGTTCGGTGCCGAGACAGGCGATCTTCTCTGGTCGCAGTCGACCGGCGACTGGGTGTATTCCTCCGCCGCGGTCTGGGAGGAGACCGTGTACGTCGGCTCATACGACGACAAGCTCTATGCGCTCGATGCAGCGACGGGCGATGAGAAGTGGACGTTCGAGGCTGATGGAGACATTTCCGGCTCCCCGACCGTGTTGAGCGGGAATGTCTATTTCTCGACACTCGCAAGAACCACGTACGGAGTCGATGCCCAAACCGGCGAGGAGATCTGGACGTTCCCCGACGGCCAGTACACGCCGGTCATCGCCGATCGTGATCGCGTCTACCTCACGGGACATGCACGGGTGTACGCGCTCGAGCCTTCGGGGGCCAGTAGCGAATCCATCGATGACGAGGAACCGACCGAGCCCGGTGGAACGACTCCCGAGCCGGTCGATGAGCAGCCGGGTGTCCCCAGTGTGACGACGCCTGCCATCGACGACGAACTCGCCCTGCTTCCCGACTAGCCCGGCGCCTCCGCGGCCACGTGGTAGTTGGCAAAAAGTGAGCCCGGCCGTGGTTCGCGCAGCAACGCCGAGCGGGTGTCCAGCGCCTCCGAAACCGTGTTGAGCGCCCACACCGCGGGCTGAGCGGCCCTCGGGATTCCGGCCCGTTTGGCACCGATCTCCGCGTACTTCCCGAGAAGCATCGCGATGCACGAAGCCGTCCCTGCCTCAGAGGTCACCGTCACCGATCTCCACTCACCGTTCCGTTGGAAGAGGATCTCGAGGCCCTCGTGCGTCCAGCGCCAGAGATCGCGTGGATTCGGATGGTAGGCCTGGACGCCGTGCGTCGAGGCGAGCACTCGACCGCCGGGGGCCGTCACCCGCCGAAGCTCACGAATGCCCTTCGCCGGATCGTCAGCGTGCTCCAGAACTTGTGTGCACAGGACGATCTCGAAGCCGGCGTCGGGAAGTGGGATGTCCTCCATGGTGCCGACAACATCGGCGGCATCGTTGCCGGCCACGTCGACACCGACGTACTCGGTCGCGTGGGCGAACAGCGGGTAATAAGGCTTGATGCCACAGCCGACGTCGAGCACGCGAAACGTCGAGCCGTATCGGCGACGAGCTGCATCGGCCTCCCTCGAGAGCCAGGCAGCCAGGGGAGCCCGAACCACGTATGTGGACGAACTACGTGGAGGTCGACGACGCTCTTCTCCTGGCCAGGCGGAAGCTTGAGGTTCCACGTTGTCCGGGAGGCTGCCACATTTCGAGCCCACCGGGATAGGCTCTTACCCGATGGGTCGCTACCTCGTAACCGGCTGCGCGGGCTTCATCGGCTCCCATCTTGCCTCTGCTCTTCTCGACGAGGGTGAGCATGTCGTGGGAGTCGATTCGCTCACTGATTACTACGCTCGTGAGCTCAAGTTGAGTGCTCTGGAGGATCTCCGTCAGCGAGGCGGCTTCAGTTTCTTCGAGCGCGATCTCGCGGTTGACTCGCTTGCCGATGTGATCGCTGGCACTGACCTCGTGTTCCATCTGGCCGCTCAGCCCGGGGTTCGAGGAAGCTGGGGATCGTCGTTCGCCGTCTACGCTCGAGACAACTTGCTCGCATCCCAGCGCGTGTTCGAGGCTGCGGCGACCGAAGGTGTTCGCGTCGCGTTCGCGTCGTCCTCATCTATCTACGGCAACGCCGAGGCCTATCCGACTCCCGAGGAGGCGACGCCGGCGCCGATCTCGCCCTACGGCGTGACGAAGCTTGCGTGCGAGCAGCTTGCCGAGGCCTACCGCGTCTCACGTGGACTCGACGTCGTCGTCCTGCGCTACTTCACGGTCTACGGGCCGAGGCAGCGTCCCGACATGGCGTACGCGAAGATCATTCGGGCCCTGCTCGACGCAACGCCGTTTTCGATTTTTGGGACCGGCGAGCAGACCCGTGACGTGACGTATGTGAGCGACGCCGTTTCGGCGACGCTCCTCGCAGCGGAACGAGCGTCGACCGGCGCGATCTACAACGTTGGGGGAGGTACAGAAGCCTCACTCCTCGAGGTCATCTCAGCGTTGGAGCGGGAGAGCGGAAAGCGGCTTGAGGTTCGGTTCGAGTCTGATGCTCCGGGGGATGTCCGCCGGACTGGTGCCGACACGAGCCGAATTCGACGCGAGCTGAGCTGGGCGCCTACTATCGCTCTCGAGCGGGGCCTGGTAGCTCAGCTGGCTTGGGCCGCTGCTACAGTCGAGCGCAGATGAAGGTCGAGGACGAACCGGCATCCGTCGAGCGCGAACGGCTCGCGGAGGCTCCGCCGCCGATAGTCGCAACAGAGGTCGAGCAAGAGGTCGACTTCGGCCGCTACGGCAAGCGGGTTCTCGCGCGTTGGTGGCTCGTTCTGGGGGCCGTGATCGTCGGAGTCATCGTCGGCTACCTCGTCTCACTGGGTGGCGGGAACGTGTACAGGGCGACTGCGACCGTCTATCTCGGACAACCGCTGAGCCCGGGCAGTGGATTCTCCCAGGTTCAGAGCCTGGCCACGAATCCATCGACGGCTAGACAGATCGCTCGAAGCCGCGCGGTCGTGAACGAGGTTGCCGAGGAAGTCGGTATCGGCGCGGCCAGGCTTCGGAGTGGGGTCTCGACGCGCACAGTGTCGGGAGCAATCTCGAATCGCGGCCAGAACCCACTCGTCGAGGTGAGCGTCCAGGGACCCTGGCGGGAGCAGACCGCCCAGGCGGCAAACCTTCTCGCGCTCGCGGTCGTGGACGGCGTCTCTGACTACGTTGATGCGAAGATCGCCAACCTGGAGGGCCAGCTCGAGTCACAGGGCCGGGAGCTCGAGTCGATCGAGGCACAGATCGCAGCCAATCAAGCCCAGATCGATGCAGGTGAGCTCACCGACTCCGAACGGCTTCTGATCCTCAACCTCAGCACCATCCTCGAGCAGCGGCGCGGGCAGGTTCTCGCAGACCAAGCGCAAACGGAGCAGCTCCTCACGCTGGCAACTGACGTCGAACAGGCACGTGTCATCTCCGAGGCGGCTCCGGTCGAGGTGGCGGCCCGCGGAGCGCGCAACTCGATGCTGGTGGGGGGTGCGATTGGCCTGCTCATCGGGCTGGTTCTCGCGCTCGTGTGGGATCCGATTTCGGAGCGCGGGCGCCGCGCTCGAGCGACCTAGCGAGGTACCTCCAAGCGCGTCGGTGCCGTAGTAACTCGCCCAATCGCCGCCGGAGCGATTGAATATTGGCGCTGATGCTTGACGGGAAGACGGTCGCGGTTGTCGTTCCTGCTTTCAACGAGGAGGCGCTTGTCGCATCCACGGTGAGCGGAATTCCGGCGTTCGTCGATCGGATCTACGTCGTCGATGACGGCTCGACCGACGGTACCGTCGGCCTGGCGATGACGGCAGATCCGCGTTCAGAGGTGATCGAGCACGGGGAGAACCGTGGTGTCGGGGCGGCGATCGTGACCGGTTATCACCGGGCCGTGCAGGATGAGATCGACGTGACGTGCGTGATGGCCGCGGATGGCCAGATGGACGCAGACGACCTCGAGATGCTCGCGCGTGGGGTCACATCGGACGAGACCGACTACGCGAAGGCGAACAGGCTGTTCACCGGCGTTGCGTGGCAAGTCATTCCGCGCACGCGGTACTTCGGAAACGCGATCCTGTCCTTCCTCACGAAGATCGCTTCCGGTTACTGGCACATCGCCGATTCACAGTCCGGTTACACGGCGGTCAATCGTGCCACCCTTGAACTCCTCGACCTCGACCGGATCTACCCGCGCTACGGCTTTCCAAACGACATGCTGGTCCATCTAAACGTGTTCAATCGGCGCGTCCGCGACTATCCGTCGCGTCCGATCTACGGTGTCGGCGAGCGAAGCGGGATCAGATTGTGGCGAGTGATCCCGGCGATCTGGTGGCTCCTCACGAAGGGCTTCTTCTGGCGCATGTGGCAGAAGTACGTCATCCGGGACTTCCACCCGCTGGTGCTGTTCTACTTCACCGGCCTCTTGCTCTTCTGGGTCGGCGTGATACTCGGGCTCGTCGAGACGGCGTTACGAATTGCCGGGAACACGATTCCGGTCGCGACGATCGTGCTCGTCGCGCTGCTCATCATCTCCGGGCTCCAGTTTCTCTTGTTTGCCATGTGGTTCGACATGGAGTCGAACAAGGACCTCCGTTAGTTCCTACAGCAGCTTCCGGTATGCGTAGATCAGGAGGTCCTGCGTCCTTCCGGGGCTCAGTGGTCTCTCGCTGCGCGCGCTGAGCTCGTAGCCGAATCCTGCGTCCTCGAGGAGTGCAAGCATCTCGGACAGGGAGTCGTCCGTTTCGACGATGTGGTGGTGGTATTCGATTGCCATCTCGCGCACCTGGCGGAGTTTGTCTTCCGTCCGGAGTTCCGACAGGACCTGGGTCTCAGCGCCTTCGATGTCCAGTTTCAAAAAGTCGATCTCTTGCTCGATGAAGGTGGAGAGCTTCGCCGCCTGAACGCGTCGCGATGCGACCGGAACGCGTTCGGCGACGATGCTGTGCTTTCTCGAGCCAGGCTGATCCGGGTCGAAGAAGAACTCGGTCTCGCCGTCCTGGTCTGACAGCGCGCGCTCGTAGAGACTGATCCCCTGGATGTCGTTAGCGCCGACGTTGGCGCTGAGGCACGTGAATGCATCGCGGTCGGGCTCGAACGCCAGGATCGTTGCCTCCGGATAGAGCCGTTTGAAGAAGAGAACCGAGAGGCCGATGTTGCTTCCACCGTCGATGATCAGCGGCGTCCTGCTGGTAGTGGTCGGGACGTAGCAGAGGTCGACGAAGATCTCGGCGAACGACGAGAGAAACGCGTTCTCGTCCAGGCACTCAACCTGCCAGTCGAACACCTCGAATCTCGCCTCCCGGCGGACGCCGGTCTTCAGTGCCGCTCCCCGCAACTCGTTAGCGAGATACGACCGGAGAATTCCGAGTCTCATGTTTTGCGGCAACGACGACGTGAGGATCTTCTCTGTCCCAGCGATCGTCTTCACTGCTCGCGTTAGTGGTGCGATGGCTTGCATAGAACCCGGCTACAGTCCGGCAGGTTCGACGTGTCGAATGGCGACCCGGCCGGACACGATGCTACGGCTTCCTCGGGCCGACGGGATGGCTCGGGCCAAGCCGATGTTCCGTTTCGAATGCCGGAATCCGTGGAACGGAATCGCAACGATCGGCTCGGCCATCTGATCATTGCGGGGGCGCGCACAGCCGAAGCGGAGGCTCGACACGCCAGAGAGCGAGCGCGGCTTCCTTGGAAATGTTCGCGTTCGATACGTCGCTTGTCGACAGTCGGGCGATGGGCGTGCCGACGACTCCGACGTCGGCCTGTGTTACCACGTACTGCGACCGAAGCCTGATCCCTTCGCTCGTTACGACGCACTCTTCTCCGATGCTGAAGAAGTCGGACGCGAGTCCGCGCGTCTCGTTATCAGCTATCAGGTGGCCGACTTGCTCGATCTGCGAGTTGAAGAGTTCCGTGTAGAGAGCCATCTTTGCCAGAGTCCGGTCAGCTTCGTTGTCCGCAGTTGTGCTAGCCGACTCTCCGACCCACAGGATCGTTGCACCCGCCTCCGGAGGCAGGCTCTCGTCGACCCAGGTATAGAGCGGAACAGTAGAACGCGGCTCCTCGGAGCGATAATCGCTAGCCGCCGCGACCCCGATTGTCGCGAGGACGAACGTGAAGACGAGCGGCCACATAGCTCGCATCCGGACGAGTACCACAGCCCCGACAATCACGGCGATGGCGATGAGCGCCGTCGCAGAGAGCGCCTCATGTTCGAGCTGAGTCCAGAGTCTGAAGCTGAGGCCGTCGACGCTATTGGGTGTCACGGGTCCCTCCGGCATCGCGATGGCCATAGCGACCATTGCCGAGACGGTGAGCGTGGTTAGGAGTCGTGGTCGAGGAAAACCGTGTGTCATCCAGGCAATTGCGCTGATCAAAATGAGCGGCGCGACGTAGAACAAGCTGCGCTCATGGACGCTCCCGAGTCCGAACGGACTCACTGAGAGAACGACAACCGGGACGAGCCACAGGACCGGTACCGACACCGCAATAGAGGCAAAGGCTTGCTTTCCGTCGTCATCCCGTTGTCTG
The DNA here is from genome assembly GCA_964436315.1 of uncultured Gaiellales bacterium. GTDB lineage: Bacteria > Actinomycetota > Thermoleophilia > Gaiellales > Gaiellaceae > CAYTCZ01. The sequence continues at coordinate 13,857 of CAYTCZ010000068.1, read as the reverse complement.
AACAAAGCCGAGACACCGAGTGGGTAGGCCGCCATCGCGAGCACGCCCAAGCCAAGAGCGAACGACGTGACGTTCGACGCAGTCCAGAGGGCGAAGCCTCTGGGGTGTCGCCATGCCCAGTCAAGTAGAACGTTGTTTGCCCCAAGCGGATCCCATGCCCCTGTGCTTGCCAGAGCCAGCGCACCGATCCCAACCAGGCCGTAGGTGACCCATGTCGCGGCGAAGGCTCGGAGAATCGCCAGTGGCCGGCGACAGGCTAGACCATACAGCAGGACGGCGAAAACGACGGCACAGGGAAGGACGATTGCCTGAGTTCGCGTGCCAAACGCCAAACCGATGGCGAGCAAGAGCGCCAGCTGGCGAGCGGGTGTCGGCCGTTCCATGGCTCGGACGAGCGTGAGTGCGAAGACGAGGAATAGCGGATAGAAGATGGCCTCTGTCATCACAAATCTCGAGTACGTCATCCAGGGGACGGCGACGGTGAAGGTGGCCACGACGAGGGCCCACCGGTGCGACAGCGGACGGCGTGCCAGGAGATAGGCAGGGAAGACCGCCGATGCCATGATGGCCGCGTTAAACGCCTGGATGAGACGATACGAGGTCACCCCGTCGTCAGTCACGGCGTACGCGATCGAGTCGACAGCGGGCGTAACGAACCCGTACCCGGGGTAGGTCAGTGCCCCGTTCTGAAACAGACTGCGCGCATTCTCGAGATGGATTAGCTCGTCAGCCAAGATCCTTGGAGCAACGATCGCTTGACCGAGCGAGTACCAGGTGGCCATCGCGAGAGCGGCCAAGAAGGCCACTGTTACGACCCAAGG
>CAYTCZ010000068.1:6697-12936 GCA_964436315.1 uncultured Gaiellales bacterium | reverse complement strand
CCTGGTCGAAGACCGATCGAGCTACCGTCGCGATCGCTTCCGGGGCGGTAATCGCCGTGGCCACGATTGTCGCTGAGCCAGCCAGGATGGCAGCCGTGCCGAGCTGAGAGCCGGCAAATCGCATCACTCCGTTTTGAGATTCATCGGAGGTCGGTGCATACGGAAGACGATCTGTGCTAATGGGGCGACGGTCCATATAGCGGGCAGTTCGCAACCATGTTGCAGGATCGCAGACGCGACTAGTAGTTCGTGCGTCGATGTCGCCGTCGATGCCCGATCCTGAGTTGCGGTACCCGGAGCACGGCCTCGACCACGATCGATTTACTCATCTTCGAGCGACCAGCCCGGCGCTCCTCGAAGACGATCGGGATCTCGGCGACGCGGTAGCCGGCTTGGAGGATGCGATAGGTCGTCTCGATCTGGAACGCATAGCCCCGCGACGAGACTCGCTCCAACGGCAGCGCCTCCAATGCCTCGCGCCGGTAGCACTTAAACCCGCCGGTCAGGTCGGCGATCGGCACTCCAAGGACGCCTCGCGCGTACAGCGATCCGCCGCGACTCACGACGCGTCGCACAGCTCCCCAGTTCTTTGTCCGTCCGCCCCGGACGTAGCGCGAGCCGAGCACGAGGTCGGCATCGTCGGTGGCGGTGACAAGGCGAGGGAGATCCCAGGGATTGTGGGAGAAGTCGGAGTCCATTCCGATGACAAGCTCGGCGCCGTCTTCGAGCGCCCAGGAAAAGCCGGCGAGGTACGCGGGGCCGATGCCCATCTTCTGCGGGCGGTGGAGTACCTCGACGTACGAGAGGTCGGACGCAAGCCGCTCAGCGACTTCACCGGTTCCATCAGGCGAGTTGTCATCGATGACGAGGGCCGTTGCGGCGAAATCATGAGCTGCGAACACCTCGCCGAGAGCCAGGATCAGCGCCTCAACGTTGTCCCGTTCGTTGTAGGTTGGCAGACAGACAACGATGCGCACGAGTTCTTCCTACCACTTTGGTGACGTTCCGCTCGTGCGAAGGGTTCAATCGTCGGAACTGCCCACCCTGTCCGAACGGGTCTATGAAAACGCTACTCAGGTGACTAACGTCTAGCTGATCGATCGGAAGCTGATCGCTGCCGCATGGCCGAACCTACACAGGAGAAGCCCTCGGGTGCCCAAGCGAGTGCCGACGAGCAAGACCAAAACGGCGCTCGTCGACTCACGTCCGAGGCGGCGGCGGCGGCCGGGCTCCTCACGGCGAAGAGCAAGCAGTTCACGGCACAGGCAGGGGCGGCGGGCAACCGCGTTGTCGATGAAGCGCGCGACCTCGGGGAGCGGGCGGGGGCATTCGCCGCGCCGATCGCGTCGACCCGCGTCGGCAGCTGGCTCACGGCGCACCGAGGCGAAATCGGTTACGGGATCGTCGCGCTCGCTCTTGTCGGCCTCGCGGCGCTTGTAAGGCTAGGAGATCTCGGCGGCGCGGCGCTGAGTCCGGGCGAGGAATACGCCGTTGAGACTGCCCGACTCGGCGTGGTCGATCTCGTTCGCGAGAGCACGCGTTCCGAGGTTCAGCCGCCGCTGTATGTGTTGCTCCTCAAGGGGTGGATGGAGGCCTTCAGCGACGCGACCGAGACCGTTCGACTGCTGTCCGCACTCCTTGGAATCGCGACGGTTGGAGCCATGTATGCGCTGGGTCGCACCTTGGCGGGCCATCGAGCCGGAGTTCTGGCGGCGTTTCTCACGGCTGTCTCCGCCTTTCATGCAACCTTCTCGCAGGAAGCACGCGTTTACCCGCTGCTTGCGTGCTGCGCCGCGCTCTCATTCGCATTCTTCGTAAAGACGTTTCGGGACGGATCCGAGGCTGCCGCAGTCGGCTACGTCGCAGCAACTGTCGCCCTGGTCTACACCCATATCTTCGGTCTGTTCGTCGTTCTGGCCCAGATAATCATCGTCGCGCTCGCCGAGCGCCCGCAGCGCGACTACTACGACGAGAGGCCGCGAGCCCCCGGTTTCTCGGTGCTCATCGGCATCGTGGCGATTCTCTATCTCCCCTGGGCCGTCGTTCAGGCGCTTCCCAGCGACGCGGTGACGGGTCGCGGTGCCTCCGAGCTCGAGGAGATTCGCGAGCTCGCAGGCTCAGACGTCATCCTCGACGATCTGACCGAACCAACGCTTGGACTCGTTGGAACGACGTTGTCTCGCTTCGCCGGGTCCAACGACTTCCTCATAGCGATGATCGTCATCGCCGGCGTCGCACTCGGGTTTTGGATCGGCCGCAAGATCATGGACACGCGCCGTGTGCGGCGCATTGCCAGGGAGGGAGCCGCAGGCCTGCAGAGTCTGCCGTTCCTCGTGCCGTTGGTGTGGGCCGCGTGCACCCTCCTCGTGCCCTACGCGATCTCTCGTCTGGTGCTGCCGATGTACGAGATCAAGTACACGGTCGCTACGTCGCTTGGGTTGTACCTGCTCGTTGCGGTGGCGTTGGCGAAGCTCAAGAATCCGATCGCTCGAGGTATCACCACGGCGGCGGTCGTCGTCTGGGCCGTTATCATCCTGCTCCAGTGGTCCGGAGCCGACGATCGCGACTACTGGCGCGGGGTGCAGTCAAGTGACACGTCTCAGGTATCGGCGGTTCGCGACGAGTCCCGTTAGAACTCGATAAATCATCATCTGACGTGCACGATCCGCTGAGGCGCTCCCTATCATGTCGCGAGTGGGCACCGCCGTTGTAACCGGCGGTGCGGGCTTTCTGGGCTCGCACCTGTGCGATTTCCTGCTCGATGAAGGACATCGCGTCATCTGCATCGACAACCTCGACACCGGTTCGTTGCAGAACGTTCAACACGTCGAGAGCGCTGATTTCCATTTCATCAATCACGACATCACGGAACACATCGAGATTGACGAACCGGTCGACTTCGTCTTCCATCTCGCGAGCCCGGCCTCCCCGATCGACTACTTGCGACTGCCGCTCCACACGCTCAAGGTGGGCTCCTACGGCACACACAACGCGCTCGGCCTCGCGAAGTTCAAGCGGGCCCGCTTCCTGCTCGCCTCGACGAGCGAGGTCTACGGCGACCCGCACGTGCATCCTCAGGCCGAGACGTACTGGGGGAACGTCAATCCGATCGGCCCGCGGGGCGTCTACGACGAAGCGAAGCGCTACGCCGAGGCGCTGACGATGGCCTACCACCGCCAGCAAGGGGTCAATACCTCCATTGCTCGAATCTTCAACACGTATGGAACACGGATGCGTCCTCACGACGGGCGAGCGATTCCGACGTTCCTCCGCCAAGCGCTCGAAAACAAGCCGTTGACCGTCTTCGGAGACGGCTCGCAGACCAGGAGCTTCTGTTACGTCGATGACCTGATCCGGGGCCTTTACCTCCTTGCGAACAGTGACGAGCACCTACCCGTCAATCTTGGCAACCCGGCGGAAATGACGATTCTCGAGCTTGCGAAAACGGTCGTCGAGGCCACGGGATCACAGAGCGAGATCGTCTACGAGGCGCTGCCCATCGACGATCCCACAGTCCGCCAGCCGGATATCACCCGTGCGCGCGAGGTTCTTCGCTGGGAGCCGACGATCCCCCTCGACGAGGGCCTGCGCCGGCTCGTCGGCGGTGGAACCAAGACAACGTGAGACGTCGAGCGTTTTTCGCTTTGGCGGCCCTGGTCGCCACTGCCGTCGCGGGTCTCGTCATGGCCTCGACTTCGGCTGCCTCGAACCGTCTTCAGGTCGGGATCTTCGACGAGGCTCAGACACTCTTCGGAAACCCGGACGAGACGTTCCCGATTCTCCAGGAACTGGGCGTCGACGTTCTTCGTGTCAATCTCTATTGGGACCGCGTCGCCCCGTTTCAGCCGTCCCAGCCGGCGAATCCGGCGGACATCAACTACGACTGGGATCTGTACGATCGAACCGCGCGGTTCGCGCACCAGTTCGGCATCGAGCTCCTCTTCTCGATCTACGGGACACCTGACTGGGCAAACGGCGCAAAGGGATCGAATTTCGCCCCCAAGCAAATGACCCAGCTGCAGGCCTTCGCGCGCGCAGCGGCGATCCGCTACTCAGGCAAGTACGTCCGCGAGGACGGCATCACGCTCCCTGCCGTGACGAAGTGGATGGCCTGGAACGAGCCGAACCAGCCGACCTTCCTCCAGCCCCAGTGGAAGAAGAAGGGCAAGCGGTTCGTTCCACAGAGTCCGAGGATCTACGCGAAGATCTGCAACTCGATCCGGCGCGGTGTCAAGAGCGCAGGGAAGGATCTCGGCGTCACGGAGACCGTTGCCTGTGGGGCAACAAGTCCGCGTGGCAACAACATCGGCAACGCAAAGCGGGCATCGGTCTCACCGCGGCTGTTCCTCCGCGAGATGAAGAAGGCAGGCGCACGGTTCGACGTCTATGCTCACCATCCGTATGCGGGTTCGCGGTTTGAGTCCCCGTTCGCCAAGCCCGCTGCCCGAACGGCGGTCACGCTCGGGAACATCGGGACGCTTTTCAAGGGTCTGAACCGCCACTACGGAAAGAAGATGCGGCTCTGGGTGACGGAATACGGCTACCAGACGAATCCGCCAGACGGCCTCTTCGGCGTTTCGTGGAAGAAGCAGGCCAGGTATCTGCGGGCCGCCCACAAAAAGATGAGGAAGAACCCGCGCATCGATCTGATGCTCTGGTTCCTGCTTCGCGACGAGGAGGATCTCGGTCGATGGCAGTCAGGCTTGACGACGATCGACGGTCAGAGGAAGCCGGCGTTCAACGCGTTCAAGAAGCTACCGCGCTGACGGTTCCGTTCGCCGCCAGAACGCTCTCGTAGAGCGCGACGGTGCGATTCGTCATCCGCTCGACGGAGAAGCGCCTTCGCGCACGAAGGTAGCCCTCCTCGCCCATCTGCGTTGCCAGCGCTAAATCGCCCAGGAGTTGCTCGACCGCGCTCCCTAGAGCTTGCCAATCGCCCGCCTCGACGAGGAGCCCGGTCTTGCCCGACGCAACCACTTCGGGCACGGCGCTGACGCGGGTCGCCGCGATCGGGAGCGCGGCGAGCATCGCTTCGAGGAGCACCATTCCGAATCCCTCCCATCGGGAGCTATGGAGGAGCACGTGTGCTCGCTCGAGCCAGTCTCCGATCTCGAGACGCCCTGGGAGAAACACTGCATCGCCGAGCTCGAGCTCCGCGATCAGTCGTCTTGTTTCAGCCTCCAGAGGCCCGATACCAAGAATTGCGAGCACGGCTTCGGGCCGTGCCTCACGGGCCAAGGCGAAGGCCCGAAGCGCGGTCTCGTGATCCTTCTGCTCGGTTAGACGTCCCACGGTGAGGACGAGCGGAGCGCCTGATGGGATACCGACTTCGGCTGGCGTCTTCTCGGACGGAGCCGCCGGAAGCTCATCGAGCCCGTAGTGAATCGTCTCGATCCGATCGCCTGGCAGGCCGGACCGAATCAAGAAGGCCCGCACGGCATGTGAGATCGCGATCAGGCGAGACACGCCCGCGGCAAAGGCCCGGTCGAGATACCGAAAGGGTCCGAGCAGGTACCGGTCGTCGTTGTGTCGCGTCGAGACGAACGGGATCCCCAGTCTTCTCGATGCCATTGCGCCGTAGAAGTCGGCGTGGACGAGGTGGGTGTGGAGTAGGTCGGGCAGATCGGAGCGCACGGCCCGAATCACCCCGGCTGCCATGCGAGGATTGACATCGGCCGTACAGGGCACGTGGATCGCCGGAACGCCGCGTGCGCCGAGCGCGTCGTAGAAGCGCGAGGCATCCGATTCGGCGACGTCGAGGCCGAGGAAGCGAGTATCGATTCCTGCGTCGCGCAGCGCGGGCAGCAGTGTGAGTAGGTGGCGCTCAGATCCTCCGACGCCTGTGATCTTGTGGAGGTGAAGGACCCTCAGCTTCGCCCTCCTCGATCGAGGCACTGCCGATACAGGGCCTCGATCTCTTCCACCATGCGATCAGTGGAGTAGCGCTCCATCATCCGAGCGGCGCCGCGGGCGCCCATCTGGGCCCGGAGCTCGGGATCTTGAGCGAGTTCCGCGAGGCGAGCGGCAAGCCCGCGGGTATCGCCGAGCGGCGCGAGAAAGCCCGTCTCTCCGTCATCGACCACGGCAGAGACTCCGCCGACGTCTGTCGCAACCACAGGTCGGCGGCCAGCAAGAGCCTCGATAGCCGAGACAGGCGTCCCTTCATTCGCCGACGTCAGGCACAGCGCATCGAAAGCGGCATACCAGCCGGCGAGATCCTTTTGATAACCGGCGAACCG
>CAYTCZ010000068.1:0-6597 GCA_964436315.1 uncultured Gaiellales bacterium | reverse complement strand
TCGCGGACTTGGACGCTCACCGCGATCAGGGCTGAAGTCCTGCGCGCGAGCGCGCGCTCGATAATGCGAAAGGCGGACTCCCTCCGAGGTGAGAAGTACCCGGCGAGGACGTGCCCATGATAGGTGTGGACAATCACGTCGGGCCGCGTCTTCCTGAGCGTCAACGCGGCGATGCGACCGGTTCCACCGGCCTTCGCCGTGTGGGTATGCAGTACGTGCGGCCGGCGATCCTCGATGATTCGGGCGAGCGAGCGAATTGCGGCGCTGTCGGCCCGGATCGACAGCTCGCGCTGGAGTTCCGGGACCCGCACGAAAGGCAATTGGAGATCGTCGACGAGGTACTCCATCGATTCCTCACCGTCAGGAATCGTTCCCGCAACGACGAGTACGTCGCAGCCTCGGTCGAGCTGCGCTCGCGCCAGCTGGGCAACATGGAGGGCCGCTCCGCCCATATTCAGGCGCGCGATGACGTGAACCACCCTGAGTGTGGGGGTCGAGCTCATTGGAGGACAGCCGCGACCTCTCGTTCCGGAACAGTGGTCTTCGGCCTCTCCCGGGCGGGCATGAGCAGAGGGGCAACCGCAACGACTCCGAGCGTCAGCCAGAAGACGGCAGCGAACGGGACTCCGCCGAACAAGGCTGCGCCGGCGAGGCCTCCGGTCAGCGCGAAGAGCCACGCGGCCGGCACGTAGGCTAGTGCTTCATCAGTGCCTCCACTCGGCCACTGTCGGCCCGCCGAAGTCGCCCGGCGGACGCTCACCACGCCGAGTCCGAGGAACAGGATGGCGCCCACGATGCCGAGCTCATAGAGCACCTGATCGTACGTCTGCTGCGGAATGAATTCTCCGTCCTCGGCCGGGAAGTAGCTCGACGGCTGGTCCGGGAAACGCGTTCTCGCATCGTCGAGGTAGACGGCGTACTCCTCGGGTGGGATGGTGCCGTACCAGCCCACACCGGTGATCGGATTGTCGAGGAACATGCGCCCGCCGATGTACGAAAGAATCACGCGCTGGCTGAAGCTCGACGCGTACTGGGAATCGAGCGTCCGGTCTTCCTCCGCGATGCCGACGTAGCGAAGGACGCTCCCCAGATCGCCCGAGCGGAGTCCCAACACACCGGCCGTCGTGATGAGCGCGACCGCAGCGGTGGTCGCAAGCGCCCGGCGTGTCAGCTCGCCTCTCGTCGCCGCGAGTACGGCGATCGTGAGGATCGCAAGATAGAGGCCAACTAGGCTGGCGATCGAGGCTCCGAGCACGGTTCCCACCACCCCGGCGATCGCGGCGAGGAGCGTGAGGCGTCCCAGAGGATGTCGCGAGACGTACAGACAGGCAAGGGCGACCACCAGCGACATCGTCGAAAGCGCTGCAAGGTCGTGCTCACCGAGGAAGGAAGGATTGCGACCGCCGGGGTTCCCATCGATGGGCGAGATGTCGAAGAACTGGAGGAGTGCAATTCCGGCCGCGAATGCGGTCACGATGATGAGCAAGCCGACGAGAGCCCAGAGCTGGACACGGTTTCGGGCGATCACGAGCACGCCGAGGGCAATGAGCCCGTATTCGAGGAACTTCACGCCGCTCACGAGCGCGTCAAGCCCGTTGACCGCGGAAGAGATGAAGAGCCACGCGCAGAACGCGAGTCCGGCCGCGACCAGCGCTGACGCCGATCTGAGTACACCACGGCGTTCGACGAGGCGATAGACGATCGCAGCGGCAAGGACAGCGAGCGCCACATCGGCGATGACGATTCGGACCTCCGTGCTGCTGAGCTGGAACTCGAACCCGGGTCCATCGACGGCGCGTCGCATGCTCAGCACGATCGTGGCCGCCAGGATGAGGAACGGGATGTCGCGTGCCGGCTCCCAGAGTGCTTCTTGCCGGAGGCGAGCGATCAAACCGCCCTATAATACGCGCCGCCACGAGACGGGCTGTCGGCACAGCCATTTCCTGAATGCACGTCGTTCTTCTCCCAGGCATCTGGCCTCCGGACGTGGGTGGTCCCGCGACCCACGGCCCGGACTTCGTCCGCTATCTCCTCGAGCGCGGCCACTCGGCTTTTGTCGTGACGATGGCCGACGGCCCTCCGAGCGACCGGCCGTGTCAGGTTCAGACCGTTTCGCGCAGCTCTCCCTTCCCGATTCGGTACTCGCTCGTGGCAATCCGCGGTGCCCGAGCGGCCAGACGCGCCGACGTCGTCTACGCATCCGCGACGTACGCGGCAGCTGCAGCTGCTTCCGAACTGTCGAGACGACCGCTCGTGATCAAACTCGTCTCTGACCCGGCCTTCGAGCGAGCGCGGCGCTACCACCTTTTCGCCGGGACATTGGAGGAGTTCCAGAGCTCGACGAGCTCGAAGATCAGCGCGCTGAAGCGCGCTCGGACACGTGCACTTGGGAGAGCCCGCCGGGTTGTCGTGCCGAGCGAGTACCTGGCGCGCTTCGCCCGAGACTGGGGACTCAACACGGATCGCATCGTTGTGCTCGGCAACCCGGCGCCGCTGATCGACGGAATCGAACCGGAGCCGCTGCCCCAAAAAACCTTCGTGTTTGCCGGACGCCTCACCGTTCAGAAATCGCTCGACACCGCACTCGACGCCGTTGTGGAGCTGCCCGATCTGCGACTCCTGGTGCTCGGGGACGGACCAGAACGCGAGCGGCTGGAGGGCTACGCCCGAGATCGTCAGCTCGATTCGCGGGTGACATTCAGGGGCTCCGAGAGCCGTGCCCAGGTTCTCTCGGCGTTGGCCGGTGCAGAGGCTTCGGTGTTGCCGAGTGCCTGGGAGAACTTCCCGCACGCGGCAGTCGAGTCACTGGCCGTCGGAACGCCCGTCGTCGCGACCGCGGTCGGAGGAGTTCCAGAGGTCGTGCAGGACGGCGTGAACGGCGTACTTGTCCCTGCCGGCGACGGTGCCCGATTTACCGAGGCGCTGAAGCGGATCGTGACCGATCGGTCGCTCCGAGACCGACTCGCGGCCAACGCCCGAGAATCGGTTGCGACTTTCGGACGCGAGCGGATCTACGGGAAACTCACGGAGCTTCTTCTCGATGCCGCCGGAAAGACGAACCACGACCGCGGAATCCCATAGGCAAGATTCGTCCGTGAGCGAAGCGCCGATGGATCCCAGACCCCGCGTTCTCTTCGTGGGTCGGACGCGCTACAGCCTTCCGCTTCCCGCCTGGTTGGCCAAGAAGTTCGGCGCACTGGCCGAGACGCTCGATTATCGCGTCTTGGCCTCGGCCCAGGATGTGGACTCCCGGGGCGATGAGCGGTTCCGACTGATTCCGCCAAGCCGAGTGCACGCGCTGGACGGGCCTCTGTTTTACGCGCGATGCCCGTTCTACGTTCGAGCTGAGATCGACGACTACCAGCCCGATGCCATCGTCGCCGAGAGTCCCTACACGGGTGCCGCTGCGATGCTGGGTCGGCTCCTGACTCGGTCTCGGTCGCCCAAGATCATCGTCGAGATCCACGGCGACTGGCGCACCGCGACGAGGTCGTATGGCTCGCACGCACGCCGGCTGCTCTCGCCACTCGCCGACAGTGTCAGCCGCTACGTGATTCGCCGTGGGGATGCCATTCGAGCGCTCTCGCCCAACACGAGAAGACTCGCCGAGGAGGTGCGGGGAACCGAAGTCGCGGCCGAGTTCCCGACCTACTCGGATCTCGAGGCCTTCACCGCGCGGCCCGTCCAGCCGTTCCCCGCTCAACCGACCATGTTGTACGTCGGGATGTTGGAGCGATACAAGAACATCGACGGCCTCGCTCGGGTTTGGACAACCGTGGCGCGAGAAGTTCCCGATGCTCGGCTCGTAATCGTCGGAAGGGGGAGCCGGCGTTCGGTGGTGGAGGGCCTTGTTGCAGAACATCCCGGGCGAGTTCAGCACTTCCCGGAGCTGCTGCCGGATCAGGTTGCCGCTCAGATGGATCTCTCCACCGTCTTCGTACTCCTCTCCAAGGCCGAGGGACTCGGCCGAGTCGTCATTGAGAGTTTCGCGCGGGGCCGCGGTGTCGTGGCCTGTCGCGGCGGCGGTTTGTCCGATCTGGTCGACGATGGCGAGGAGGGGATTCTGGTCGAGCCCGGCGACGACGGAGCGATGGCCCGCGCGTTGATCGAGGTGCTCACAGATCCAGAACTTGCTGCCCGACTCGGCAAGGCAGCGCACACTCGCTACGCGCGCTGGGATACGACGCCGGCCGAGTACGCCACCCGTGTGCGGCAACTGGTCGACAGCACGCTGGGCGAGCCCAGCGCTGCCATCGACTCAGACCCCGCGACGGTTTAGGAGCGACCCCGCTCGATGATCCACCGGCGCCACAATCGCTCCACGCCTAACTGACGATGCACCTCGTCTTCATCACGCAGGTCGTCGATTCAGAGGATCCGGTGCTCGGAGCGACCGTCGCCAAGCTCCGCGCACTGGCCAAGGAATGCGACCGGCTCGACGTCATTTGCGGCGCTGTCGGCAAGCATGACCTCCCGACAAATGTCTCGTTGTCGACGTTCGCGGCCAGTCGGCGCGCGGCGCGCGGCGCACGCTTCACCACCTCCCTCGTCTCGATTTTGAAGAAGGGGCGACCCGACGGGATCCTCGCTCACATGTGCCCGATCTACCTGATCCTGGCGGCGCCTCTGGCAAAGCCGCTCAGAGTCCCACTGCTGCTCTGGTACACCCACTGGTCGATCGATCGGGAGCTCCGGATGGCCACCCCGCTCAGCGACGCAATCCTCAGCGTCGAGTCGCGGTCGTTTCCGCTCGAAAACTCAAAGATTCAGGGAATCGGCCACGGGATCGACATCGACCAGTTCACCCCGGTGTCCGAGCCACTGCACGACAACGGACGACTTCGTCTTCTCGGTCTCGGTCGGACCGCGCCCTGGAAGGGCTTCATGACGCTTCTCGAGGCTCTCGAGCTTGCGTACGAAAACGGACTCGACGCTTCGCTCGAGCTGCGATCTCCGTCGGTGACCCAATCGGAAAAGCAGCATCGTATCGAGTTGCAGGAGGCGATCAGCCGGTCCGAGCTCCGAGATCGAGTCCGACTCGAGCAGCCGGTTCCCCGGACTCAGGTCCCCGACCTTATCCGCGCTCACGATGCTCTGGTGAACCCGACGCGGGAGCAACCTCACGGAGCCGCACTCGACAAGGTCGTCTACGAGGCGTCCGCGTGTGGGGTGCCGGTGATCGCCAGCAATCCGCAACTCGACAGCTTCCTTTCCGACGTCCCGATCGAGCTTCGGTTCCGAAGCGGGGACGCAGAGGATCTCTCACGAGTGCTCACTGCGTTTGCGGGGAGCGACGCCGCCGCACGGAAACAAACCTCACGAGAGTTGCGCCGTCGGGTCGAGGAGGGACACTCCGTCGCAACATGGGCCGAGAGGGTCGTCGAGATCGTCCAGGGACTTCGCTGATCAGTAGCGGCCGCACCCCAGGCTAATGCGGCTCCTCGGGCGAAACGTCTTTTCCACCTATACCGTCTACGCACTTTCAGGCCTCACGGGCCTGATCCTCACTCCGATCATTCTCGATGCGCTCGGGGTCGAGGAGTACGGCATCTGGGCCTTCATCGGCTCGATCACGATCTTTCTCGCGCTGCTCGATATCGGCGTCGGTCCCGCCGTCGTCAGATTCTCGGCCAAACATCGCGGGGCAGGTGAGCAGCACGAGACGAGCGTGCTGGTCTCGGTCGCACTCGTCGCCTACGGGCTCATCGCGCTCGTCACGATGGCGGCCGGCGCCGTCCTCGCCTACCTCGTTCCGATTCTGACCGACGTTCCCGACGACCTGGTCGTTCCGACCCGCGTCGCGACGGTCCTCGTGGTCACCTCGTTGGCTGCGCGCTTTCCGCTCGGGCTTTTTTCGAACGTCCTTCTAGGCCAGCAGCGATACGACGTCGTCAACCTCGGAAACTTCGCGTCGCTCGTCGTTTACGCGGTTCTCGTCGCAGTTCTGATTCCGCAGGACGGCGGCATCGTTTTGTTGGCGCTCCTGACCCTGGTGGCGGCGATCGTTCGCCTGGCTCTCCCGCTTCCCTGGTTGCGACGGGAGATCCCGGGACTTCATGTCCGACTGTCCTACGTGACCTGGCCGCGCCTCCGCGAGCTGCTGACGTTCAGCTCGCACAACTTCGTCATCCACATCGGCGACAAGATCGTCTTCTCAGCCGACGTGATCGTCGTCGGGATCGTCCTAGGGCCTGAGGCGGCAGCCTTCTATGCCGTACCAGCAAAGCTCTTTGCACTGGCCTTCGGCTTCAGCACCGGGGGAACGCAGCAGCTCTTCGCCGCCTTCTCCGAGCTGGAAGGTGCGGGCGACCGAGAGCGCCAACGGAGATACCTGCTCTCCGGTCTCCGTCTCGGCACGGCCGTCGTCCTGTTACCGGCCGTACCGTTGATCATTCTGCCGGACCGGCTGCTCGAGGCATGGCTCGGGCGGAGCTTCGACGAGTCGGTAGCCGTGCTCATCCTCCTCGCGTGCGCCCTCGTCTTCGTTCAACCGACGAACACGCAGATGCACTTTCTCATTGCCCGTGGGCACCAACGTCGTTTTGCGGCCCTCCGAGCGATGACGGTGACAATCAATCTTGGGCTCTCGATTGCGTT
>CAYTCZ010000067.1:0-22129 GCA_964436315.1 uncultured Gaiellales bacterium | reverse complement strand
GGGATTCACGGAAATACGCATTTGCTTCCTGCACCTCCGGCTGCGGATCACCTTTAGGTGTGGAAAGCAAGCTCGGTAAACGTCTCGGCGCGGCTGCTGTCGTCCAAGTCGATCTCGAGCGACCGATTCATCGCCTCGAGGAACGCGCCGCCATCGAACTTCAACGCGTTGGCGTGGCCGATCGCTCGCCATATCTCGGCCTGAGCGCTCGGCTTTGAGGCGAGCTCCTGAGCGTCATGAAGCAATCTGAGACCGCCGTCGACTTCACACCGACCAAGGGCGAGTTCAGATGCACGGCGCAGCCACAGCACCACTTTTTCACGCAGACGATCAAGCTCGTGTCCGCTCTCGGCCCAGGCAAGGTCTGTGTCCGCAGGACGCACGGCCGCCGAGAAGTGGTGAGCGATAAAGGAGGCCAACTCGTCGCGACCTTCCGCGGTGCGTTCGAGCCAGTCGGCGAAGCCGGCGTGAAGACGTGCCCGCCTTGCCCTCGGCACGCTGCCGTACGCGACCTCGCGCGTGAGCGCATGTTTGATCGCGAACTCCTGCTCGCTCGCGATCGAGGAGCCAGGATTCCCCTCGGAGCGCCTCACGATCGACGTACGGAGGTCGCCGGGGAGATCGGCACCGAGCAGTTGGTCGAGCATCCGCTCGATGTCATCGCGCGAAAGGGGATCCAGCCAGATCAGCGATGTGTTTCTGCGGCCACCCCCCAGGCTGGTCGGCGTTCGAGGACGTCGGGTCGAGAGGTCGCCAGGTGGAGGAGCGAACCGCGCGCTTCCTTCGATAGAACGTCGAGAAGGTCGAGCAACGGCTCCTCGGCCCTAAACGACTGAAAGATCAGCCAACGCCGAAGGAAAGGGAGGACGATGTCAAACAGCTACGGAGCCTGCACGTTCGAAGTCGACGGACCTGTCGCGACGGTCACGATCATTCCGCCGAAGAGCCTCACAGGCGGCACCGCCGACCTGCACTGGGAGCTCGGCGAGATCTTCAGCGATCTCCGGGGCGATACCTCGGTGCGCGTCGTCGTCCTGACTGGGTCCGGCGGCGAGTTCTACGTGCCGGCCAGCGCGGAGTTCTACGACGTCCCGGAGAACCGGGCCTACGTCTCCGATCCGGCGGGAGCGTGGAAGACCTTCATGGGAATCATCCGTCTCCACCAAGCGATGGCGGAACTCGAGAAGCCGATCGTCGCCAAGGTCAACGGAGATGCGCTGGGGTTCGGCACGAGCCTCGTCTTCGGATGCGACCTCATCGTGGCCGCCGAGGATGCCGAGCTCATCGACATTCACCTGGGGATGGGGGAGATCGAGAAGGGTGGACCGAGCTTCGGAATCGTCACTGGGGACGGCGGCAGCGCTCTTATTCCCATGGTGATGTCCCCGGCCAAGGCCAAGGAGTTTCTGATGCTCGCCAAGCCCTACACCGCCAAGGAGATGGCCGAGCTCGGCTACATCAACTCCGCGGTTCCCCTCGACGAACTCGACGGAGTCGTCGACGACATGGTCGCCCGGCTGCTCAAACGGTCGTCCTATGCCCTGGCCTGGACGAAGCGGACGATCAACCGCCCACTCGCCGACCATCTCAACCTGACGCTCGATGCGAGCGCGGCGTACGAGATGATCAACTTTCTCCAGCTCGAAAAGCTCGGCGAGGATCCGATGACGTTCGAGTGAACTGCCCTCTGCCCTTCTCGACAAGGACGTTTCGGATACTGAGCTAGAAGCGCCCGCGGAGTCCGATCTGCGGCGGCGGGCTATCGGGGATCAGGTCCGAGGAAGCCGTTGGGCACCCGAATGCCTCGGTCCCGCCGAGCTCAGAGTTGGGCTGCGGCTCGTAGGCTTCGCCAGGCCGGCCGCCGATCATAAGGACGCGCGCTCCATCGGGGCCGCTCCGGAGTCGCCGCCGGGTACCGGGACCGATCCGAGCGAAGGTCTCAGGGTCGAGCTCGACGACCCGATCTGGAAGAACGAGCTCGGCTTCTCCCTGGAGGAGCAGGTAGACCTCTTCTTGGCCGTTGTGGAGGTGGTCGTGTTCCGGGGCCATATCCCCGGTGTTCGGTGGGAGATCGACCACCTGCATGCCGAATGACGTCACGCCGAGCGAGGCTCGAACGCGGACGAACGTGTCTCCGCGGACCCGCTCCATCTGGCCGATGCGCTTCACCGTGTAGTCGGTATCGGTCCCAGTTACCGTCATCGCTCCTCCCGTAGACCTCGATTCCAGGCCTGATTGTCGCGCACCTCCGAGTGGCGCGCGCCCGTTCGGTACGATGCTAGGAAAGCGCTGCGCGAATCCGCTCGGCGTTCATTCGCATCATGAGCACGTAGGTTTCGGCTCCGGAGCCTGCTTGACCCACCGAGCCGGTAAACAGCGTGACGATCTCGACGTCTCGCCCTGTCTCGTCGGCGACGACCTCAGCGAGCGTCGCAGTTGCGCTGGTCTCCGCGAAGACCGCCGGAACGTTCTCTCGTTGAATTGTCTCGACCAGTTCGACAACCTCGCGGGCCGAGGGCTCAGCGAGGGTCGAGCCGCCCGGGATGACGACGCCGACGATCTCGAATCCGTATCGATCGGCGAGATAGCCCAAGGAGTCGTGGTTGGTGACGAGCTTGCGTGACTCAGCCGGCACCTCACTGAGGAGCGTTGCGATCTCACGATCGAGCTCCTCGACGGTCTCGGCGTAGGCCTCGGCGCGCTCGGCCAGACTGTTCAGCCCCGTAGCCGCTTCCAGTTCGGCCCCGAGCACCCGGGTCGCTGCGGCCACTCGGAGCGGATCCATCCAGAAGTGTGGATCGAGTGCACCGCCATCACTCTCCGCCTCGGCGCTACGGCTGGATGAGTCGGAGGCTGCAAAGGGGAGCGGTTCGACTTCTTCACCCATGAACAGGACGCTCGTGCCCGACTCGCGCGCATCGAGGAGGACGTCTTCAAACCCTGCCTCGAGGCCGAGGCCGTTCGCAACGACGAGGTCGGCGTCTCTCACCCCCGCCGCTTGACTTGCGGACAGATCGAAAGCGTGGGGATCCTGACCGGGAGACATGAGGGTGATCACAGTGCCCTCCTCTCCGACGATGTTCTCGGCGAAGTCGCCGAGGATCGTCGTCGTCGCAACCACGGTCAGTGCGCCGGAGGCGCTTCCCTCCTCGTCGCTTCTGCCACCGCACGCCGCGAGTGCGAGCAGGATGATCGCGGCGACAGCAGTGAGGAGTCCATGTCTGAGGGGAATCGTCGACAGCACGGTGGAGCTCCGGCGGCGGCCGCAGAACCATATCAAGAATCACTCTCATTATCAGCCTGGGAGCGTACTCACCTCAGGCGGCGATCAGGCTCTGGAGCGAGGAGATCCGGTGCTAGTTCAGGTGCGGAAGCGGATGACCTTCCGCACCTTGTGCCCTCCCGAATCGGTGGCGCGCACCTCTATCCGGTAGGCGCGTCCGCTCTTCACTATCGCGGAGCGGAGGCGGAGCCTCAGGCGAATCCCTTTGGCTCGGGGCGCTCCGTAGACCATCGTCCTTGCACCCTTGGTACCGACCGTCTTCCCGACGCGGCTTCCTCGCAGGAGCTTGAGTGCTTTCGACTTGCCCACCGGAAGGACACGAACGCGGATCGTCGAGGCACCGTTGACCCACACACGACTCTTGACGGTCGATACGGACCGGCCCTGCTTTGGGCGAAGACTCCTGCCGGAAGGGCCGGTGATCGCGATCCGTAAACCGGTGGCCGAGGAAGCGCCGCGGACGCCGACATCGACCACGATCGTCCGTGCGACGCTCTGGTTGTCGGCGGGTTCGAGGTCGACTTCGGCCGACGAGACCGAGGCCCGAGTGGTGACCTCACCGACCTCGGTGAACCTGATCACGAGATCGACGACGGTGGTCATTCCGGAACGGACAAAGTCGAGATCGCACGTTACGGTCCCGCCAATCTGACAACCGGGTCCCCCCGTGGACTTCGCCGACTCGACGATGGCCGCAGCGGGAACCTCGAGTTCGAGGATGACGCCGGTGGCGTCCCAGGCTGGATGCTTGTTGCCGACCGAGGCTCGGATGGCAACCGTGCCCCCTTTCTCGACCGAGGGCGCGCTTGCAGTGAGGTCCACGGCCAGGTCGGTCGCGGCCGGGGTTCCACCTCCTGAAGGTGGAAGCGGCGTGGGCTCGGGTGGTGGTGGGGGAGCCGTGCGGGAATCGACGGTGATGTAGTTCGTCTTCGTCTCGGCGTCGGAGTCCTCGCCGTTGCTCACTATGAGCTCGATCGTGTAGCTGCCGGGGGCAACGAACGTCGCCGATGGGTTCTGCAACGTCGAGTCGATCTCCCCATCGGCGTTGAAATCCCACCACCAAGCCGTGGGATTCCCACTCGACGTGTCCGTGAACTCGACGACGAAAGGCGACGTGCCCGAGGTCGGGCTCGCTGTGAAGTCAGCGATCAAGGCGTTCGGACCCAGTGCGGCGGTGATCAGATCCGACTTCGTCTCGGAGTCGGTGCCATTCGCGTTGAAAACAGTCAGCGTCACGGTGTAGTCCCCCGCGGCCGTGTACGTGAAGGAGGGGTTTTGCGCCGTCGAGTCGATGTCCCCGTCCCCGTCGAGGTCCCATTCCCAGGACGTCGGATTTCCGCTGGACTCATCCGTGAACTCGACAGTCAGGGGAACCGTTCCGCCGGTGGGTTCGGCCGAGAAGTCAGCGATCGGTGCCGGATACTCGAAGCGGATGCCGAACTCGTCGAGGATCGGCTGAATCGGGCTCGCGATTGTGCGCGTGTCCCCTCCCGCGAAGAGGAGTGCGACAGGCCGATTGGTTCCCTGCTCCACGATCAGCGAGCCGGAATCGCCACCGGAACTCATGTCGGTCGTGACGATCTGGTTCGCGAACCGTGCCACCCGACCTGACCCGTACAGGACATCGATCGTCGCGTTGATCTCGGTCACCTCGCCGCTTGTCGCCCCGGTCGTGCGACCACACTTCTTGACCTGCTGGCCGACGGACGCGGCGGTCACCGAGGTCGAATGGATCCACCCGCACCAGGTACCGACGTCGACGTCGGACAGGTCGAGCACCCGACTGATTGCCGCATCCATCCTGTTGTTGAGACAGAAGATCCCGCAAAAACTGAGCGGCTCGTAGTCGGCAAGCGTGCCGATCTCGTCGCTCCCGACTGAGCCTCCATCGACGGCTCCCGGCTGGAGGACGGGATCCCCTATCGTCGCGGCGTTCTCGTCGGCAAGGACGTGGTTGTTCGACAGGAGATACCAGTCGGTTCCGTCCGTGACGAGCGCCGCGATCGTGCCCGCGGTCACGTCGGGGTGGCCGATCGAATCCCCAACGTTCGCCGGTCGGTTGCGCGCCTGAGGATCGTGCTGGGCGACAATCTGTCCGGTGACCTCGACCTGGGTGGTGACTCCGTCGATCTCGAGCGGCAGCCCAAACACGGCTGCGCGCTCCGTGAAGATCTTGACGACGGGTTCTCCCTTCGCGTCGAGACCGACGGCGGTGCCGACGACGCCCTGCCGCGAGAGGAGGCCTGGTGTTGCCTCATCCTGCGCTGCGAGCGCCGACACCAGCCGATCGAGATGTTGGCGATCGACGCGGAGCCCGTCGAAATCCAGTGCGGCAGGCGCCCCTTGCGCCAGCAGGAGGGCGACGAACGCCAGTAGTGCGATCACGAGCAGCCGGGAAGGTTTCTCCGTTTTGAGCCGACGTCCGTTCTGACACGCCGTCGGGCTCGTAGTTGCACCGTGCAGTTCTGCTGCCCCCGTTCGCCTTCGGTCGCTCCGGCCGCAATCCAAGGTGTGAGCGACATGAAGGAGGCTAGCTCGCCCGGATCCTACGCGCTACCGGCGAATCGGCCGGGCGTACGATCGAAATCCCGGACCGCCGTCCAGGTTGGCCCTACGTTTGGTCAGTTCTCTCGGTCTAGTCGGTTCCGCCGGCTCGCGTCAGCCGGGCCAACGTCTCGCGGTCATAGGCTTCTTCGAGGCGCTCTGCCTCTTTCGCGACTTCTTCATAGATCGCCTCGCCGCACGACCGCCGTTCCTGACGCCACTCGGCGAGGTAATCATCGCTCCCAACGAGGCCGGCGTTCATCGCGGCCGCATCGATGGCGTTCTGGAATCGCTCCGAGAGTTGAACACGAGCGCTCTGTTTCCCCGCTTTCGCGGTGACCTGGGCGGGGATATCCCGCCAGTAGATGACCGTCAGCTCAGGCAGCGCGTTCAGCCTCCACGAATTGAACGAGCGACGGTTCGAGCGCTCCGAGCCCGGTCGGGTAATGCTCGAAGTCGAGACCAAGCTGAGCGGCGGCTTCTCGAGCACGGTCAACGAGTTCTGGCTCGTCTGACTGAGCCAGGTAGACGAGGCGGCGGTAGTTCCCGAATACGTCGACGATCAACTCTGGATGGCGATCGAGCCCGAGCGACCTGATGACCAATGCGTCGAAGTGTCGCACCAGGAAATCGGTCAGGTAGAAGGTGCCCGGCTCGGCCTCGTGCATTTCGAGCCATGCCGAGTTACCCGCAAAGAACCCGTAACAGTGCGCCCCGGGCAATCGTTCGACGCCGTGTTTGTCCAACACTCGATCAAGCGCACCCGCAGTCCCGCAGTCCGCGTACGCGACGAAGATCCGATCGAAGCGAGCGCTCAGCTCGTGCAGCTTCGCGTCGACGGCGCCCGGGATGCCCTCCGGCGTGAGATGCAGCTTGGCGGGTAGACATTCGAGCGTGACGTGTGTCCAGGAGTTCAGCCGGATGACGGCCAATACCTCGCGGGCAATTGCGCCGCATGCGAGGACGCAGTGCGTCGCCTCTCGGCCCCGTCGGAAGGCCGGCCGGTTGCGCGAGAGCGTCGCTACTGCAGCCGCTTGCGTCATTCTGGGAAGGACAGTTGCTCGACGAATCGGTCGTTGAAGTCGGGACGGTCCGAGAGCTCAACGTAGTCGATCTCGTCGAGCATCGCGGTGGCGGCGTGCCGCTCCTGCATCGAGAGGAGAGCCATCTTCGCTCCCTCGCCCGCGACGTTGCCGGCCGCCACGATGCGTGGGAGCGGCAGTCGTGGTACGAGACCGATGCGAACGGCGCTGGCGGGCGAGAGGTACGAGCCGAATGATCCGGCCAGCAGGACCTGCTGGATCTCGGTTTCTTCGATTCCGAGTTCCTCGAGCAGGATTCTCCAGCCGGTGGCGATTGACGCTTTGGCGAACTGGAGCTCACGGATGTCGCGTTGAGAGAGGTAGACTGCGTTGTCCACGTCTCCCTCGGCGCCTTTCCAGTGCAGGACGAAGACACGCTCGTCGTTCGTGCGGGTTACGAGGCGGCCCGCCAGATTGGGTGCCAGTTCGCCGACGCGCTCGTCGGGGACGAAGCGACCGGACGGCTCGAGAAGTCCACTGCGGACGAGCTCGGAGACGGCGTCGACGAGCCCGGATCCACAGATGCCGATCGGCCCGACATCGCCGATCACCTTGAGCTCGAGCCCGTCGTCGCGAATGTGCGCGCTCTCAATGGCGCCGTCGGCCGCGCGCATGCCGCACTGGATTTGAGCGGCTTCGAAGGCCGGGCCAGCCGGGGCGGCGGTACAGAGGAGTTGATCGGCGGAGCCGAGCGCGATCTCGCAGTTCGTACCTACATCGATGAAGAGGCGCATCCTGCGATCCCGAGTCATGCCGGTCGCGAGTAGGCCCGCGACGATGTCTCCCCCCACATACGCGCCGAGCGCCGGAAAGACCGTCGCACGAGCTCGTGGATGAAGCCGGAGGCCGAGCTCCGAGGCCGCCATCTCGGGGAACGAACGGGTTGCCATGATGAACGGTGCTACGCCGACGGGCTCGGGATCGATCCCCAGCGCGAGCTGCGTCATCGTCGCGTTGCCCGCGAGCGCGACTTCGTAGACCCGGTCCGGCTCGATGCCTCCCTCCTCACAGACTTCGTCTGCGAGTTCTTGCAGGGTCGCTCCAGCAAGCTCTTGCAGTTCGTCGAGCTTCCCCTTGTCGAGCATCGTCGCCGAGATGCGCGAGATGACGTCGGCGCCGAATGGCTGCTGGCGATTGAGTCGCGACGCCACGGCAATCGGCGTGCCTGTTCCGAGATCGAGGAGCGTGGCCACGACGGTTGTCGTCCCGAGGTCGAACGCAATCGCATGGAGTGTCTCTCTCGTATCACCCGGTTCGACGTCGATCAGCATCTCATCGACAACAACGCAGGTCACGCGATACGAGCACTCGCGAAGTACGCGCGGCAAGCGGCGGAGGACGCCCGCCTCGACATGGAGCTCGAGGTCGTCGACGGCGTCTTGGATGCGCTCGAGGTCGGTGCGTTGATCAGTCAAGGATGGCTCCTCGAGCTCGACGTAGCGCTTCTGGAGGGCCGGCCGGAAAATCACTTGCCGACCAACGCCGAGCGTGGCCGCCTTGGGTCGAGTCTCGAGAGGCGGCACCTCCACGACGAGGTCGCTCTCGGCCTGAGCACGGCAGGCGAGGCGCCAACCGGCTTCGAGTTCGCTCTCGCTATACGCGCGCATGTCCAGCTCCGTCACGGGGACCGAGCCGTCCTCGATGCGAACTCGACATTTCTTGCACGTTCCGTGGCCGCCGCACGTCGAGTCGATGGCGACACCGTTCCACGACGCTGCGTCGAAGACGGTCACGCCCGGTGGAACCCGGACGGCGGTTCCCGAGGGCTGGAAGCGCAACGCGACCCGAGCGTGTGGCTCGGGGATCCCTTGCGCCTCGGGCTGATCCATCGCCAGACTCACGTCGCCGCGGCCTGCGCCTCTCGATGGGCGGCGATCCAGTTCATGCCCCATTCGTCGCGTGCGAACAGCAGGTCAGCGGCGCGGCACGCGTCGACGGTCTGGGCCGTGCGTGCATCCATGATCGCGCTGGTCAGCCCAGCGTACGACGCGGTCACGAGGAACGCGGCATTCAGCGCGTGACGGCCCGGGAGGCCGAACGAGACGTTCGACGCGCCGAGCGTCATGTTGAGGCCGAACCTCTCTCGAATGCCGCTGATCGTCTCGAGGGTGACCACGACCGCGGTTGGATCTGCTCCGACTGTCATCGCAAGCGGGTCGATAACGATGTCCTCCATTGGAATCTCGTACTGCCCGTGGACGATGTCAACGAGGCGCGCACAGACTTCGAGTCGCTCAGCGGCAGTCTGCGGGATCCCGGTCTCGTCGTTCGTCAGGCAGATGACCGCCGCTCCGTGCTCCTTCACCATCGGCAGCACGGCATTGAGTCGATCGGTCTCGCAAGTCACCGAGTTCACGAGGGCCTTGCCCCGGTAGACGGCGAGCCCTGCGTCGAGGGCTTCGACGACCGATGAGTCGATGCAGATCGGCAGATCCGTGTGTTCCTGAACGAGCTGGATTGCGCGCGAGAGGAGGTCGGCCTCGTCGGTGAGCGGAACGCCCATATTGACGTCGAGGACGTGCGCCCCCACCGCGACCTGCTCGTTGACGTCCTCGACGACCTGCGACAGGTCACCGTCCCGGAGGGCTTCGGCGAACGCCTTGCGTCCGGTCGGGTTGATCCGTTCACCGATGATGCAGAACGGCTGGTCGGGTCCGATGACGACTTCTTTAGACGGGGAGCGCAGCACCGTGTGCATTCGCTCTTCTCTCCTCTCTGGTCTGGATGCCGAGGTCGCGGCAGAGCCGCGAAACAGCACCGTCGTGGCGGAAATCAGTTAGGTGGAGGCCGCGGACGCCCGGAAGCGACAGAGCGTTCCGGGCTTGCTCGAGCACGAGTTCATACGCTGCTTCCGAGGGATCGTCTGAGCGCTCGACGCGCTTGATCGTCTCGGCGGGCACTGAGACTCCCGGAACCTGGCGGTCGATGAACGAGAGCGCGCGCGCGGTCTCGACGAGCACGAGAGTGGGGAGGATCGCGCACTCGCGAGTCAACCCCCTCTCCTCGAGCGCCGTCACGAACGCTTCGAGACGTTCGGGGTGGTAACAGATCTGGAGCTGGAGAAATCGCGCTCCGGCCCTGATCTTCTTCTCTGCTCGCTCGGCACGATGGTTAAGGGGCGGTGCGCCGGGGTTCTCGACCGCGCCGATGAAGAGCGTCGGCGCGGGCTCGATGGGGCGGCCGGACAGGTACTGACCGTTTGCAAGGCCGGCGGCCACGTTGATGAGTTGTGGGCCGTCGAGATCGAAGACGCGCCGTGCCTCCGGCTCGTCTCCGGCGGTCACGTCATCGCCGGTCATACAGGCGACGTTCTCGACGCCGTGAAGCGCGGCGCCGACGATGTCGGCCTGACAGGCGAGGCGGTTCTTGTCCCGCCCGACAACCTGGAGGATCGGCTCGATTCCGAAGCCGAGGAGCGCGATGGCGACAGAGACGTTCGACGCGTGCGCCCGAGCAGTCGGGTTGTCGGTGGCGTTCATTGCGTCCACCCAGTGCGCCATCTCGGCGACCCGCTCTTGGAAGTCCTCGAGAGTTCCGCTGTTCACGGTCGGCGCTTCGCCGGTGACGATCTGGCGATCGCCCGCCTCGACTAGTTCGCGCAGCCGGCTCATGCAGCCTCCTCGTCTTGGGCCGTTCTCCAGCCCTCGGGGGAGGTTCGGTTCCGTCCGCGCGCGACGTTGACCCACGACGATGTTCCTTCGAGGCGGTTGTCAACGGGCGGGCGAAGATCGTCGATGTGCTCGCGCCATGAGCGTGGCAGGAGCGGAAGGGTCCGTGCCCGGTCCTCGGCCTTGACCCACACGCAGCGCATCTCCGGGATGACTTCGCAGCCGCCGTCTTCCCGGACTCCTCCGCAGGGGCCGTTCCGCAACGTCTTCGGACAGGTCATCGGGCACGTCATTCCCGTTTCGTGGAGGACGCATTGCCCGCACATCCGACAGTCGAAGACCGGGCCCTTGACGGCGTGCTCGATTACGCTGACGAGACTCATTCGATCGACCTCAAGCGGGAGCGAGGGCGCGGCGCTCTTCGACGAGCTCTTTGGCGAGCTTGGTGGCGCTGGCCGCGTCTGGTGCGTAACCGTCAGCTCCGACCGCGTCGGCGTATTCCTGCGTGACCGGCGCGCCCCCGACCATGACGATGACCTCGTCGCGAAGCCCGGCGTGGGCGATCGCTTCGATGTTGACCTTGAACATCGGCATTGTCGTGGTGAGGAACGCCGAGAACCCGACCACGTCGGGCTCGTGCTCTCGAATCGCGTCGACGAAGGTCTCGGGCGCGACCTGAACGCCGAGGTCGACGACGTTGAATCCGGCTCCCTCGAGCATGATGTCGACGAGGTTCTTACCGATGTCGTGGACGTCGCCCTTGACAGTGCCCATCAGAAACGTCCCGATCGTCTCGGCGCCTGTGTCCGCGAGCAACGGTCGCAAGATCTCGAGCGAGCCCGCCATCGCCCGACCGGCGATCAGCATCTCGGGAACGAAGAAGTCCCCGCGCTCGAAGCGGGCCCCGACCTCTTCGAGTGCGGGGATGAGCGCCTCGAAGAGCATCGTCGTCGGTGCCATGTCCGCCTCGAGGCCGAGCTCGGTGAGCTTGAGCACCTCTGGCGCGTTTCCGACCAGGGTCTCATCGTAGAGGCCCTGCAAGATTTCTTCGTCGGTCATTCCCCTTCTTCTCCTTGGTTGTAGTAAGGACGGACGTGATCGGTTAGCTCGCCGGCTGTCTGCGCCACCTGTGCCGAGAGCTCGGCCAGACGGTCTCGGGAGGTACGTACCGTCGGGGCCGAGACAGAGATCGCAGCGATCACTCTGGCGCGCGATCCGTGGACCGGGGCTGCGGTCGAGCAGAGGCCTTCCTCGAGCTCCTCCCAGGTCGTGGCGAAGCCGTCCAACCTGACTTGTTCGAGCTCGGCGAGGAGCTCCTCCATGCTCGTGATCGTTCCCGGGCCGAGTCGAGCGAGGCGTCCGAACGGCGGCTGTGCCGCTCCGAACGCCATGAACACCTTGCCGAGAGACGAGGCGTGGAGCGGAATTCTGCGTCCGACCCAGTTCCCTGCGCCGAGCGGATGGTCGCTGTCGACTTGGGCGAGGCGGGCGACACCGCCCGGCGTCGGGATCGCGATATTGGCTGTTTCGCCGGTCTGGCGACCGAGCTGCTCGAGAAAGGGCCATGCGAGCGTCGCAAGGTCGCCGACGCTTGCGTCGCGGCGGGCGTAGTCGACGAGCACGGGTCCCGGTCGGAAGCCGCCACCCGGTTGGCGCTGAGCGAGCCCGTTTCGTTCGAGAGCGCGAAGCGCCCGAGCAGCCGTTGACTTCGGGAGGCTCGTTTCCTGCATCACGCCCGCCAAGGTGACGACGTCGTCGGTCTCGACGAGTCGCACGAGGATCCGCGCGGCGCGGTCGATCGCTTGGGCGCCCTCTTCAACCCTCGCCATTAGTGCCATATTATGGCACTAGATCGTGCGATTAGTCAACTCTCTTAGGGAGAAGAGACTGCGATACGATCGCAAGCTGGTGCCGGCAAATGGAACCATATTGCCGAGAGTCCACTCAACCGGAGCGGTAACGGGGAGTCGGTAGGCTTACGCTGACAGGGCCGAGGCCCGCGAGGAAGGAGATCGACCGTGAAGACCGCTGAGCGTACGCGAATCGCATTCGAGCGGGGTACGCCCGATCGCGTTCCCATCCACTGCTGGCTTGGGCTCCCGCTGATCAAGAAGCTCCGACGGCCTGACCAGAGCTTCCTCGATCTGTTCGAGGACTGGATCGACGATCCGATGGGCTCGATCGTCAAGATGCAACAGGATCTCGGCCTCGATCCGATGATCACGACCTACAGCCAGCACATCGGCGAACACGAGATCTGGCCGCGAATGCTCTTCCCGCGGCCGTTCGAGACCGAGAACTGGGTCGAGACATTCGAGGAGACCGCTCGCGGCGACGGCTGGCGTGAGCATGCCCACCACGTCAAAACGCCCGACGGTGACCTCGACTACTCCTACCGGACCGAGGATGGGTTCGGCACCTCCTGTCACGACTTCCTCTTGAAGGGCGATGAGCCGGAGAAGAAGCTCCCCGCCCTGCGCCACTTCCCCTCCGCCGAGCTCTACGACATGTCAGTCCTCAAGGGCATGGTCGAGAAGGTCGGCGATGAGGCGTGGTGGCTCCATCACGTGATCGGCCCCTGGGATATGGCTGCCGAGATCCGGGGTCTCGTCGATCTCTCGATGGACGTCTACGACCGACCACAGTTCGTCCACGACCTGATGCGCTTCTGCGCCGATTGGCTGAAGCCGTTCTACCGGCGGTTGGGCGAGACAGGCATCCACTCGATCTCGATGAACGAGACCTGGGTCGGCGTCGGCATCGCCCCCGAGCACTTCCGTGAGTTCATCAAGCCCTACGACGCGGAGTGCGTCGAGGCGGCCCACGAGGCCGGCTACCTGGTCAGCTTCCACAACTGCGGGCGCGCCACGTTGATCCTCGAGGACATGGCGGACACGAATCCCGACGCGATCGAGACGCTCACCTCCGACCGCTCCTCCGGAGACGTCGATCTTGCCGACGCCAAGGAGCGCATCGGCGATCGCGTCTGCCTGTTCGGCGGCTTCAACGAGCATCTCCTCCACGAGGGCGACGAGGCTGCCGTTCGCGAAGAGGTCAAACGCTGCCTGGACGCTGCGATGGAGGGCGGCGGCTACATCCTGCGCTCGACCGGTCAGATCTTCCACGCGAAGGAGGGTCTGATCGAGGTCATGTGTGAAACCGGGCGCGATCTCGGCCGGTACAACTGAACGGAACCCGAGACGGATCGCCGATGGGCGGTGACGACCTCTTTCGGGTGGCCACGAAGGCGCCCGGGCCTAGCGGCGCGCTGCCCCTGACCGAGGACTTCCTTCGGGACAGTCCGTCTGGCGACGTCTTCGGGCTGACGCAGAACGTCGGTATGGGTCTCCCGGCCGCGAAAGCCGGACGCGATCAGTTTCTGATCCTCTCGACGCTCGGTGGAGTGCGTACCGACGACGGGACACCGGTCGCACTTGGTTACCACACCGGCCATTGGGAAGTCGGCCTGTTGGTCAGGGAGGCCGCGCTCGAGTTCGACCGGCTCGGTGACCTCCCGTTTGCGGCGTCCGTGTCGGATCCGTGCGACGGTCGCACACAAGGAACGTCGGGGATGTTCGACTCCCTGCCGTATCGGAACGATGCCGCCGTCGTCTTGCGCCGGCTCGTTCGAAGCCTTCCGAACCGTCGCGGGATCATCGGTGTCGGCACGTGTGACAAGGGTCTGCCCGCGATGATGATGGCGGTCGCATCGTTTCGTGAGCTTCCGGGAGCCGTCGTGCCCGGCGGCGTGACGCTCCCACCCGAACGCGGAGAGGACGCCGGCGCGGTCCAGACGCTCGGTGCGCGCTTTGCACATGGTCTCGTCACTCTCGACGAGGCGGCCGATCTCGGTTGCCGAGCGTGTGCGTCACCGGGGGGCGGCTGCCAGTTCCTCGGCACGGCGGCGACCGCCCAAGTCGTCGCTGAGGCCATGGGCATCACCGTCACCCACGCGGCCCTTGCACCATCCGGGCAACCGATCTGGCGGGACGTCGCGCGGCGAACCGCGGATGCGGTCCATGATCAGTGGGAGCACGGCCTCACGTTGGATGCGATCCTCACCGATGAGGCGATTGAAAACGCGATGCTCGTCCACGCGGCTTTCGGCGGCTCGACGAATCTCCTCATTCATATTCCCGCTGTCGCTCACGCCGCCGGCCTGCGCCGGCCGACGGTGGAGGACTGGCGGCGCGTAAACGCTTCGGTGCCGCGGCTCGTCGATGCGCTCCCGAACGGACCGGAGAACCATCCGACCGTCCGCGTTTTCCTGGCCGGCGGCGTGCCGGAGGTGATGTTGCATCTGAGAGAACTCGACCTCCTCCACCGGAGCACGAGGACGATCTCGGGCCGAACGTGGGACGAGGTCCTCGACGAGTGGGAGGAGAGCGAGCGGCGTTCGCGCTTGCGCGCCCGTTTGCTCGAAGCTGACGGTGTTGATCCAGACGATGTGATCTGTCCGCCCGAGCGGGCACGGGCGAAGGGCCTTACCTCCACCGTTTGCTTCCCTGGTGGCAATCTCGCGCCTGGTGGCAGCGTCGTGAAGAGCACGGCAATCGACCCTGGTCTTCTCGACGATGACGGCGTCTACCGGCTGACCGGGCCGGCGCGGGTGTTCACCACAGAGCGCGACGCGATTGCGGCAATCAAAGGGACTGCCGGCGATCCCATCGAGCCGGGCGACGTCATCATCCTGGCCGGGCGAGGGCCTCTCGGGAGTGGAATGGAGGAGACGTACCAGCTCACCTCGGCGCTCAAGTTCCTTCCGTTCGGTCGGGACGTCGCGCTGGTGACAGACGCGCGGTTCTCCGGAGTATCGACTGGAGCGTGCATCGGTCATGTGAGTCCTGAGGCGCTCGAGGACGGGCCGATCGGTCGCCTTCGAGATGGGGATCGAATACGGGTCGTGATCGACACGCGGCAGCTGACGGCCACCGTGGACCTGGTGGGCCCGCGCGAAGAGGAGTGGACCTCCGAAGAAGCGGCCGACGAGCTCGAGCGCCGTTCGATGCACGAAGCGATCTCGCCCGATCCCGGTCTCCCACCGGATACGGCGCTCTGGGCACGGCTTCAGTCGGTGAGCGGGGGTCTCTGGGGCGGCTGTGTTTACGACCAAGATGCCATCATCGGTTCGCTGGACGGCGCGTGACGGCCGAGCCAACCGAGCCGCCGGCCGTAGAGATCACGCGGGGGCTTCCAGGTGAACACCGACGTGCGGCGGCCGAGCTCTTCTTCGAGGGGTTCCGCGAAAAGCTCGGCCCGATTTTGAGGTCGGACGAAAAGGCGATCTCCGCCTTCGCGGCCGACGAGAATCCCGAGTACTCGATCGCGGCGATCCATAGCGGATCGCTCGTAGGCATCTGCAGCGTCAACTACGGTGAAGGCGAGTTTTTTGACCTGACGCTCTCGACGTTCATGAGGGAGTTCGGACCTGTTCGCGGCGCGGTCAAGCTGGCCGTGCTCGCCGTCTTGTTTCGCGAGCAGCCGAAGCGCGACGAGCTGCTCATCGATGGAATCGTCGTACGCTCCCCCAGTCGGGGACTCGGGATCGGGAGCCGCCTTCTCGACGCGGCCTTTGAGCTGGCAACGGACAAGGGAAGAACAAAGGTCACTCTCGAAGTGGTCGATACCAACAACGACGCCCGCCGTCTATACGAGCGCCTCGGCTTCACGCCGGTTCGGACCGAGCGGACTCCGTACCTGAAGCGACTCATGGGCTTCTCCGCGGTCACGAAAATGGAGAAGCTCCTGCGCTGAGGTTGGGGTCAGGTCTGCCTTGTTGCACTCGTGTTGGCCTTCTCGTGCAAGTGCATCAAGGCAGACCTGACCCCAGTCGTTCCGTTCGAGGGATACAGGCTCTCACAGCCTCCACCGATCCAAGGGAGAGGGACTCGCTCGCCGCGCGATCGAGTCGGTGCAAGGAAAAAAGGGGAGCAGTGCTCGGGATCCGCGACTGGCTTGAAGACCGGTACGTCCGGCAAGCAACCGACCTCGCGGACGAGCTTGCCGACGACCGTGGCTCAGAGCTCGGGCTCTTGCTCGAGCGGCTCGAGGCACGACGAGAGGAGCTCGCGTTCGTGGAGGCACGAATGAATAACCTGCAGCAGCGGCTCCGCGAGCACGATCTTGAAGGTCTTGGCGAGACCGATCGAGTCGAAGGCCTCCTGCGAAAACTCGACGAACAGGTAGCGACCGTGGCTGAAGAACGAACGAGAACTGAAGAGATTCGCGCCGCTCTCGCCGAGGCGGAGGTCTCACTAAAAGAGCGCGATTGGCGACAAGCTGAACTGGCCCGCGATATCGACGCGGGAGAGAGGCGGATTCGCCGACTCGAGACGCTGCTCGCCGAAGAGCAAGCGCGAAACGAGTCTCTTCAAGCACAGGCCGAGAGCCTCCGAGACCGTCTGCGGAAGACCGAGGCCCGCGAGCCCGAACTGGCAGCGCGGGAATCGTCGGTCGAGCGCGACCTCGAGGCCCTCAACCTCAGAAAGGTCGAGCTCGCTGAACGCGAACGAGCGCTCGTCGCCAGCGAGCAATCATCGTCGCGAGAGCGTGACATCCACCAGCGGGAAACCGACGTCGCGCGGCGAGAGCGAGCCCTGGCCGATCGCGAGGCCGAGGTCGATCACCAGAGCGAGCTCTTCGAGTCGGAGAAGCTCCTCATTGAACAGCGGCAGGAGAGACTCCGAGCGCGCGAAGAAGAGGCTCGTGGACGTGATCGCGAGCTCGACCACAAGGAGGCCGAGTTCGTTGCCCAAGCGGCTCGCGTTCAGGCCGAGGTCGATTTACTCGAGGACGGGATCGAAGTGAAGAAGCGGGAGCTCGCGACGCTCAGTCGGCGAATCGATCAGCGCCGGGGGGAGCTCGACGAGTACGTTTCGAGGATTCAGGCTGAGTTCGTCAGACAGGAGTCGAGTTCCTGAATCAGCGACCACTAGTTTTTGGCAACCAGACCAGAGCGACCTCGGTCACGCGGCGCTTGGTGCCTGCGACGTTTGCCCCGACCTTCGGTCCCCAGGGCGCTGTCGGATCGAGGTAGTAGACGGCAGTCATCCCCACGATCACGCCATGCGTCTTGAGGTCTGAGGCCTCGAGGAGGAGCGGTGGCCCCTCCTTCCCGTCGACAGCCGTCACGCCGAGATACAGCTGGCCTCGTTCCTGCTCGATCACAGGCAGAGTCTATGGAGGAGGTGGGCGAGGAGCCGGGCGATCCCGACCCCTCGCACTTCTACGTCTCTTGCGTCTACGTGCCGAGAGCTTCGGCGAGCGCCCGATGCGTGAGCACTTTCACGAGGTGTTCGCGGTACTCGGCGCTCCCGTTCGTATCGCTTGGCGGACTCGTTCCCTCCGCTGCCTTCTCCGCCGCGGCGGCTGGATCGGCCCCCGAGGCGAGCGCCTCCTCGACGGCCGTGGCTCTCATCGGCGTTGGGCCCATGTTTGTCAACGCAACTGCCGTGTCGCCGTTCGAGACGACCGCGACGCCGACCGTCGCCCAGTCCTGGGCCCGTCGTGAGAACTTCACATATGTCGAGCCCTTGGCGCCGATCTTCGGCACTCGGATCTCGGTGAGTACTTCCTGTTCGGAGAGAGCGCACTCGAGGAGCCCGATAAAGAAGCTGCTGCCGGCTGCGGTCCGCTCACCCTTGGAACCGGCGACGATGAACTCGGCGCCGAGCGCGAGCATGACCGTCGGGTAGTCGCTCGCCGGGTCAGCGTGCGCCAGCGAGCCCCCAATCGTTCCTCGGTGGCGAACTTGTGGATCGCCGATACCGGCCGCCGTCTGCGCGACGATCGGACAGTGTTTCTGGAGCAACGGGTCGCCCGCCACGTCGTGGTGTCGGGTGAGCGCGCCGATGGCGATCTGGTCTCCAGCGTCGCGAACGTACGCGAGGTCGGGCACCCGGCCGATGTCGACGAGCAGCGAAGGCCGGGCGAACCGCAGTTTCATCAGTGGCAGCAGCGAGTGTCCGCCGGCGATGAGCTTCGCCTCGTCAGAAGACCCGAGGAGTTCGATTGCTCGTTCGACAGAGTCGGCGACCTCGTAGTCGAACTTCGCGGGGATCATTGCGCCACCTCCTGAAGAGCGCGCCAGACTCTCTCGGGCGAAGCCGGCATATCCATGTGTTTGAGTCCCAGCGGTACCAGGGCGTCGATGACGGCGTTCATCGCTGCCGCAGGTGATGCGATCGCTCCGGTCTCGCCGACGCCTTTGACGCCCATCGGATTCGAGGGGCTCGGTGCCGGGCAGTCCGCGACCTCAATGTTAGGCATCTCTGCGGCCGACGGAACGAGATAGCTGGTCATCGAGCCGTGGAGGAGGTTGCCCGAATCGTCGTACCGGGCCTCCTCGAACAATGCCTGCGCCACACCTTGGGTCACACCGCCGTGCACTTGGCCTTCGACGATGGTTGGGTTGATGACGGTGCCGACGTCGTCGACCGCGACGTAGCGAACTAGGTCCGCCGCACCTGTTTCAGTGTCGACCTCGACGACCGCAATGTGCGTTCCTGCCGGCCAGCTGAAGTTGGGAGGGTCATACACGTACGTCTCTTCGAGTCCGGGCTCCATCTCGTCGGGCAGATTGTGTGCCGTCCACGCCTGAAGCCCGGCATCGGTCACCGTCATGCTCTTGTCGGTGCCCTTCACCGTGAAGGTCCCGGCCTCGTACTCGAGATCGTCTTCGGCCGCCTCGAGCTGGTGCGCAGCGATGGTCCGCGCCTTATCGATGATCTTCTCGGCCGCGTTGTACAACGCGACGCCACCAACAGAGAGGCTCCGGCTCCCGTACGTGTCCCAGCCGAGCTGCGACACGGCGGTATCGCCGTGCAGTACCTCGATATTGTCGATCGGGACACCGAGCCGCTCGGCGACGATCTGCGAGAACGTCGTCACGTGACTCTGCCCGTGCGGTGATGATCCGATGACGACCTGAACCGTTCCGATTGGCAGGACGCGAATCGTCGCCGCCTCCCAGCCGCCTCCCGCGTAGAGAACAGCGCCCAGGATCCGAGAGGGCGCCAGCCCGCACATCTCGAGGTACGTCGAGAAGCCGATGCCGAGTCGTTTGGTGTCCCCGCGCTCGTTACGCTCCGCCTGTTCTTTCCTGAGGTCGTCGTAGCCGACGAGGTCGAGCGCTTTGTCGAGCGCGGCCTCGTAGTCGCCGGAATCGACCTCGAGACCTGAAGCGAGCGTCGCAGGGAACTCCTTGATGAAGTTCAGCCTTCGGATCTCGACGGGATCTGCGTCGATCTCGCGAGCGAGTGCGTCGATCGCTCGCTCGATTGCGTACGTCGCCTCGGGGCGACCCGCTCCTCGATAGGCGTCGGTCGGCGTTGTGTTCGTGAATACGCCGAGACAATCGAGCTGGTACCCGACCGGATCGTAGGCGCCTCCATAGAGCCAGGCCCCGAGGATCGGAATGCCTGGAGTCACGAGCTGCATATACGCGCCCATCGCAGCGATGAGCTTCGTCCGAACGGCCGTGATCTTGCCCTCGGACGTCGCGGCGAGCTCGATCTCCTGGACGACGTCTCGGCCGTGGATGGTCGCGAGGTAGCCCTCTGTGCGCTCCTCGGTCCACTTGACGGGAACTCCCAGCCTTCGCGCGAGCACCAGGCAGAGCGCCTCCTCTGCGTACACGTTGAGCTTGGAGCCGAATCCTCCGCCGACTTCCGGCGCGATGATTCGCAACTTTGCCTCGGGTACCCCCGTGACGGCACCAAGCGCAAAGCGAAGAACGTGGGGGATCTGAGTCGCCGACCAGACGGTGAAGTCACCCTGGGCGGGAATCGGCTGCACCAGCACGCTCCGCGGTTCGATCGCGTTCGGAATCAGCCGCTGCTGGACGTACCGCTCTTTGACCGTGACGTCCGCCTCGGAGAAGAGCTTGTCTACCTCGCCGGCCGAGAGCGACCACGTGTAGGAATGGTTTGTCTCGAGGTCGTCGTGGATGATCGGGGCGTCGTCTTCGAGCGCTGCTTCAACATCGGTCACGGCTGGAAGCGGTTCGTAGTCAACCTCGATGAGCTCAGCGGCATCCTTGGCGCCGACTCGGCTGTCTGCGACGACAACCGCAACACCGTCGCCGACGTAGCGCGCTTTGTCTTTCGCAAGCGGCCAGTGATCCGGGATCTTGATGTCCTCAGTCACCGGCCACGCACAGGGCAAACCGGCCGCCCATTCCTCGGCGAGGTCCTCGCCGGAAAACGCCGCGACGACTCCTTCGGCCTTCCGCGCCTTCTCGAGGCTCACCTTCTTGATCTTGGCGTGTGCGTGGGGGCTTCGGACGACCGCCATCCACACCATGCCGGGAACCGTCAGGTCGTCGGTGTAGCGACCCTGACCCGTGAGGAGCTTGGGATCTTCCTTCCGGGAGACAGCCTCGCCGATGTAGGTCTTCGCACTTTCGGTGGTAGCCATCGTGCCTCCCTACGCTCCGGCTGCGGCTTGTACCGCTTCAACAATTTTCTGATACCCCGTGCAGCGGCACAGGTTTCCCTCGAGGGCGTGGCGAACCTCGTCCTCGCTCGGACTGGGGTTCTCCTCCAGCAGGCTGACGGTCGCCATCACCATTCCTGGCGTACAGAACCCGCACTGCAGCGCATGAGCCTCGTGGAAGGCCTGCTGCACTGGAGCGAGGGAGCCGTTCGTCGCCAGCCCTTCGATTGTGGTGAGCTCAGACCCGTCGGCCTGGACAGCCAGCACAGTGCACGACTTCACAGACTCGCCGTCGAGCAGGATCGTGCAGGAACCGCACGATGATGTATCGCATCCAATCTTCGTCCCGGTCAGCTCGAGATCCTCGCGGAGGAAATGGCTCAAGAGCTGCCGGGGTTCGACCTCCGCTTCATGCGGAGTCCCGTTGACGGTCAACGCGATGCGTCTCAAGACGGCCTCCTTTGCGGCGTTTTCGCGAGGGACCCGATGGGCGCGAGCATAACCGGTTCGATGCCGTGGCGCAGATGACCGAGGCCTAAAGGTTGCGACGAGATTCGCCGAGAGGAGGAACAGAAGCTGACCTCCGGCGTGGGGGATGACGGCAATCACTCACCCGCCCGGCGCAGCGACCGAACCGAGGCGGCGGCGACGATCTCGCCGCCCCTCTCCTATAAGTCCGCAAGTCGCCGTTCCACGAGTTCGCGGAGGCGCGCCGCGTAGGCGGGTGCCGTTGGCTCGTCCTCGTGCTTGAAGAAGCAGAACACATCGATCCCGGCCTGGAGCTCGGCTCCGATTCGGTCGGCCCACGTGCTCAGAGCCACGTCGTCGTATGGCAGATCGCGGAGTCTCAGATAGCGGAGGTCGCCTGCTCTGGCGAGGTCGTCGACCAGCGCAACACGCGGCGCACGAACAACATCGCTTTCACCCCATGACTCATGCCGAAACTCGTACACGTACTCGAGTTCGGGGTCGAGAGAGTCGAGTAGGAGATGTAGCCACCCGTCGTCTCGAGCTCGGGCAATGAGAATCCGGACGGGTCCGAGACGATCGCCGAGCGGCTTGATGCGTTCGCAGAACGCCGCCGCCAAGTCGACCCGGCCGAACTGCACGATTCGGCGGTTCATCTTAATCGCGAACCGGAAGTCGGGCGGCGTGGCATTCGCCCAACCGGCGACCGT
>CAYTCZ010000066.1:4808-22372 GCA_964436315.1 uncultured Gaiellales bacterium | reverse complement strand
CGTCGGCCACTCGAGCGGAAATTCCGGTTAGGCTCGATGGCGGGCGGTGGGTGAGCGGGCGGTCCCCCAGGACATCGCCCTCAAAACGCCACAGAACTCGCAGCACGAGCACCTCGGGCTCGATTAACCCACCAAATCCCGGCCTTTCTCGGCACCTGCGAGGAAGTGTCGGGCGGAAGGGCCAGTCCCACCCGGCGGGTAGAATCGGCCGCTCCGTGAACGTCGTTGTCTACGTCTCCGATGCACTCCGGGCCGACCACCTCGGCTGTTACGGCGCGCAATCGGTAAGTACTCCGACCATCGACGAATTCGCCTCGACGGGCGCCCGCTTCGCACAGACTGTGAGTGCCGCACCCTGGACCGCCCCGTCGATCACATCGATCATCACCGGCCTCTACCCGCACCGCCACGGATACACCCACTGGGATGCCGAGCTCGAGCCAGAAACGCGGACGCTGTTCGAAGCCGTCGCCGACCTTGGCTACGAGCGCGCGACTTTCGTGTTCGACCGGGCGTACCTCTTCAAGGATCAGCACGAGGCGAACGTGCTGGGGACGAGCGAGAATCTCGACGATGCATTCACCTGGCTCCGAGAGAAACGATCGAGCCCGTTTCTCCTCTTCGTCCATAGCTGGGCCACGCATATGCCTTATGACGTCCTTCATGCCGATCGCGACCGTTGGCGTGCGGAGAAAAAGAAGCTCCTGGGCGCGATCAGCGAGGGCAACGCTGACGAGGTCGAGGCCTGGCGTGACGCGTATCGGCGCGCTGTGGAGTTCCAGTCCGAGACCCTCTTTGCCTCGTTCCTGGAGGAACTGGACCGACTCGGTCTTCGTGAGCAAACCTCCGTCGCTTTCGTCTCTGACCACGGCGAATCGTGGGGAGAGCGATTCGTCGACAAGCGGGACGTCAGGGGCATCTATCACTTGCATGGCGCCACGCTCAACGACGAAATCCTCCTCGTGCCGATGATCCTCACGGCACCGGACCGCATCAACTCCACGGTTGTCGACTCGCAGGTTCGGACAGTCGATCTCATGCCAACGATCCTCGAGCTGGCGGGCGGCTATTCCGGGGACATCGACGGCACCTCGCTCTTGCCCGTGATCGAAGGGACAGAAGAGGGAGATCGCCTTGCCTTCGCCGCGACGACGGACCGCGGAGTGCTCTCTCAGCTCGGTCTTCGCTCGCCCCCATGGAAACTCATTCATCATCTCGACACGGCTGAGGAACAGGGATTCCGCCTTGACGTTGACCCGGACGAGACGACGAACCGAATTGACGACGCGCCAGCGGAGCTCCGCGCCCAACTCAGCCTCGAGGCGGCGCGGATCGAACGACATGAGCTGAGCGAGGAGGAGGAAGCTGTTGTCACCGGACGCCTCGCAGATCTCGGCTACCTCTGACCGCCGTGCAGGGCACCCGGACGCTGCGACGTAGCGCCTCCCGTAGGACGATCGCCAGCGCACCGAAGCCGGTACTACTTGGCGGCGTGTCAAAGCTGCGAAACACTGGTAGTGAGCGTCAATGACGAAGATGCAGCAGTTCTACCGAGAGATGTTTCTGATCCGCCGGTTCGAGGAGACGCTCCTGGACTTGTTCTCGGCCGGCAAGCTCGTCGGGACGACGCATACGTGCATCGGCCAGGAGGCTGACGCAGTCGGGATCATCGCGAACCTCGAGCGCGATCGCGACGTCATCTTCAGCAACCATCGCTGTCACGGTCACTATCTGTCGTTCACCGGAGACGTCTACGGCCTGTTCTGCGAAGTGATGGGGAAGTCCGACGGCGTCTGCGGAGGAAAAGGCGGAAGCCAGCACCTCTGCAAAGAGAACTTCTACTCGAACGGTGTCCTCGGCAGCACCGTCCCGGTCGCAACCGGCGCGGCTCTTGCGGAGAAGAAGCGAGGCTCGGGCGGTGTCACGACCGTATTTATCGGGGACGGAACACTCGGTCAAGGCGTCGTCTACGAGTCCCTGAACATGGCCTCGATCTGGCGGCTCCCGATGCTCTTCGTCGTCGAGAACAATTACTACGCTCAGTCCACGCCAAGCCGC
This sequence comes from uncultured Gaiellales bacterium, assembly GCA_964436315.1. GTDB lineage: Bacteria > Actinomycetota > Thermoleophilia > Gaiellales > Gaiellaceae > CAYTCZ01. The sequence goes on along the minus strand of CAYTCZ010000066.1, from coordinate 20,314 downwards.
CTCACACTCGCGGGAGAAATCGCAGCCCGGGCACAGGCGTTCGGAATCGATACCGCCGAACTCGACACGACCGACGTGAACGAGATCGACCAGACAGCCGCCGCGATCATCGCATCGATCAGAGAACAGAGGAAGCCGTTCTTCCTTGTCCTCAACACGTATCGGTTCAGCCCCCACAGCAAGGGCGACGACGATCGGGATCCGGCTGAGATCGAGGAGCGGAGAGAGCGCGATCCGCTAGCCGTTGCCGGCCGACGGCTCGACCACGCAGCGCGGGCCGAAATCGAAGCCGGGGCGAGCCGCCAGATCGCCGAGACGCTTTTGGCCGCAGAAAACGCGCCCCCCGCTCGTCCGGAGGACGATTAGTGTCACAGCGCTGTGCCCAGGTCCTCAACGGGGCGCTGATCGAGCTCTTCGAGGAGCACGACGACGTCGTCCTGCTGGGCGAAGACATCCTCGATCCGTACGGCGGAGCCTTCAAGGTCACCAAGGGTCTGAGCGAGCGCTGGCCAGATCGCGTCATCACGACACCCGTGAGCGAGCCCTCGATGTTCGGAGTCGCAGCCGGCATGGCGCTCCGCGGCTACCGCCCGATCCTCGAGATCATGTTCGGCGATTTCGTCGCGCTTGGGTTCGATCAGATCGTCAACGGGATCGCGAAGTTCCGCGAGATGTACGACGATCAGGTGGCCGTTCCACTCGTGGTGCGAACTCCGATGGGAGGGCGCAGAGGCTACGGCCCAACTCACAGCCAGTCGCTCGAGAAACTCCTCCTGGGGATCCCGAACATCCGAGTCGTCGCGCCGAGCGAGTATCACGATCTCCGTTCACTGCTGCGCGCCTCCGTCACGGATGACACACCCGTGTTCTTCATCGAGAACAAGTTGATGTACGGCCGGCCCAACCAGCGACCGGCCGACGGCTTCGTTGGCGAGCTCCGATGTGTCGAGTCCGACGGGCCGTACCCGACACTCGCTTTCTCGGGAAACGACTTCGATGAAGCGGAGGCGACCATCGCCACGTACGGGGGCATGCTGCCCGTCGTTCTCGAAGCCGCAACGGAGTTAATCCTCGAGCACGAGGTGTTCTGCGAAGTCGTTGCGATTAGCGAGCTCCACCCGTTGGAGCTGGATCCGGTCCTCGATTCCGTGTCGCGGACGGGCGCCCTGGTGACGGCCGAAGAGGGTGGAATGACGGGTGGCATCGGAGCGGAAATCGCGGCTCGCATCCAAGAGGCAGCCTGGGACGACCTGCGGGCACCGGTTCGACGCGTCGCGGCCCGCGACGGCATCATCCCGGCGGCACCGGGGCTCGAGGAGGCAGTTCTGCCCGGCGTCGAGGATGTCATGGACGCCGTGACCTCCCTGCAAGCAGTTCACTAGTGCACGAAGTCGTCCTCACCCGTGAGGATGCGAACACCGAGTTCGCACTGCTCGAGGAGTGGCTCGTCGACGACGGGCAAGAGGTGCAAAAGGGACAGCCGATCTGCGTCGTCGAGACGACCAAAGCGTCCGTCGAGGTGGAGGCTCCCGGAAACGGAACCCTCGTGCAGCTGTATGCGGCCGGAGTCGAGGTCGAACTCGGTCGCGAGATCGCGATCATCGCCGAGACCAAAGAGGAAGTCGAAAGCGCGGTCGACCGACGAGCGCGGCCAGGCCCGCGCCAGGCTGCTGAAGGGGTGAAGGCGACGAAGAAGGCAATCGAGCTCGCAACGCAGCACCGGATTGATCTTGAAGGGATCGAGAAGCGGGGCTTCATCACCGCCGCTGACGTGCAGGCGCTGGTGACGGAGGAAGAGCAGCCAAGTCCTGTTCTCGACCCGGTCTTTGACGGCGTCTCCCGCGAGAACGTCACGCTCCCGGAGTCAGTCGGCGCCACTGATTCGGTGGGCCAGCTTGACGAAGCCTTCCTCGAGACTCTCCACGCCAATCCCGACGCGTTTCGCGCGTTGGCGTCGGAAGAGAAATGTCAGCGGTATCGAAAGAACGGCGCCCAGATCGGCCGAAACGTCGAGCTCGAGGAAGGCACGCTTCTCGTGGCTCGGCGAATCGTCGTTGGCGACGACGTCAAGATGGGGCGGGACGCCACGGTCGCCTGCGACGAGGTCGTCACAATCGGCGAACTCTCCCATTTCGGACCGAATCTAGAGGTCAGGTGCCGTCGCGCTCACTTCGGTGCCAACATTCACGCAGGACGCTCCATCCGGATCGGCGGAGGCGGACACCGCGATCCGTGGTCGACGTTTGCAGCCGGCGATCTCACCTTCATCGGCGACGAGGTTTTCATCAATCCCGCGCGCCCGGTGCTCATCGGACGGGAGGTCTACGTCACGCAGCGATCGATGATCGTGACGCACAACATCGGCCACTCGCTGCTCGAGGGCTTCGAGAACCGATTTGCCCCCGTGGTGTTGGAAGACATGGCGCAGGTCGGCCTTGGGGCAGTTGTGTATGCCGGCTGCCGGATCGGTGAACGCGCCATCGTCGGTTCGAACTCGTACGTCGTCTCGGACATCCCGGCCGGGAAGTTCGCAATTGGAGTCCCAGCGCGCGTGGCCGGCGAAGCCCAGCGGAAGGTCTCTCGACCGCAGCAGGTCGAGTTCGTCCACGAGATGCTCCGGGACCTGGGGGAACTGCTCACCCTTCGTGGCTACGACGTCGATCCATTCGAACAGGACGACTGGCACGGGTTCGAGCTCGACGCGTCAGGCAAGACAGCGATCGTCGCTTTCAAGGAGGAGATCCGCGACGAGACCGAGGTCCCGAGTTCCCCCGGCGGATCCGTTGCACTGACTCTCGGATTCAAGGGCGAGGGGATCGGCGACGGCTCCGCCGTGTTCGATCTCCTCGCTCGGGAGGTACAAGGCGAGAGCAGCGAACTTGTCGACTCCGTCCGCGAGTTCTGTCGCAAGAAGGGGATCCGACTGAGTCCGGGGCCCTGGCGGTACGGCGGCGGCCTGATCTGACCGCCTGGCCGCCCGGCCCAGCTATGTCGGCCAGAGCGAACCGGCAGACACGATCGTCCCTTCCGGGACGTCCTGGCGAAGCACCGATCCGTTGCCAATCACGGCCCTGGATCCAATTCGGATTCCGAGGTGCGCGGTCACGCCCATTCCGACGAGTGTCCCCTCCCCGACCTCGACTTCGCCGGCGAGAGTCGCGCCCGGAGCCAGGTGGGTGTAGTCGCCGATCGTGCAGTCGTGCGAGACGATCACGCCGGTGTTGACGATCACGCCACGTCCAATCCGCGCGGCCGAAGCGACGACCGCCGTGGCGAACACCTGAGAACCCTCGCCCAGCTCGGCAGAGCCGGCAACCGAGGCCTGACGATCGACAAGAGTCGGCAGCGAGAAGCCCTGCTGCTCGAGGAACGTGAAGATGTCGATGCGCGTCTGGATCCTGCCGATCGATCCGACGGCGTTGACGGCCAGTTCGAGCCCGTGCTGCCGAAGGGGGCTGAGATAGGTCCGCCCACCGAGGACTGGCACGCCGAGCACGTTCCGTGCCGCATCGCGGTCGTCGTCGACCACGAAGATCGGCTCGTACTCGCCGGCTGACCGCATCAGGTCGATCAGGCTTTTCGCAAACCCGCCGGCGCCGAATATCACGACCGAGCGCTCGGAGATCCGAGAGACGACTGCGTCGTCCAGAGCTGGTGCTTCGCCCGTCTCGGCGACCAGGGCCTCGATGTCGCGCTCGGTGAGGAACCGGTTCGTCGGGAGCGCCGAGAGGTCGAGTCCCGCCTCGGTCGCAAGCGCTTCGGCCTTTCGGGTCAACTTGAGTCCGGCAGGTCGCTCAGCACCGTCGGCGTCCGCTTCCTCGGCTTCGTGGTCGGGAACGGCGTCGAAGACTTCGCAGATGAGCTCTCCGGCGATCACGCGATCGTTGACCTGTACTCTCACCGCACCGGTGAATCCGTCATGCTCTGATTCGACGTCGACCGACGACTTGGAGGTCTCGAGAGTACAAACGACGTCGCCGCGTGCAATTGCCGCGTAGTCGGAAACCCGGAGGTCGACCACCTGCGACTCGGGTTCGTTCGGGCTAATCAGCGGCGCGACGATGCGCCCGATACGCGTTACGTTGGAGCTCACTCCTGTGGTCTCTAGTTTCCTGTCGCCTCGAGGGCGGCCAGTTCGCCTGACAGCTCCTCGAATGCCTGTTCGACTCGGGCACCATACTCGGGCTCGAGCTCGCTCCGACGCTCGTCGAAGGGTGTGAGCTCGGGCGCCAGCTCCTTGGGTTCGAAGCCCTTGGAGCTGAGCAATCCTTTCACCGCGTCGACTGTCCGCTCGGGCGATGAGCAAAAGTCCTCGTAACGGACACCATGCACGTGTTCTGGGCCGAGCGAATTCGAGGCGCGGTCGATCGTTCGCTCGAGGAGAATCACCTGAGCGACAACTTGACGCCATGGCGGCTCATGCGAGAGCGCGGTCGGCTCGCGCGGTCGGAGCGACGCCCATTCGTCGAGCGTGCCGAAGAGCGACTTCCTCATCTGGAGGAGTGAGAGCGCGTTCTGAACGGGGTCGCGCCGGATCCAGACGTAACAGGTGCGGGGCATTGTCTCCACCATCTTCTCGAGATGCCAGATGAGGAGCATCGGCTTGAACATGAACGGTCCGCCGTATTGGTGCGACATGTTGACGAGCACCCGGCGCAGGTAGCTCCACGCAATTGTGTCTTCGTGTCCTGCTGGCCGTTCGCTGAGATCCGGGTAGCGGAGGTGGTCGTTCCAGAAGTAGCCGAACTCATGCGGCTCGGTGATCCCAGCGGTTCGACCGAAGTTCGACTCGAATGTTGACTCCAGCAGGTCGAGGCCGAGCTTCTTCGACAGCTGAATCCCGTACGTCGGCGCCCGCCAGAACGCAGCGATCAAATTGTTCACGTAGCCGAGTTCGAGCCTGCTCGCCAGAGCTTGATGAAGGAGCGTTGTCCCGGAACGTGGCACGCCGATGACGTGGAGGGTCGGATACGTCTCGTCGAGGTCGAGGTACTCGGCATCGGCGTGAGGCGCCAGGATCGCGTTGAGCGTCTCGAGAAAGTTCTCGGTGGCCGAATCCTTCGTGTACGGCCCAACCAGTTCCGGATCTTGGCGACGCTCGTAGCGGTAGTGGACTTCTCCAGACATGGGCTAGGACGTCAGAGGCGCCGCCGGGTAGACGGCGTAGCGGTCATCCTCGTACGCTGGCTCGAGGCCCGCGAAGAGAGAGCGCGGGTAGTTCCGCGTCTTGTCGACGACGACGAAATCGGCGCCCGAGCGCCTGATGATCGTTGCCCGGTCGGCATCGGGAAACTCATCGCGGAAGAAGACCCGAATAACGTCACGTCGTCGATCGTACGGCCGGTTGTCCTCCGTGTTTGCCACGTGAGCCGGCGGCGACGCGGCGACGTAGTGCGGCGTGAAGGCGGCAACGCGATACGAGGTCTCGAGGTTCGAGTAGATCACCTGGCCCTGGTCGAGACCGCGGAGGTAACCGACCAACTCGGGCGTGAGGGCAAACCCATCCGGCTCATCGTCCGTGCGAAGATCGGATAGGCCCCCCACGCCGACCGGGATCGCGAACGCGATCGCCGCGACCGCCGCCCAGACGCTCGGGTCGGGCCCCCGGCGAGCGAATACTGCCGCGACCACGAGAGCGGCAATCCCACCTGCGAGCGCAAGCCACACGCTCCAGCCCGGACCACCCTCGCCGACCGCGTACGTGAACTCCCCCGGGTAGGCGATCTGGAGACCGATGCCTCCCGCAAGGGCAACCCCCACACCGAGCCAACGCAACTTCCCCAGCAGAACCGCGGCGCCGGCGAGAGCGAAGATCAGTGGGAGAAACGCCGCAAGCCGGCGTGACTGCGAGAGCGAAATTGCATCCGACACCCAGGTGAACACGGCGGGAGTCAGCAGAACTGCCAGAATCGCTACTCCGCCGCCGAGGACGAGCGCCGTCCAGAGCCGCCGGCCGGCGAAGACAGCGAGGGGTATGACGAGCAGTGCGGCAACGACGGGCGCGCCTCCGCGCGCAATTGCCTCAGGGGCCATCCTGAAGCCCTCTCCGGAGACGTCGATCGCCCCTGCGTAGTGCGTCATCGAGCGCGCTCGATCACCCGAGCCCCTGGCGATGGTCGAGTCGAGCACGGGCAGGATTGCCAGCGTGTAGATACCGAGTGGAACAAGGAGGGCCGGGAGGGCGGCGCCGATCCGTAGCGGCGTCGCGCGGTCGTCCCGGACGAGCAGGAATCGGGCTAGCAGAAAGCCGAAGAGAAGCAGCGCAACGAACAAGGCGTACGTCGGGTGCACGACGGCGATCGCCAGGCCGGCGGCGGCGAGCGCCGGATACAGGCGCCAGTCCGAGGCGCGTAGGAGCGCAAACGTGATCGCGAGAAAGGTGACGGTCAGAAGGACGCGTGCTGTGGTCGGCGGCAGGGTGAGGAACTCGAACGAGCCGGTTCCAGCTCGGGCAAGCCCGACGAGGGAGGCGAGCGCGGCAACGAGGGCAACTCCACCCGCCCACGACCGAAAGAGCGCGCGGCCGGCGCCGTAGGCGATCAGGAAGACGAGCGGTGTGAGCACCGCCGGCAGGAAGCGGATCACCTCGGCGGTGTCGACGCCCGCAAGCCGTGCGATCAGGGCCAGCACGGCATGCCACAGCGGAAACACGTAGCCCGGGTGAAGACCGCCGTCGCGGAACTCGTTCAACACATCCAGCGACGCGAGCGAGTCGAACTCTTCGAGCTTGCGGGCGCGGGCGAGATGAAAGAACGCGTCGCCCGAGATCGTCCCTGCTGCCCACCACACGATCCCGGCGAACACGGCGCCCGCGGCAAGCACTCCAAGGGCCGAAATCCACTCCGCCCGTTCCACTTCGACGGACGCCGCTCTCGCCGCCGGCCAGAGCGCGGCCACCGACGCGATTGCGATGACGATCAGCACAACAGAGAGGTTCGCATTGGCGAGAAACGCGATCGCCACACCAACGGCGACGACGGCGAGACTGACTGCGAACGACGCTGCTGCCGTGACTCCGAGCGACGATGACCAACCGAGCGCGCGCTGGATGAGCGCGCCCGGCAGCAGCAGGACCATCACCGCCGCAGCGGCGAGCCGGATTCCGAGACCGAGGCCGGTCTCGGGTAGGAGGTGAGCAAGGCCAAGTGCGAGTGGAGCGGCCGCGACCGCGGCGACAAACCCGAGCCGCCCTCGAGGCGCCGCAAGGGCGACTGTTGTCACCGAAGCCACTCGGCCGCCTCCTCGGCTAGCTCTCCCGCCGACAGTGCGATTCCGCCGCGGGCTCGCACCGCGTCGAGAACGCGTAGATAGAGCCGATCCCATCCACGGGAGGTTGACGGATCGTAGCGATCCGTGTGCCAGAGAACCGCAAAGCCCCCGCCGTGAACCGCCGCCCATTCGATGAGATCGAGCAGCCGCTTCTCGGCCGCCGAGGCGGAGAGACCCATGTAATGATCGGCGCTAAAGGTGACATCCATGGCAGCAAGTGGGATCTCGATGAGATCGAGGGGCCGATCGTTCTCAACGTCCCAGGGCCTGTACGGATGAGCGATCCCGGCGCGGAACCCGGGAGCGTCCGCAAAGCCCATCGAGCTGTCGTAGACAAACCCGAGTTGGTCGAGCGGCGCAAGATTCGAATGTGGATCGATCCTGAGGTAGTGGTATCGCTGTCCACGAACAGGCCCGGCGAGGAACTCGAGCCGTTGTTTCTCCTCTTCGAGCCGACGCACGCTGTCGGCGGCCGTGTAGGAGCCATGGAGTCCAACCTCTGCGTTCGCCGCCTGCAGCGTCTCGACCAGTTTGGGTCGGAGTTCGTCGTAGGCCTCGGGCGACGCGCCGTCTGCCGGATGGCCGTGGCCACCCATGAGAAAGAAGGTCGAGCGCGCGCCCCGAGACTGCTCGACTCGCAGGATCCGACCAAAGCTCCAGTTGGGGTCCGATCCGCGAAGCTTGTGCACGGGTATCGTCGCCAAGGCCCGAGCCTCGTAGAAGGCCTGCGATCCCCTACCCGAGAGAACGTGACCCTTCAACCGGGCTGCGGCTCCTTTGATGCCAATCCGCGTCCATCGCCACGGGATGTCGACGTCATGCGTAAGTACCACGGCGAAGCCGGCGCCTCGCCACGTCGGCGGCTCCACTCCCAGACGTGTTCGCAGCCGCTCGAGCGGCGGATCCAATGGATCGAGGCACGACGACTCAACCGAGAAGCGCCCGTGTCGGTCGCGGGAGCCGTCGAGCTCCTCGAGCCTTGCCAGGTGATAAAAAGCCTCAGCCAGCTCGTCACCCTCAGGTCGCTGCCCCCTTCGGACCGCTTCCCAAGCCTCTTCCCGATACGGAACGTCATCGCCGATACCGAGATTGCGCGCGCCGATCGAATCGAGAACCCAACGGGCCTTCCGCTCGACTGACTCGGGAATCATCGGAGACCGGCGACGACGCGCGCTGCCTGCACCAAACTGGGCAGAGGATCATCGAGCGCGTACACAGCGTCGACGTACGGAGGACGCTGAAATGCAGGCGGCTTTCCGGCCATGAGAGAGATCGCCCAGCGTTTCTGGGACCCGTTCTGCCGGGCCGACGGAAGACGTGCCCCGAGCAGATCCCAGTACGCGATCCGTGGCAGATCAACCCCGCACGCCGTCGCGAGACCGTGCCACTGCCACAACCGCGGATTTACCTCCATCAGCTTGAACTCACCGTCGCGTGGATCCCGTTTGAACTCGACCTGCGAGAGGCCATGGAACCGGACGCCCCGGAGCATCTCCAATCCAAGCTCCACCACACGTTCGATCCACACCGCCTCGCCGACGCGACACGTGCCGACGCCGTCGGTCGTTTGAAGCAGCTTTCGGCCACAGAAGAGACCGAGCGCCTCGCCATCCAGAGCCAGATAGCTGCCGAGCGTATAGAGCTGATCATCGCCTCCAGGGATGAATTCCTGAACGAGCGGGGCATACGGACGTGCCACTGACCACGCGTCGTCGAGTTCCTCGCGGGTCTCGCACCGAAACGCCTGCCGACGGAATTCCCGCCGAAAAACCGTCGGATCGGAGGGCTTGACCAGAACCGGAAACCCGAGGTCGTCGGTGGGCTCCGTGACCGTTCGCGGAATCGGCACGCCCAACCGTTCTGCCTCGCTGAGCTGGAAATGCTTGTTCTGGAGTTGCTCGAGCAGATCCCAGTTCGGGAAGGGACAGAGAAACATGTCTCCCAGCGCCTCCCGATTGCGCGCGATCGCGTTGAGGTGTTCGTCGTGCGTCGGAAAGACCGGTGCTGGACGATCCAGCCGATCTCCGAGCTCCAGCAGGAAGTCGACGTACGCCGCCTCGTCAGCGACCGGATCGGGAGACAGCTGGGCTTCGGCGTATCGCGAGCGAAATCCAAGGGCGCCTTTCCGATGGTCGACTGCGATCACGCCGATACCAGCTCGACCGAGCGATCGGATCGCGGCCAGCCCATTGACCCAGCCGACGTCCGCGACGACCGCTTTCGGCATCGGCCGCTCTAAGGAAGCCAGGCGACGCTTGAGCAATCTGTACCTCGGGGGCTGGGCAGACTACGAAGCCAAGATCCCTCGGTTCTCTGGAGCGGGGCTCGCAAGAGAGGCAAAGCCGAGACTCCGAGGCAGTACAGCTGACGTACGGCGAGGGGTCGAGGCTGCAGGATCTCGCAGCGAGCGTCGTTAGGCTGGCCGCGGAGCCGGACTTCGCCCGGTGGGAGTGGCAGCCGGCCAGGGAAGCGAGGGCTCATTGGCGTGATTGTAGGAGGGCGGGTGTCTCGACCGATGCAAGCCAGTCGGCGGCCCGACGGTAGGACTCGCCGCGCTCGCCAGGGAACAGCTGTGTCCGCAGCCGGAGCGACACGATCAGCATGTGCCGCGTCCGCTCGGCCGTCCCGGGGCCCTGGTGCTTCGAGAGGAAGCGGAGATGCCCGCGGAGCTGCTCGCGATACATCGTTCCCCACTCCGCCTTCGTTGATGCCCCGCCCACGTGGACGAATTCCGCGCCTGCGTAGAACTCGACCTTCCAGCCCGCTTCACGCATCCGGTAGCACAGGTCGGTCTCTTCACTGAACATGAAGAAGTCTTCGTCGAAGCCGCCGATCTCTTGCAGAGCCTCGCGACGACACAGCAAGACGGCTCCCGTGAGGAATTCCGCCTCGCACGTCCGCGAGTGGTCGCGAGGCCCCGCGTAGAAGGCGTTGAGGACATTCGAACGCGGCGCAAGCTTCCGGAGGAAGAAGTATTCGGTGGCGATTCGCCAGGGGGTCGGAAAGCCGCGGATCGAGCGCTGGAGGGTTCCATCCGGGTTGCGAAGCCGAGGTCCAAGCACGCCGATGCGCGGGTGACGTTCCATGTACGAGAGGAGCTGATCGACGGCGTCGTCGATCGGCCAAGCGTCCGAGTTCAGCAGCAGGACAGAGTCGCCACCCGCGACCTCGATGCCGGCGTTCAGCCCGGCGCCGAAGCCCAGGTTCGTCTCCGGTTCGATCAAGCGCACCCACGGGAACTCTGACCTGACGAGCTCGCGGCTTCCATCCGTGGAGCCGTTGTCGACGACGATCACCTCAAAGCGGCTCCCGGGCACCCGGCTGAGACACTCCGCGAGCGCGCTCCCGGTGTTGAACGAAACAATCACGATCGAGACCGATAAGCCCATGGTTGTGGAACTCCGAACGCTAACGCCCAGCGAGCGGGCTACACGTCCCAGTCGAGCACAACGCCGAGGAGCTCCTCGAGGTGCTGGTTCGGTTCCCGGAAGTAGTCGGTGAGGTATTTCCGAGTTTCAGGCTTCATCATCGAGTAGCTCGCGTAGTTGAACGTTTCGTAGCGCGGGAGCGCGATCCGCGCGAGGCCGAGGTGGTCGAGCACGCGTCGATATGTGCCGCCCGGGTCAGCGAAGAAGTCATCGGCAAGGAGAACGAGTATCTGTTCGCCCGGAAACAGACCGAACCACGATTCGAGCTGGTCGGCGTAAAGGCCCCGCGCCAGATAGGAAAAGTGGCGGTGCGCCTCGCTCTGGTAGGAAGGGTCCTCACGAATCCGATCCTCCTCACCTTCCAGTCGTTCGGGTTCGGCCTCGAGCGCTTCCTCGAACGTCAACATCTCGCGCTCACTTCGTCGCTCCAGCTGATATTGCGAGTAAGCCCGAGCCCCCGGTTCGCGGAGGAGCGCAACAAGCTTCGCGTTCGGCAACGCTCGCCGGACTCGCTCGGGTACGAGCGGGTGAAAGAGGTAGTACGGACTGGCCTCTCCCGTTCGGAAGTCGCCCTGGAGCCGCTTCGTGCGCTCGCGCTCGCTCAGAGTCGGAAAGTGCCGCCGGTACCAGCCAAGCCCTCGGTCGAAGTTGTTGTCGAAGTAGTGGATCTCCTTGTGGCTCGGCGGTCCAACCTGCGGATGGGCCACCAGATACTCGAACAACGATGTCGAGCCGGTGCGCGCAGCGCCAATGATCAAGAAGCCGGGCAGCACCCGAGCGGTGCTCGTGGCGTCGCGGTACCGGCGGTCGATCCCCCGAGTTAGTCGGGTGAGGAACTTGTCGCGCTGGCGCGGCTGGTCGCCCATGTCGGCCCGAAACCCTAGCGGGCCCGGGACGGTTGCCTGCCCCGCCCCGGCTGAGGCTTGGAGAGCTATTACCGGGCGGTTGGAGCCTTACAGACTGACCCTTTCGGCCTTCTCGGCCTGCTCCTCGCCGAGCTCCGAGCTCACGATCCGTCGGCGGCGGCCACGCCGACCGGCCTGGGCGAAGAACTCCCTCATCCTCCGCCGCTCGCCCGGCTTGACCGCGCCCACGAGCAGGAGGGCGAGGGGGAAGAGCGGAATCAGCGCGACGCGGATCAGGATTCCGTCCCAGTCCTTTGGCGGGATCAACCAGACGGAGGCGGCCACGAAGATGCCGGCGACGAACGCGACACGGAAGATCCGCAGCCAGTCGTAGCTCACCGGGAAGCCACGCTGGGCGTTCATCCAACCGAGCAGCACGAGCACGGAGAAGCCGATCACCGTCGAGATGCCTGCGCCGACGATGCCGAGCCACGGGATGAAGACGAAGTTCAGGCCGATGTTCACCGCCGCGCCGACCGCGGTCACCGCAGGTGTCAGCCGGGTGCGTCCGGTTCGGTTTACTCCGATCCGAACGATCATGTAGGCGCCGTAGAGGACGCCGCCGGCCATCAGGAGCGGCACAACGTCGGCGGCATCCCACCACTCCGAGGGCATGGTGATCTCGACGTACGGAGGCGTGAGGAGCGCGATGGCGACGAGGCCCCAGCAGATGACGATCGCCCAGTACGAAAACGCCGTCCGGTAGGCACGCCGCGCCTCGCCGTCGTCGACGATCGAGTGCGCGAACGGTGCCCACGCCGTTTGGAACGCAGCGACGAGGAGCATGATCCCGAGCGAGATCTTGGCGGCGGCCGAATAGGAGCCGAGTTCCTCCGGGCTCGCAAGGCGCTGAACCTGGAAGCGGTCGGCGAGGTTGAGTGCCCAGAGCATGAGCCCCGCAGGCATGAGCGGCGAGGAGTAGTGGAGCATCCGCCGCAGCAGGTCACGGTCGAACAGCCGAGCGCCGACGACATCACGGCGGGAGAAGACCATCGGCCCGTAGACGATGAACGAGCCGGCAACCGTCCCCAGAAGGATCCCCTCGGCACCGAGATCGAGCGGGATCACGAAAATGATCGAGAGGATGACGGTGAGCGCGACGTTGACCAACGAATACGAAACGAAGGTGTAGGGCCGCTGCTCAACGCGGAACAGCGCCGCGAGCAGGTCGTAGTTCATGTTGACCCAGAGGCCGAACAGGCCGATCACGACCAGCGTCGTTGAGACTTGCAGCAGCTCGGCGAAGGGATCGGACAGGGCGAGGCCGAGCACGAGCCCGACTGTCGACATGACGAGAACTGAGGTAAACGCCGTCTGGATGACTGACCGCCGGTCCTCTTGATCTGGCCGTTGCAGGACGAAGCGGAACATCGCGTTCGTAAGCCCAAAACGCAGGAAGATCGCGACCGCCGTGAACGTAACGATCACCAGCTCGGCGGCCCCGAATTCCTCCTGGCTGACGTGCTGGGTATAGATCGGCAGGAGGAAGATCGCGACGAGCTTCGAGGCGATCCCGCCCAGCCCGTACACGAACGAGTGGCTTGCGAGCTGTCGCAGGCGCTGGCCGGTGCCCGAGCTGGCGCCGACCTGTGCCGACGCCTCAGCCATCGGCGCCGTTGGCCGAACCCGGGTGGGCGGAGCGCGCTGCCAACCGTTCGTCCACCGCCGGGTGGATCGCGCGCCAGGCGATCACGATCGCTCCGGGAATTGCGGTTGCCAGGGTCACGACGTAGAAGAGAAAGCCGGTCGCGAACGCGGCATCGGCGCTGACGTCGAACTGGGTCAGGAACGCGACGAAGAACGCCTCGCGGACTCCGAGCCCGTTGATCGTGAACGGAACCATCATCACGAGGAAGAGAAGGGGCCCGAGCACGACGTAGACGAGTGGAGAGATGTCGACCCCGACTGACTTCCCACACATCCAGATCGCAAGGATGCGAAGAAACTGGATCCCGACGGTGGTGAGCCAGACGACCACCATCGCGTGCACGTGCTGGCGGTAGCCGTGCATCGCGTCGTAGAGCGACCGGGCTGCAGTTCCAAGCCCCAGCCGATCGGACAGCGGGCCAAGCCACGAGAGCAGCCGGCCGGCACGCTTGGAGAAGAGGAGAACAAAGCCTGCGACGACGAGCGCGATGAAGAAGATCTCGAGCGCGACGATCGGCTCGATGTCGTCGTAGCGGCCGATCGCAACCGCGAGACCTATTGCGACCATGGTCAGCGTTCCGGCCGCGCCAAGAATCCGCTCCATCAGAACCGCGCCGGCGGCTTCTCCGACGTGGTCGGGACGCCGCCGCGAGTGATCGAAGATGCGCACGGCGTCTCCGCCGAGCGACGTCGGCAGAACCTGACCAGCCGCATACCCGACGAAATACGCCCCAGTCAGCCAGGAGAGCGGCTCGCGGATGCCCTTCGCACGGAGCAACGTGCCCCAGCGCCAGGCGAGCCCGACAGTCGTGACGAGGAAGATCGCGAGAGCGCCGAGCAGGTACCAGCCGTTCGCGCTCGCGATCAGGTCGACGGTCTGGCCGACGTCGATCTGCCAGAGGAGGTAGGCGATGATGCCCCCGCTGACGAGCAGCTGGAGCGTGATCCGAACCGAACGTCTCACGGCGATTCCTTAGCGAAGGCTTGGCAGCGTCTCCGCTCCGCGAAAGCGTACGCGTAGCGCCGCGTTCATCGCGCCTTCGAGAGCCGCTACGCGGGTTTCAGCGCGGGCAAAGCCGAGGCACTCCTCAGTTGGCGAAGACGCGAGCTTGCTCTGCTCGATCGAAAGACGAACACACGCGTGGAATCCCCTAGCGAGCCTCGGCGACGGTCGGCGGATTCGTTCTCCGAGGAACGCTCCCAGCACCAAATCGGGGAGATCGACCCCGTGCGCTTGGGAGCAGAGCACTTCCTCGGGTTCTCCCGTGCAACCCGGTCGGACGCTCAGTACCTCTGGACCGTCGTCCGCGAGCAGGAGATCGATCCGTACGGTGCCGTCTCGGACATCGAGCACCTCGGTCGCGCGCCGGGCAGCCCCAAGCCAAGCATCATCGGCGTCATCGCAGGGACAAACGTGCGCCGATCCCCGGAACCAGGCGCTAGGCTGGAGCGCGCGGCGCTCAGTCACGGCCAGTGGAAAGAAACATCCCTCGATCAAAAGCGCCGTGACGACCCGGTCTCCGTGCTCAGTTTCGAGCGGGCCCGATCGTTGGAGTCCAGCCTGTGCAAGTACATCCCGCTGGATCTCTCTTGAAGAGAGCCGTGTCGCAACTTCGACTGGGTGGACGACAGGAAGCCCGAGACGCTCCGAGAGCCTGCTCGCGATAGGCAGAGTCGGATCGCTGCCTGTGGCAGCAACCGCATTGACACCCTCGGCGATTGCGAGTCGCCCAGCCTCAACCTCGTCGACACGCGAGAAGATTGCTCTTCTGTCGGCGAGCTTGAACCCGGGTGCGTGTGGATCGCGCTCACATGCGATCACAAATAGGTCGCGCCCGCGCGCCGCTGTGAGGATTCCGGTCTGCTCACGGCCCGCGCCAAGGACGAGCACGCGTATCTCGGAACCCCCTCTGGTGCCCCCCATGTCGCACGATTGTCGCGATCGGGTGCGACGGCGCCCCGTTTGTCCGCGCCGTTGAGGTCACCCTCGGCAGCCGTTGCCAGTTGATCGGGCGCACACTCGCCGGATGGCCGGTTCGCCTGATCGAACCAGAGTTCACCCACGTCGAGCATTTCTGGGGCGGCCTTTGGCTGCACCGCGGTTCGCTCTACGTCCCGATCGCAACGTACTGCAACCGCTCCGACGAAGACGGACGCCGAGCCGACGGCCGGCTTGCGAGAATCGACGTAGAAACCCGCGAGATCAAGACGGTGCTCGACCTGGTTCCCGGGGCCGGCAGCCAGGGGGGAATCTGGG
>CAYTCZ010000066.1:0-4708 GCA_964436315.1 uncultured Gaiellales bacterium | reverse complement strand
TGCAAAAGCTTGGGCCGCTCCGACTGGTGCTTTCAGCCTTCCAACGAAGAGCGGGAATCGATAACGAGGACAGCCGCTCCGCGTATCTGGCCCGACCTGAGCCGATCGAGCGCTGCGTTCACCGACTCGAGGGGGAAGGCCTCAACCTCAGTCTGTACCGGAATCGTCGGGGCAAGGGCCATGAATTCCTCGCCGTCCTGGCGCGTCAGATTCGCCACTGACCGAACAACCCGCTCCCCCCAGAGGATCTCGTATGGAAACGACGGGATGTCACTCATATGGATCCCGGCACAGACGACGGTTCCGCCCTTCGCGACCGCGTTCAGGGCAGCGGGGATGAGCTCCCCGGCAGGCGCAAAGATGATCGCCGCGTCGAGCTCTTCAGGCGGTGCTCCGAGCGCATCGCCTGCCCATTCAGCACCGAGTTCGAGCGCAAAGCGTTGAGCGTCGGTGTCGTCGGCCCGCGTGAACGCGAACACGCGTCGACCCTGGTGACGTGCGACTTGGACGATGATGTGCGCGGCTGCTCCGAATCCATACAAGCCGAGCCGCTCGGCATCGCCCGTCATCCTCAACGAGCGGTAGCCAATCAACCCAGCGCACAGAAGCGGAGCGGCTTGGAGGTCCGGATAGCCCTCTGGAATCCGAAAGCAGAAGCGGGAATCCGCGACCGCCTGCTCGGCAAATCCCCCATCGATGTCGTAGCCGGTGAATCGTGCGCGATCGCACAGATTCTCACGCCCGGAAGTGCAGTAGCGACATTCCCCACAGGTCCAGCCGAGCCATGGCACGCCTACACGCTCGCCGCACGAAAACTCCTCGACGCCCGACCCGCACTCACGCACGGTGCCGACGATCTGATGACCCGGGACGAGTGGCAGTTTCGGTTCCGTCAACTCGCCGTCGACCACGTGGAGGTCTGTGCGACAGACTCCGCAAGCCGCGACGTCGAGTAGGACCTGTCCCGCTTGGGGAGCGGGATCGGCAGGTTGTGCAGCAACCAGAGGCACGGTTGCAGCGTGGAGCACCATAGCGCGCACCTTGGCCAAAAGGTTAGGCTGTCTTGGACCGAAGTCCATGAACGCACACCTACAAGCGCGGATCGGTCGAATAGCCGACGACACTGCCCACGGTGGCAGTTGGCTTGCCCGGCAGGCCGTCGAAACGATCGTAGAGGCAAGCGAACGTGGCGAGGACCTTCACGAGGTTGCGGAGGAGCTCGTCAAAGCGCGCCCTACGTTCGGAGCAATCGCCGGCGCTGTCGGGCGCTTGCTCGCCTCCGCCCGCACCCAGGAGCAGCTCCTCGAAGAAGCAAACGCACTGATTTCGGGCCGGGACCGTGCCGCCAAGGCGATCGCCGTTCTCCTCCAGGGCCAGATCGAGGGAACTGTGATGACCCACTCCGCCTCCGCGACTGTCCGGGAGGCTCTGCTCTACGGGCGACCTGAGAAAGTGATCTGTACGAGCTCGGAACCTGTTGGCGAGGGTCGCGGGTTTGCGGCAGAGCTCGAGGCCGCAGGGCTGAACGTCGATCTCGTCGTCGACGACGACGCTCCCAGCTCAGTACGCACTGCTGATCTCCTCATGCTGGGAGCGGACACCGTGTACGCGGACGGAACCCTTCTGAACAAGGCGGGCACGTCCGAGCTCGCCGACGCTGCCGATGCTGCTGGAGTTCCCGTGGTGGTCGCAGGCGAAGTGATCAAGTTCGTCCCCACCGGTCCGCCTAACGAGCCCGAAGGCCAGACGGACCTCACTCCTTCCGAACTTATCGACCTCTTCGTGACGGAAGAGGGCGAGTTCACGCCCGAGGATGTTGCGTCACTGATCGACCGCACGCCGTTCCTCGTCGAGGGATACGAGCTCCTGCACTCGACAGTTTCCTAGCGCGCCTCTCATCTCCGTCGACGATCCGGTCGATTGAGGAGGGGAACCGGCATCCCGGTCCTGATGAATTGCCGGCCGGTTCGCGTTAGGATCGAGCTCCTTTGGCTTGCGCTGCCGATTCGCCAATCAGCCGTCGCGCGCTCGTCGCGGGAACAGTCGCTGCGCTGACGGCCGAGTCCGTCGCCTGGGCCAAGTCGACCGGAGCACCGCGGCTCGAGAAACTCTCGATCGAGAGCGACGGCGCCGCGTACTCGGGAGACGACCGACTTCTCGCGACAGTCTGCCCGGGACAGGGCACCGATCGCCGGCGCGTGTTCGTGAGATTTCGACTCGACCGACCGGCGACCGTGATCCTCGAGGCGATCAAGACCGGCCGCCGGACCGACGAGGTGGTCTGGAAGACAAAGCGTCGTCTGAAAGGGGGAAGGCACCGACTTGCGTGGACACCCGATCCGTCGCTGCCAGCGAGGACGTATCTCCTCCGTCTGACCGTCAAAGACCGCAAGGGGCGAACCCGCTTGTACGGGACGGACCGACCGTACGTCCCGTGGCGCCCCCAGGCGCCGGTTGTCCGAATTCTAGGCATCGAGGGCGCGTTCACCGCCAGGAGCTACGCGCCTGGGCAGAAAGCGGAACTCGTCGTCTCGGCCGATACAAGAAGGCTCACCGTCGAGCTCTTCAGAGTTGGGCCCGAGGAAGAGCCCACCTTCAAGAAGAACGAAATGAAGGGAGTGCGTGTTACGGACCCGGTCAAGATCGACTGGAGACGAAACCGCAACCGGCCGGGCCGGGTTCCGATCCGCATCGGTGACTGGCCGAGCGCGCTCTATTTCGCGCGACTGACCGCGGACGATGGACGGGTCGGCTTCGCGCCGTTCATCGTCCGCCCGGGGGTGTTTGGTCGCCGGAGAGTTGCCGTTGTCCTCCCGACCAACACCTGGCAGGCATACAACTTCCGAGACGCCAACGGGGACGGCTGGGGCGATACCTGGTACCAGGGAGGATCGCCACCGGTGCTGCTCGACCGTCCGTACCTCAATCGAGGGGTTCCATTCCGGTTCAAGAGCTACGACTTAGGTTTCCTCCACTGGCTGAACCGCCATGGGAAGGAGGTCGAGTTCCTGGCCGACGACGATGTCGAGCGGTTCCGTCGGGGCGACGCTCTCGCCGCGGCCTACGACCTGGTTGTCTTCCCGGGCCACACCGAGTACGTCACGACCCGCGCCTACGACATCGTCGAGAGATACCGCAACCTCGGCGGAAACCTGATGTTCTTATCGGCGAACAACTTCTTCTGGCGCATCAGCCGGAAAGGTCACACAATTCGGCGCGAGAAGCTCTGGCGGGACTCACGGCGCCCGGAGTCGGCCCTCATTGGCGTCCAGTACATCGCTGGCAGCCCGAAGTGGGGCAGCTACGTCGTCTCGCACGACTCGCCCGCCTGGCCCTGGGAGGGCACCGGGGTAAGCGCCGGCGATGCGTTCGGGAGCTTCGGAATCGAGATCGACGCGCGGACACCGGCATCACCGCCCGGCGTCCAAGTGCTCGCAACCATTCCCGACGTCTTTGGGCCGGGGAAGACGGCGGAAATGACGTACTACGAGAGCGAGAGCGGAGCCAGGGTCTATGCCGCTGGATCGCTCAACTTCGGGGGAGCCGCCGAACAGCAAATCGTTCGAAAGCTCTTCGAAAACGTCTGGCAGCGTCTCAGCCCTGCGTAGGGACGAAGGCTAGTGCTGTCGGCAGCCGGTCTGTGAGACGTCGCCGACGTTGAAGGTGTCGCCGAGCGCGTTCATCTTCCTCTCGTACGCGACGTGCTCTGGGTTCTGCTTGTTGTAATCGGGGAGACCCTCCGCCTGCCACATCACGACCGGCGTGACGCCGGGACCACGTGCGGTCGCCCGATAGCGGTCTCCGTGTCCGAACGGGCGTCGACCGACGTTCGGATATCCCGGGTACGGGTCGTGCTTGTAAAAGCCATAACAGAAGTTCCCGTTCGGCGGGTGCGTGAGGAACGAGTTCTCACGCTTCCAGCCGGGACCGTAGGCGGAGTTATGCGTGTCGAGGAAGATGTTCCGACCGTATGCGTCGAGCGGGTTCCCGCTCCGCGTCGCGGCAAAGCCGTGGACCGGCTTCCCCTTGTACGTGAACCGCCCGAACAGGTGGTGTCGTTTCTTGGACGTGACCCAGTCCAGATAGATCTCGAGCTTCGGTAGCGGGCCTTTCCAGTGTGAAAGATGGAGCTCCCACACCTTCTGTGAGCTCTTCCATGGCGTGATCCCGAGGTTCGGGAGCATTCGCTGCCACGACTGGAGCGCCCAGTAGCTCCCGTCCGGAGCCTTGCAGGCGGTGACGAACCACGGGAGATCCGGGCCGTCGTACGGGTTGCACACGTCCTTTACGGTCTTCCACAGCCGCTTTCGGAAGGCGCCCCAGCCACCCGAGTAGTCCTTCTTGAAGGCGACCTGCTTCTGCCCCTTTTTCGGCGGCTTGGCGTTGATCGCGCCCCAAAACATCGTGTGGTAGCGCTTGCCGTTCCTCGTGTAGTAGACGAAGGCGCGTCCCTTCGCGTCGACCTTGAGCTCGACGTTCTTCGCATTACGAGTGACGAGGTAGCTCGCGGCCGCGTCGCCTACCCCCAGAAAGAGGGTAGAGAGAACGATCGCCGCGAGCAGAATCCCGAATTTTCTTTGGAGCCGCACCCTGAATCTGCATCGGCACGGCGTCGGCTCAAGCTCGACTCCTCGTTCGAGGGACTAAGAGCCAATCCCGGTAGGTGCGGTGTCGTCGGGGACGGATGAGACCAAGCAGCTTGGCGGGA
>CAYTCZ010000065.1:0-22384 GCA_964436315.1 uncultured Gaiellales bacterium | reverse complement strand
CTCAGGGGAGCGCCGGACGGGGTCCGTAGCGTTGCCGCGGAGAGTGCCGCTGGCACCTCTGCGGCGTGATTCCTGTTCACTGGGCTCTTGAAACGTCATACCATTGACGAAGGCCTGAGCCCATGGCAGTCGGAGCGGATCCCCGCATCGGATCTGAGCTTGCCGGGTACCGGATCGAATCGCTGCTCGGGCGCGGCGGGATGTCGGTCGTCTACCTGGCCGAGGATCTGCGGCTTGACCGGAAAGTGGCGCTGAAACTCCTCGCTCCCGAGTTGTCCGAGGACGAGCGGTTTCGTGAGCGCTTCCTCCGCGAATCGAAACTCGCGGCCTCGCTCGATCATCCAAACGTGATTCCGATCTACGAGGCGGGGGAGACCGGCGGCGTCCTCTTCATCGCGATGCGCTACGTCGAGGGCACCGACCTGAAAGAGCTCCTGGCGAAGGATGGTGCGCTCGAGCCGGCCCGGGCGGTCGGAATCGTCGAACGGGCCGCGGATGCTCTGGACGCCGCCCACAAACGCGGTCTGATCCACCGGGACGTGAAGCCCGGAAACGTCCTGATCTCCGACGAGGGCCACGTCTACCTCTCCGACTTCGGTCTCACCAAGCAGCAGACCTCCGACAGCGGCATCACCGAGACCGGCCAGTTCGTCGGCACGGCCGACTACGTCGCCCCCGAGCAGATTGAGCGGAAGCCGGTCTTGGCTGCCTCCGACGAGTACGCGCTCGCCTGCGTCCTCTACGAGTGCCTCACAGGCGAAGCTCCCTTCCGGAGCGAGTCGCTGATGGGCGTCCTCTGGGGCCACCTGAACACGGATGCCACCCCGCCAAGCGAGCGCAACTCGGAACTTCCGGCCGAGATCGATCCTGTGCTCGCCAAGGGGATGGCCAAGGAGCCGGCGGAGCGTTACTTGACGTGCGCGGAACTCGCTGCCGAGGCCCGCTCAGCCCTCGGTCTCTCCGGAGAGTTCGTCGGGCCAACCGCTTCGACTCCGAGACGGCGACGGCGCCTACTCCTGGGAGCGGGACTGCTTCTCGTTGTTGCTGCAATCGCTGCCGCGTTCTCAGTCATCTTCGCTACGGGCAGTGACGAGGCCGCCGTGGGCGACGACTGGAGCAAAGTGCCGCACGTCGAGTCAGTATTCGGCGGGACACAAGGGACTCGCGCTCCTGCCGTCACTGAAGGAGAGTCGGGACTTCTCGTTGCCGTTGGCAGCGACGGACGCTTTGCGCTCGAGGAGCCTGGGAACCTCGTCGTTTGGACCTCACCCGACGGAGTGAACTGGTCGCTTGTTCAGGACGTGGTTCCAGACCTCCCGGGCTTACAGGGAGCGACTGCAGTGATAGCGGAGCAGTCTGGATTCCTGGCGGTTGGCTGGGACGTATCGGAAGAGGGCGGCAAGGCGGCCGTCTGGCGATCCCCGGACGGTGAGGAATGGGAGCGGATCGAAGGGAGTGAGGAAGCGCTCGCTGCCCCGGGGGCTCGAATGTTCTTCGACGTCGCTGTTGGCGGCCCGGGGTTCGTGGCCGTCGGAACTGACTTCGGTGGGGCCCCGCATGAAACGCGGCCGGCTGTTTGGTTCTCGTCGGACGGGACGGCTTGGAGTCGCGTGCCCGACGATCCCCAGGTGTTCGGAAATCGCCCCACCTCAGGAGACGTCTTTGGAATGCTGAGAGGAGTTGCTGTGGCCGACGACGGGCGCGTTGCCGCAGTCGGGGTCGTGGGAGGCGAGGGAAATAGCTCTGGCGGGGCGTGGGTCTCCTCAGATGGCATTTCCTGGATCCGCGCTGCTCATGAAGACGCCGTGTTTGGCGACGGGTCGAACTACGTAACGATCGAAGACGTCGCAGCAGGTGGACCCGGGTTCGTGGCAGTTGGCGCCGAGGGCGATCGACCAGTCGACCTTGATGTCGAAACGTTCCTGGGCGATCCAGGGCCGGATGAAGGGCACGCGATTATCTGGACGTCTTCCGACGGTTTGGCCTGGAGCCGTGTGCCGAGGGACCAGCTTCCGGGAGGCGGGCAGCATGTCGTACTGACCGGTCTAACCACCGGTGCGCCTGGTCTCGTTGCTTTCGGCGCACGCCACGAGGAACCCGGAGTGATCGACGGCGACATTAATCCGATCGTCTGGACGTCAGCGGACGGGGAGACGTGGACTCAAGCGGATGATCCCGCGGGCGTCTTCTCTCAACCGGGGGGCCAGGTCGTTATCGGGGCGACCGAGGGCGGTCCGGGTCTCGTCGCCATCGGCCAGGACGGAGACAGCACCGGCTTCAATACCGCGGTCTGGACGTCGCCCTAGGCGAGGGCCTCAGCAACCGTCTGCCAGCTACCAACCGCCGACGATGCGGGCGATATCGAGCGTCGACAGAACGCCGACCGGGTGGTCGTCGTCGTCCACGACGACGAGGTGCGTCGTCTCGTGCTCCAGCATGAGCTGGGCCGAGCGCTCGAGCGACTCGTTCTCGTGCACTGTCACCACCGGAGTGGCCGCCGTGGTGCCCGCCGTCTGATGGTTGAGCCCACCCCTGGCGGCCCCGACGAGGTCTAGGTCAGAAACAACTCCCCAGAGGCGCCCATCGAACGCGGTGTCATCCTCTGACCGGACGATGACGCAGTGGATCCGCTTCTCAGCCATCGTCCTGGCGACCTCGTCGAGCGGCGTATCGGGAGGACACGTGACCGTGCCTGCGTGCATGGCGTCAGAAACTGGGCGTTCGAGCACTGCGCCGCCTCTTCCAGTTTCGTTCGACATGGCTTCAGCATTGCGATTGAGGGACCTTGGCCACATCGGGACCCAAACTGATTGACGTACGGAGAACTACTGAGTGATGGGACGCTTTGCAATCGCCGAGAGGCCGCGAAACTGCGGCCTCTCGGACTCACGTACTGGTTGATGCTTACGCGGCACCGATCTGCTGCAGGAAAGTGAGCAGATCGAAGTAGTTGCGACTCTCCTTCAGATTCCCGTTCTCGTATTCGAAGACGAACGCACCACGCGTCGTCTGCTGTTTCCCGGATGCCGGGATCGTGCCCTGCTCGGTCACCATCTCGCCCGTCTGCGTTCCAGTCCAGGTCACTTCGAGGGCGACCTGCTGGCCGCTTTCGACGGAGCTGGTCACCGTTCCCTTGGCATCCGGCATCGCAGCCTTCCAGCCTTGGAGCGCCTCGATGATTGCGTCGGCGCCGCTGATCGAACGCTGCGTCCCTACTTCGTCATAGGTCGAGTCTCCGATCAGGTTGCGAATTCCATCCCAGTCGTCGTTGTTGAACGCCTCAAGGACGCCCTCTGCGTGCGCAGTCAGATGTGCCATTGTGTCCTTCCTCCCGTCTTGTGGCTTAGACGGCTCTGAGGCGCTTCCTCACCCCTTTCTCGTTGGCCTCAGAGCCGCTGTCGGCAGTCGTGAATTATCCGGGGCCGCCGCTGTTCCGGTCAACTGAGGTTCCAGCCGCGGTGAGCGGATACCCGTAGTTTGTTCGTAGGAGGGATCAGGGGGAGTCCGGATGTAGCACGGGCCGCCGGTGGCGACGATTTCACTGGGAAGGAGTCGGCGTATGAGACAGCATGAGCTTTGGCGTGATCGGCGAAACGGCGACGTGTGGGCGGTCGAGCTCAACGACGGCATCGTCACGGCCTGCGACGGCCCGCTCCACTGGAGCGACCTCAGCCTCTCCTATCTGGACGGCTACAACTATCGGCCGGACGGTGCAGACACGATCGAGCAAGACCGCGAGCACTTTGACCCGCTGAACGAGCTCGACATTCTCGCGATGGAGGGCGCGACTGAGTAAGTAACTAACGTGGAAAGGGGCACGATGAACAAGATCGTCGTTGGAGTCGATGACTCCGAGTCTGCCCGTGAAGCGCTCGCGTGGGCGGTCGAAGAAGCGAGGCTACGAGGTGCCAAGGTCGAGGTTGTCCACGCCTGGGTCGAGCCGGCGGTGTTTTCGTACTCCGCACCACCGATTACGCTCGAGCAAATGCAAGATGCCTTCGAGGAGCAAGCGGAGGCCGAGGTCAAGGAGTCGATCGCTGCTGTCGTTGGAGACCAGGATCCCGGCGTTGAGATCAGCTCGACGGTCATGTACGGAACGGCGGCCAAAGTCCTTGTTGAGGCGGCGGCTGATGCCGACATGCTGGTCGTCGGCTCCCGGGGTCGCGGTGGTTTCAAAGGGCTTCTTCTAGGGTCTGTAAGCACCCAGTGCGCACATCACGCGCCCTGCCCTGTCGTCATCATTCACGGCTAGGCATCGCCCGTGCCTGACGCCATCGGGGAGTTGCGTACTTCTCCGAAACGTGGATCAGAGCGCGACCCGATGCTCCCTCGGTTGCGTTCGTCGAGCATGAAATCAGATGGCACTAGTGGATCTGCTCGAACGAATGCGGCGCTTCCGTACCGGTCCGGGGGCGCCGACGCACCTCATCGGCGTCCCAGCCGCAGGTGAAGCTCTCGAGTCAGAGCTCGGCCCGATCTTCGAGGCTCTCGACGAGCTTGACCGACGAGCGGACGCGATCGTGGACGAGGCGCGGCAGCGAGCGACTGCCGAGGCAGCGAGTGCTGCCGCCGATGTGGCGGCGATCGAGTCCCGCGCGCGTGAACAGGCTGAGAGAGAGCGGGAGGACGAAGCCGAGCGCCGTCGGCAGGAGACCGTCGACGCTTGTCGCCGGCTCGAGCGGGAGGCGCGCCTGGAGGCCGATCGGATTCGAACTACTGGCGCAGAGCAGATTCCTGCACTCGTCCGGGAAGTCGTCACATGCGTACGCGAGGGCTCCCAATGAGGGTCGCATGGGTCGGCGGAGCTGTCCGAAGTCGCGCTCTCCTCGAGCGCCGGCTGGGCCTCAATGGGGCTCTGGAGCTTGCGGAGTGCCAGAACCTCGAGGGAGCGGTAGCGCTTCTCGCCCCAACCGCATACGGGCGGTTCGTGAAACCGAAGCTCGATCTGGAGGAAGCGCAGAGAGCTGTTCTCGCGACGACTCTTTGGCACCTGCGGATTCTTGCCGGCTGGCTTCCACCAGCCGGATCGGAGTCAATACGCGCACTCGCGGCGTGGTTCGAGCTGGCGAATATCGAAGACCGGCTCGCGTATCTCGACGGAGGAAGCGCCCCTCGACCGTTTGAGCTCGGCAGCCTTAGCGCGGCCTGGTCGCGAGCGCAGCACGCTCGTACCCCATCCGAGTTGCGCGCAGTTCTCGCGACGTCGGTATGGGGAGATCCCGGCGGACAATCTGCGCCCCTTGTTCACGCCGCTCTGCGGGTCGCCTGGGCTCGGCGAACGCTGATACACGCGCCAGAAGCGGCGCGCTGGGTATCGGGTGCCGCGGCACTCGCGGTCGCAAAGGAGTTCTACATGGGAGTTGTCCGGTCTCCCGAGCTCGAACTCCCTCGAATTCCTGGTCTCGGCTCGCGCTGGCACGGCACGAACACCCTCGCGGCGTTTGTCGAGGCGCTTCCCGAGGAGGCCGCCTGGGCTCTTGACGGCGTTACTGCGCCGGGCGACCTCTGGCGCGCGGAGTTGAACTGGTGGTCGGTGGTTGAACAGGAGGCTCTGCAGATGATCCGGGTCGACCGCGCCGATCGAGGCGCCGTGGTCGGAGCCGCCGCCCTCCTTGCGGTAGACGCGTGGCGAACGGTGAGGGCGCTCGAGATAGCGGCCCGGGGCGGAGACCCTGTGCTCATCGAGGAGTTTCGGAACGTTGGCTGAGCGGGGCGTTCCAGTCCGGATGGTGCGCGTGGCGGTCATCGGTCTCGAGAGACGTCTGCGCGAACTCCTTGTCGTCCTTGCTGAATCGGGACTGGTCGAGTTTGCCGTTCGGCTCCCGCCGGCAGAGGGAAGGGAGGTCGAGGCCCTTCGAGTTGTCGAACGGCGCGAGCGTCCGTCGGGGCCTCCACGGAAGCGAATCGCACGCGAGCGTCCGGATCTCGATCGACTTGTGCAGTTCGGGGCGCGCGATCTCCTTGCCGGTGAAATCGAAGTTGCGCGGGCGGCAGCCGGAGCGACCCGCCACGGTCGGTTCGCGGTGCTCGTCGGCTGGGCGCCGCACGGGGAACGCGAGCGACTTGCGACGCTGCTCGCGGCAGTCGGTGCAACCGTCGTCGAGTTGCCTCGTCCCGCCTGGAGCGAGCCGCCGACCTTGCTCCGGCCGGTTCGTGGCGGCGGAATCTTTCGGAGGCTCGTCGAGACGTACGGGATACCGCGTTACGCGAACCTCGATCCCACGCCGTTTGCCGCGATCACCTTCGTGTTCATGTTCGGGATGATGTTTGGAGATCTCGGCCACGGGCTTCTCCTTGTGTTGCTATC
This sequence comes from uncultured Gaiellales bacterium, assembly GCA_964436315.1. GTDB lineage: Bacteria > Actinomycetota > Thermoleophilia > Gaiellales > Gaiellaceae > CAYTCZ01. The sequence goes on along the minus strand of CAYTCZ010000065.1, from coordinate 16,077 downwards.
GCTAGTTCTTTGGCGCGGGCTGTGGCGGCGCCTCGACCCCGTCCGGCCCGCGTGGCCGCTCCTTGCGGCCTCGGGGGCCATGGCCGCCTTCTTCGGGCTTTTGTACGGCGAGTTCTTCGGCCCGACCGGTTTGATTGAGCCGCTCTGGCTCGATCCCCTCGACGAGCCTGAGCGGCTGCTCGTCTGGGCGCTCCTCTTCGGTGCCGTGCTCCTCGCGGCGAGCTATGTGCTTGGAATCATCAACCGCTGGAGAGAGGGAGGCTCGAGAGTGGCCATATTCGCCCCTTCAGGTTTCGCGGGGCTCCTTGTATTCGTTGGCGGAGCGGTCTTGGTGGGCGGAGTACTCGCTGGCTCGATCGCCGTGATGATCGCCGGCGGCGCCGCGATTGCCGCGGGCGTCATCTTGCTCGGTTGGGGCTTCATCGCCGAGGCGGGCGGCGGTGCCGCGGGGACCGCCGAGGCAACGGTGGAGACCTTCGAGTCGGTCATCCGAGTCGGCGCGAACACCATCTCATTCACTCGTCTTGCTGCGTTCGGCCTCATGCACGCTGCAATCAGCCTTGTCGTTCTCGACGCCGCAAATGCCCTGTGGGGCGGGGTGATCGGCATCGCCGCTGCTGTGGTCGTGTTTGCGGTCGGGACGATCGCGGCTCTGACACTCGAGACTCTGGTTGCAGGCGTCCAGGCACTTCGGCTCGAGTACTACGAGCTATTTTCCCGAGTCTTTGCCGGTGAGGGCCACCCGTTCTCACCGTGGGCGATTCCTATTGTGACGACCAAGGAGGCACTATGATCCTCTCGATTGTCTTTGCCATTCCGGCGGTAGCGGCCATCGCGGTGCTGACGTCTGCCGCCCTCAAGCGCGCGCCGCGCAAGGGAATTCGCCGGCTGCTGGCGCTCAACGTCATCATCGCGGTGGCGGCCGTCGCGCTCTTTGCAACCCTTCTGCTCGGTGTCGTCGAGCCGGCTGCTGCTCAGAACGGCGAGGGGACGACCGATCCCACGGCAGCGCTTTACGGAGCCGCTATCGCGATGGCCGCCTCAGCAATCGGCGCTGCCATTGCCGTTGCCTACACTGGGTCCGCTGCGCTGGCGGCGATCAGTGAGAAGCCTGAAATGTTCGGGCGCGCCATGGTGATTGTGGGCCTCGCGGAGGGGATCGCTATCTACGGACTGATCGTCGGCATCATCTTGATCGGGCAGGCATGAGCAGAGCCGTGGCCATCGGGGACGGGCTCGAGCTCGCGGGGTATGCGCTTGCCGGCGTTCACGTTTCTGCGGCATCGACGGACGCTGAGGTCGTCACAGCCTACGAGGCCCTGCCGGACGACTCCGCGCTCGTCATCCTCACGCCCGAGGCGCACGCGGTGCTCGCAGACAGACTGGAGGAACGATCCGAACTCGTGTACACAGTGCTCCCGACCTAGGCGCCCTCGTCTCTGCGACGCTTGACGAGGCGAACGGCGAGGCCGAACGTATCGTCGGTGCCGCACGTAATCACGCGGATGAGTCGCTGGCCAGAGCTCAACGCCGCGCCGTTGAAGAGATCCGGCGGGCTCGGCGGCGCGGGCGCGACGAGGTGACTGAGGAGCTGAGCGAACTTCGGGCCGAGTCTCGCGCGGACTCTCGATCGACGGTACTCCGTGCAAAGCGAGAGGTCTACGAGGAATTCCTTCGAGAGGCCTATCTCGCCGCCCGTGACCTTCGGGACGATGCTTCATATGCGTCGCTGCTGGAATCGCTGGACGAACGGGCTCGGGCCCGGCTCGGCCCGGACGCCGAAGTCGAGCTCGATGAGCACCTCGGCGGCATAGTCGGACGGGCAAACGGGCGCCGAGTCGACTATCGGATTCCGACCCTCGTCGACCGCTGCATCAGCGGGATGGGCGACCGGATCGGAGAACTCTGGCGATGAGCACTGGGACGATTGCACGCGTGAGCGGACCGATGGTCGAGGTCGAGGGCCTCGAGGGCGTCGCGATGCTCGAACTCGTGGCAGTCGGCGACAAGAGGCTCCCGGGCGAGGTGATCGCGCTCGAGGGAAATCGGGCGACGGTTCAGGTCTACGCGCACACGGGTGGTGTTCGGCCGGGGGCTCCGGCGCAGCGAAGCGGTGCGCCGCTCATGGCTGAGCTGGGCCCCGGTCTGCTCGGAGGTGTCTTCGACGGGATGCTCCGCCGTCTCGCCGATGCGAGCGCGTTTCTCGACGACAGTGCGACCGTCTCGACGCTACCACGTGATCGTGCTTGGCCCTTCACGCCGACTGCGACCGAGGGGTCGGACCTCGGCGGCGGCGAGGTGCTTGGCACCGTTCCGGAGACCACCGCGATCGAGTTTCGTGCTCTCGTCCCGCCGGATGTATCAGGCCGCCTGGAGTGGCTCGCGGCGCCTGGTGACTACACGGTCGAGGAGCGGATTGCACTCGTAGGCGCCACGGAACTCACGCTCGCGCATCTCTGGCCAGTTCGACGACCGAGGCCTGTCGCCGAGCGCCTTGACGGCGCGCCTCCGCTCATCACGGGCCAGCGCGTTCTCGACCTCCTGTTTCCGGTTGCCCGAGGAAGCACGGCGTCCGTGCCGGGAGGTTTCGGGACCGGGAAGACCGTCTTGCTCCAGCAGATCGCAAAATGGTGTAACGCGGACGTCATCGTCTACGTCGGTTGCGGCGAGCGCGGCAACGAGATGGCCGATGTCCTTGCAGACATCGCCCAGCTCGAGGATCCGCGGACCGGCGAGTCACTCCTCGGACGGACGGTCCTCGTAGCGAACACTTCGAACATGCCGGTAATGGCCCGAGAGTCGAGTATCCATACGGGCGCGACCGTCGCCGAGTTCTTTCGCGACATGGGGTACGACGTCGCGCTCATCGCCGATTCGACATCTCGCTGGGCCGAAGCGCTTCGCGAGATCGCTTCGCGCACGGGGCAGCTGCCGGCGGAAGAGGGATATCCGGCCGGACTCGCCTCGGCGCTCGCCGCGTTCTACGAACGTTCCGGCCGCGTGCGAACGCTTGCCGGCGACATTGCCTCGCTCACGACCCTCGGCGCGGTATCGCCACCGGGTGGCGACATGACCGAGCCCGTGACCGCGCACACGCGGCGCTTCGTCCGTGCGACCTGGTCGCTCGATCGAGATCTTGCCTATGCTCGGCACTACCCGGCGGTCAGCTGGAACGACTCCTCGTCGCGCGATGCGCAGGCACTGGGCAGGTGGCATGCTGACAACGGCACGGCCGAGTGGAGTCAGCTGCGTTCCCGTGCTCTGAAGGTGCTCGCGGAAGCGGAACGACTCCAGGCGATTGCAGACCTCGTCGGAGCGGCGTCGCTTCCGGACCGCGAGCGCGTCACCCTTCTCGGTGCCCGGTTGATTCGGGACGCGGTGCTCTCGCAGAGCGCACTTTCCCCGAACGACGCCTACAGCAGCATCGAGAAGCAGGTTGCCCTCCTCCGACTCTCGCTTCGGCTGCTCGACGCTGGTCTCGAGCTTGTCGAGCGAGGGATACCGGCGGCGCGGATCGAGGAGTTCGACTTCTCGGAGGCCGTGCGCGTCAAGGACTCGGTCGCGCCGGATGAAGCGGAAAGTGTTTCCGAGATCGCAGACCGCCTTGTGAGACGGCTGGAGGCCCTTGCATGAGTGTCGACGTCCCGATCGAGTACACGACGGTCAACGCCGTGCGGGGGCCCTTGCTCGTCGTACGGGGGGTCGAGAAGGTGGGCTGGGACGAAGTCGCGGAGATTCGTCTGGACACGGGCGAGATTCGGCACGGCGTCGTGCTCGACGTCACCAAGGATCTCGCGGTCGTCGAGGTCTACGAGGGCACCGAGGGCGTTCAACTCGATGGCGTCAGAGTCGCCTTTACCGGTGCACCGCTCCAGATTCCCGTAAGTGCGGATTGGCTCGGGCGGGTCTGTAACGGACGGGGTGAGCCGCTCGACGGCGGGCCGCCGGTGACCGGCGGAGTGCTCCGAAGTGTTGTCGGCTCACCCATCAACCCCGCTGCGCGCGCGACTCCGCATGACCCGATCGTCACCGGCGTCTCGGTTATCGACGGCCTTGCCACGCTTGTCCGAGGCCAGAAGCTGCCGATCTTCTCGATCGGGGGCCTTCCGCACCTCGAACTCGCGGCGCAAGTAGCCGCACAGGCGAGAGCCGGAGGAGAGGCTTTCGCGGTGGTTGTGGCCGCGGTGGGCATCACCCACGCCGACGCCGCGCTCGTGAGGTCAGTCCTCGAGGAGAGGCTCGGAGAAGGAGACCTCGCACTGTTCGTCAACACCGCAGACGACCCTCTGGTCGAGCGGCTTGTGACTCCGCGCATCGCGCTGACTCTCGCCGAGCATCTTGCCTTCGATCTTGGCCGCCATGTCCTCGTCGTCATGGCAGACATAACGAGCTACTGCGAGGCGGTCCGGGAGGTTGCGGCAGCGCGCGGCGAAGTACCGAGCCGTCGCGGGTATCCGGGCTACCTCTACAGCGATCTCGCGGCGCTCTACGAGAGAGCCGGCCGTTTGGAGGGGCGCCCGGGGTCACTCACTCAACTGGCCGCACTGACTATGCCAGGTGGCGACGTTACTCATCCGGTTCCGGATCTGACCGGCTACATCACAGAGGGACAGATCGTGTTGTCGCCCGAACTTCACGCCCGCGGCGTCTATCCGCCCGTCGACCTGCTGGGCTCGCTCTCGCGGCTGATGCGTCTCGGAGCAGGCCAAGATCGCACGCGTGGAGATCATCTCGAAGTGTCGGCCCAGATCTACGCCATCGCCGCCCGTGCCCAGCAGGCAGCAGATCTGGCAGAGATCGTCGGAGAAGATGTCTTGTCGGCCACGGAACTCAGATATCTCGACGCTGCCGAGGCCCTGGAAGCCGAGTTCTTGAGTCAGAAGACAGGCGAGAGTCGCTCGCTCGATGAGACCCTCGAGCGAGCGTGGAAGGTCCTTGGGGTCATGCCTCGTCGCGAGCTCTCGATGATCTCGGCAGAGTACATCGAGCAGTACTACACGGAGAATCACCATGAGGATTCCGCCCGGTAGATCCGGACGAATCTGGCTGACACACCGCTTGGAGTTGGCCCGGCGCGGCGCCGAGCTTCTCGACCAGAAGCGTCACGTCCTCCTTGCGGAACTCGTCACGCTCGACTCGCTGGTCGTCGCGACGCGGCGCGAGTGGGAAGACAGTGCAAAGGAGGCGAGGCGTTGGCTCGGCCGGGCGGCGCTCACAGGCGGGGAGCGTCAGCTTCGGCTTGCCTTGGAGCGCATCGATCGCCCGGCCGAGCTTGACCTGACCTGGAGGAGCTCCATGGGCGTTGTCTATCCGAATCAGGTCGCGGCCCGCTTGCCGGAGCTCCCCGACATCGCATCACTTGGCGGCAGCTCGGCCCTTGCCCTCGCGGCGGTCGCCCACCACCGGGCGGTGCACGCAGCCTTGCGAAACGCCGCCGCCGAGGCGGGCTACCGCCGGATCTCGCGAGAATTGAGCGCCACGGTAAGGCGCCTCCGGGCGATCGAGCGGCGCTGGATTCCGCGCTACGAGGAGGCGCTCGCGGAACGACAGTTGGCACTGGACGAGGCCGAGCGCGAGGACGTCGTCCGGACGCGATGGGCCGTATCCCGGCCCTCAGTCGGCGAGATCGTCGTTGCCGGTTCGGGAAGGGGGCAGGTATGAGGGATCGGACTGGGCTCAGGCCTCGCTCGACGGCGGCTCGGGTGGCACGGACCACCCAAGGCCTGCCATTAGTACACATTCAAGAATCACGAGACAACTTGGGGGTTGGATTGCCGTGACACGCCGTACCCAGCCGCAGACTGACCTCGACATCCAGGTAACGACTCAGGGGAGCGTGACTGCAGCCGAGCAGCGCTACGCGGTGGAGAAGATCGAGAGCGCCGCGCGACTTGCGCATCGACCCATTCAGTACGCAAAGGTGACGCTTGTCGAGGAGTCCAACCCGGCCACTGAGCGTCCGGCGCGCGCGAAGGCTCATCTCGACGTGAGCGGCCGCTTCGTCCGTGCTCATGTGGCTGCGCCGAGGATGCGGGAAGCCATCGACCTCCTTGACAAGCGCCTACGGCGGCAGCTCGAGCAACTTGCCGACTACCGACTCCGGCGTCGGAGGCAGGCGGGGACAGCCGAGGAGGGCGCATGGCGTCGCGGGACTGCCCCGAGGCGACGGCCGGACTATTTTCCCCGACCGCCGGAAGAGCGAGAGCTCGTCCGCCATAAGAGTTACGCACCGACGCCGATGACTCCGGAAGAGGCTGCTCTCGAGCTCGAGCTTCTCGACTACGACTTCTTCCTCTTCAAGAGCGCCGACACGGGCGGTGACTCGCTCGTGTACAGACGGCGCGACGGTAGCCTCGCGCTACTGAGCGACAACGAGGGCGCGGAGGGGCTGATCGATCAGCCCGAAGATCGGCCGCCGCCGGCTCCGCTGAGCTTGGAGGGTGCGACTGAGCGACTAAACGTCACCGGTGAGCGGTTCCTCTTCTTCGTCGATTCGGAGACGGGCCGAGGAAATGTTCTGTACCACCGCTATGACGGCCACTATGGACTCATCGTTCCGGGTGAGGACGAGGAGGCGGCAGCCGTCTGAGTCCGGACGGAGAACCGGAGCCGGACCGAGGGTCAGAACGGGGCAGCTCAACTCCGCTCAGGCTCGCCCTCGCAGGTGACACGATGCTGGGCCGCAAGGTTGGCACAGCGATCAAGGGCTCGGGTTCCAAGCTCTTTGCTCCGGAGGTTCTGGCGCTTACCCGCGGAGCGGACTTCGTGGTCTTGAACCTGGAGTGTTGTATCGCCCAAGGCGGGAGTCACTGGCCCGATCCGTCGAAGCCGTTCTTCTTTCGGGCGCCGCCAGAGGCCATATCGGTACTGCTCGATCTCGAAGTCGACTGCGTCACCCTGGCGAACAACCACGCCCTCGACTACTCCGCCGAGGCCCTCGTGGAGACGTTCGGGCACCTCACCGAAGCCGGCATCGCGTTCGTCGGTGCCGGCCGTGACCTGACGGATGCGCGCCGCCCGGTCGTGCTCGAGGCCAATGGATTCCGAATCGGCGTCGTCGCGTTCACCGACCATCCCCCGGACTTCGCGGCCAGCGAGGATAAGCCGGGCGTTGCGTTTGCCGATCTGCGATGGGAATCGATCCCGGCGTGGCTTGAGTCGTCGCTTCATCGGCTGAAAGACGAGGTTGACCTAACGCTCGTCACGCCCCACTGGGGACCGAACATGACGGGAGAGCCGCCTGGGTACATCCGTGTCGCGGCGCGGCAACTAGTGACGCACGGGGCCACGTTGGTCGCCGGTCATTCGGCGCACGTCTTTCACGGTGTCGAGGGCAGCGTGCTCTACGACCTCGGTGACTTCGTCGACGACTACGCGGTCGATCCGGAACTGCGGAACGACCTCGGACTCCTGTTCCTCGTCTCGATCGATGAGCAGGGGCCACTCGAACTCGAGGCTGTGCCGCTGAAGCTCGAGTTCTGCTTCACGCGGCTCGCCGAAGATGTCGAAGCCAAATGGATCCGGAGGCGTTTTGTCGAAGCCTGCCGCGAGTTGGGAACCGAGGTCCTCGCAGAGTCGGACCGGCTCATCGTGCGCCTTCGTGAGTAGCTGTTCGGTGACCTAAGCCGCGCTCGTGACCGACGTCGAATGTATTGACTTCCTCCGCTGGGCGCTGCCGAAGATGGGCCTGCGCTGGGAAGGTTTCCGCAAGGTACGGCGACAGGTGTGTCGACGAATTGCGGCCCGCATCTCGGAACTGGGACTCGGAAGCCAGGCCGAGTATCGCGCTCTGCTCGAAGAGGAACCGGCGGAGTGGGGAGAGCTCGATCGTTGCTGCCGCGTCACGATCTCCCGCTTCTACCGCGACCGCGGCGTCTTCGAGGTTCTTGGTCAGAGGGTGCTTCCGGCGCTCGCGTCAGCTGAGATCGCAGAAGGCCGAAATCTCCTGCACTGCTGGAGCGTGGGCTGTGCATCGGGTGAAGAGCCCTATTCGCTTGTCATGCTCTGGCAGCTCGAACTCGCAGAGCGGTTTCCCGACCTCGCCTTCAAGGTTCTCGCCACGGACATCGACTCGGCCGTTCTCGAGCGAGCCGCGTGCGCATGCTATGGACCGAGCAGCATCAAGGATGTTCCGGCGGATTGGCTCGAGCACGGCTTCGTCCGACGGAACGGGGAGTTCTGCGTACGACCCCGGTTCAAGCAAGGTGTGACCTTCGTGAACGCCGACGTGCGTCGTACGCGTCCACGTGACTCATTCCACCTCGTCCTCTGTCGGAACCTGGTGTTCACATACTTCACGCCTGAGGCCCAACACGAGGTCCTCGAGATGCTAGGTCAAATTCTCAGGCCTGGTGGGGCATTGCTGGTCGGGTCTCACGAGAGTCTGCCTGTAGACACTGAGTCCTTCGAGCTCTGGCATAGGGCCGAGAGAATCTATCGACGTCGGGTGTCGACCGGCTGACGGGCCGGCGCTCGGTCATCCTTCGTCGAAGTTCCGGCGGAACCACTCCGCAGCGAGCTCGGAGACTCGCTCCAGGGCCCCGGGCTCTTCGAAGAGATGGGTGGCGCTCGGAACGATCGAGAGTTCGTGCTCGCATCGCAGTTGCTCGGCGGCCTGAGCATTCAGGTCGAGGACGATCTCGTCGTTTCCGCCGACAATCAGGAGAGTCGGGCTCTCGACGTCTGCGAGCTTCGGCCCAGCAAGGTCTGGTCTTCCGCCACGCGAAACGACGGCGCTCACGACGCTGGGTTGTGAGGCGGCCGCCCACAGGGCGGCGGCGGCACCCGTACTGGCCCCGAAGTAGCCGACCGGCAGCCCGCGCACGATGGACTGACTCTTGAGCCAATTCGTCGCAGCGGCGAGACGTTCTGCCAAGAGCTCGACGTCGAACACGTTCGCTCGGTCGAGTTCCTCAGCTGGAGTGAGCAGATCGAATAGCAGTGTCGCGATTCCCTGTGTGTTCAACGTGCGGGCGACGAACGTGTTCCGAGGACTGAACCGGCTCGAACCACTTCCGTGCGCGAATACGACGACACCCAGCGCAGCCTCCGGAACGGTGAGTTCCCCGGATAGCGTCCAGCCATCGATGGCGAACTCGACGTCGTACCGCTCCCGACGTTCACTCGCAGCCTGGCCTTCGAGCAGAGCAACAACCTCGTCATCCGTTACCTGGGTGAACTCCGAGTACCACATCCCGACGGCGAGGAAGGCCTCGGGGGCCTCGAGACAGATGATCCGATCCGCTTCCGCCTCGAGCTTCGCGACCGTCTCGGGCGCTCCGACCGGCACGGCGACGATGACCCGCTTTGCCTTCGCCGACCGAGCCCACTTGACCGCCGCGAACATCGTCGCTCCAGTGGCGAGTCCGTCGTCAACGAGGATGCACGTTTTGCCACGAACAGGGACCGCGGGCCGAGTGTCGTGGAGCCTCCGGTCAAGTTCCTCTGCCTTCTGGCGTGCGATTGCGACGACTTGCTCGACCTCTTCGCCGGAGAGGTCCGCCGTCGTACGAAGGTAGAGCCCTCCCTCCGGGGTGACAGCGCCGAGGCCGTACTCAGGCTGCCAGGGGTAGCCGACTTTCCGAACGGCCAGTGCGTCGAGAGGCAAGTCAAGAACACGGGCAACGGGTGCCGCGACGACCACGCCGCCACGAGCGAGCCCGACGACGACGCCATCCTCCAGGGACTCGGACCGAATCGCACGGGCAAGCTGTCGGCCCGCATCTTCACGGTTCTCGAAGACGTGGGCCTCAGTGGATCCAATCCCAGCCGGCTCGAGTTTGGGTTGCTGCTCCATCCGACCTCCCACATCACCACCCGGAGCCTGAATGCGGATGTGAGTTGTCACGTCTGCTGGAAGGTCGTACGACTCCCGGCCTCCAGAATGAGATGTTCCGTTGCCGCTCGGCGTTGCGCATCGGCAGAAACAACCTGCCCTCCTGCGGTCAACTACGCATCAATCCGCATCGACAATCAGGGCGATCGCCGATGCGATTGCTCTGAGGCCGCTCGATCCTGAGCTCGAGAAGCGTTCTCCGCGTGACAGGAGTCTCCATGCCAAGGAAAATGCTCATCGCGACCGACGGCTCGCCGGCGGCCGGCCACGCGCTCGACGTCGGCCTCGAGCTCGCCGTCGCAACCAGTGCCGAGGTCACCGTTATCCATGCGTCGCCCGAGCTTGCCCAGCAGCTCTTCGACGAGTCGCCCGCGGAACAGCCGAGTACCGAGCGCGTGAAAGCGGTCGACCCGGTTCTTCGTGAAGCTGCCTCGCGTGCCGAGGCGGTCGGCCTTACGCCCGAGGTCGAGGTGATCGGCGAGCGCGGGACTTCAGATGTGGCCGGCGCCATCGTTGGCGTCGCCGAAGGAATGGGTGCTGACATGATCGTGGTCGGCTCGCGAGGACACGGCGCCGTCACGAGCACGATCCTGGGCAGCGTGTCGCACGGCGTGCTGCAGCACGCGAAGGTTCCGGTGCTCGTTGTGCATGCGGCAGACGACGCCAGCAGCATGCCCCACTAGCCTCTGGCGTACACATCCGTGGCACCCGTCATTTCTACCCAGGGCCTGACCAAGGACTTCGGCAACGGCCGCGGGCTCTTCGATCTCGACCTCGAGGTGGCCGAAGGTGAGGTGTTCGGCTATCTCGGGCCCAACGGCGCGGGCAAGACGACGACGATTCGCCTCCTGCTCGACTTTATTCGGCCAACGGCGGGAGGCGCGGAGCTGTTCGGCCTGAACGCGCGGACACGGAGTGTTGAGCTGAAGCGGAGGATCGGCTATCTACCGGGCGAGCTTGCCCTCTACGAAAAGCTCACGGCGCGCGAACTCCTCGCCTATTTTGCGAACCTCCGCAGCGGGGTCGAACAGAAAGAGATCGACGGGCTCGCCGACCGTTTCGATCTCGATTTGGATCACCGCATCCGCGAGCTCTCGACGGGCAACCGCCAGAAGGTGGGCCTCGTTCAGGCGTTCATGCACCGGCCGGAGCTCCTTGTTCTCGACGAGCCCACAGCGGGACTCGATCCCCTGATGCGGAACGAGTTTCATGCACTCGTCCGGGAGGTCACGGCGGAGGGACGGACGGTATTCGTTTCCTCCCATGTGCTCGCCGAGGTCGAGCGGGACGCGGACCGTGTCGGAATCATCCGGCAGGGACGGCTCGTCGTCGTGGAGACAATCGAGGCCCTCAAAGGCAAAGCGCTCCGCACAATCGAGGTTCACTTTGCGCGGCCGATCCCGCGAGACGCCTTCCGTGGACTTCCGGGCATCCGAGAAACCGAGTACGAAGACACGACCGCGCGATTCGAGGTCAGTGGCCCCGTAGACGCGCTGATCAAGACGCTGGCGCGGTACGAGGTCGTGAGTCTGCGGAGCCACGAGCCAGACCTCGAGGAAATCTTTCTCACGTACTACGGCGAGGAACGGCGTGCTGCATAGCGTTCTGACGAAGACGCTCCGCGACCACAGACGCTCAATGGTTTGGTGGGGACTCGGCATGGCAGGAACCGTGGCGTTTACGGTCTCGGTCTGGCCCACCGTTCGCGACAATCCCGAACTCAACGAGGTTGCGCAGAACTACCCAGACGTGATCCAGGCTCTCGTCGGAGGCACTCTCGACTTCTCCACAGCGGAGGGCTACCTCGGTGTCGAACTCTTCTCGTTCATGGCTCCGCTCATCCTGTTGATGTTCGCGATCGGCATCGGAGCGAACGCAATCGCCGGCGAGGAGGAGAGAAAGACGATCGACATCCTGCTCGCGAATCCGATCTCGAGAACCCGTCTCGCCGGCGAGAAGATTGTTGCTCTCGTTCTGCTCGTTCTACTGCTCGCTGTCGTCCTCTGGCTCGCACTCATCGTCTTCGGCGCAGCTGTCGACATGGGAATCAACGCCGGCAGACTCGGGGCGGCGAGCGCGAGTGCGATGCTTCTTGCCTTGCACTTTGGAGCCTTCGCCATGCTCATCGGATGTCTCACCGGCCGTCGAGGTCTCAGTATGGGGCTTGCTGCGGGAGCCGTTGCTCTCGCGTATCTGGTCTCGACGCTCGCAAGCCTCGTCGACTGGCTCGAGCAGTACCAGAAGTTCTCGCCCTACTGGCACTACATCGAGAACGATCCGCTCCGGAACGGGCTGAGCGGCGACAACGTCGCGGTGCTGGCCGGGGCGACGATTGGCATGGCCCTGCTCGCCCTGGTTGCGTTCAACCGTCGCGACGTCGCCGTGTAGCGTGGAGGGAGCGATGGACAGCATCGCCTACATCGCGAAGCTCAAGCCCGGGATGGCCGAGCGGGCGCGCCAGTTGATCGCCGAGGGACCGCCGTTTCGACCCGAAAACCTCGGGTTCGAGCGCCACGAGGTCTATCTTTCGCCCGATTACGTCGTCTTCGTCTTCAAGGGAGGCGCTCCCGGGCTCCTGATGGAAACGATCGCGTCCCAGGGGGGACGGGAGCTTTTAGGGGCGTGGGAAGAGGTCATCGATGGGCTCCCCAGCAGCGCAAGCCCCATCTACAGCTGGGATCGGGGCTCGGCTGAGGAGGACTGACGACACTAGGCTGGGGCGATACCGCGCCGCATACGCCAGCGGACAATCGCCTTTCCGGTCTCCGCGACGATTGCCGGAATCGGAATCAGCACCAAGACGACACCCCATTCGGCTGCGCTCAGAGGCACGATGCCGAACGGTTCGCGAAGGGCGGGCACCGCGAACAGCGCAGCAATGATGACGAGTGAAGCCACAACCGCTGCGAACAAGAGTCGGTTCCTCGGCTCTCTCCAGGCCGCCGTGGTGATCGACCTCGAGCTGAAGACGAAGACGAGCTCAGCGACGGCAATGGTGACGAAGGCCATCGTTTGCTCGGCTCCGTTGTCGAACGCGCGCCCGGCCAGATAGGCGCCGAGGCCGACGAGGCCGACCGCGAGGCCGATCACTCCCAGTGCGGCCCAGACCCGACCGGGGAGAAGCTTTTCGCGTGCACGAGGGCCGCGTTGCATGACGTCTGGCGACCCCGGATCCCACGAGAGTGCGACCGCCGGCAGGCCGTCCGTGAGCAGGTTGACGGTCAGGACTTGAACGACCGTCATCGGCACCCCGAGACCCGCGAGGACCGCCACAGCGAACAGGAACACCTCACCCAGGTTCGCGCTGAGAAGGAAGGCGACGAACTTTCTGACGTTGTCGGTGATTCGCCTGCCCTCGCGAACCGCGGCGACGATCGTCCCGAAGTCGTCATCGGTTAGCACGAGTTCGGCCGCCTCGCGTGCAGCTGCTGTGCCCGATTTCCCCATGGCGACACCGACGTCTGCGCGACGTAGGGCCGGCGTATCGTTGATGCCGTCACCCGTCACCGCGACGACCTCGTCGGCCTTCTGGAGGGCCAGGACGAGATGGAGCTTGTCCGCCGGCGTCACTCGAGCGAAGACCGATCGCTCCTGAACCGCAGCCGCTACCTCTTCGGGATCGAGTTGCTTTAGGTCTGTGCCGGTCAGGGGATCGACGGCACCGAGTTCGAGCTGCTCCGCGATGGCCTTCGCGGTGAGCGGGTGGTCGCCCGTGAGCATGACGACCTTGAGCCCAGCCGCTCTCGCTTCGCCGATCGCCGCCGCTGCCTCGGGCCGGAGAGGGTCCTGGAGTGCGACGAGCCCGAGGTGCGTGAGTTCGTCGTCTGAATCGTCCTCGATCGCCCAGTCGCCGGGGAGGTCTCGCTGGCCGACGGCCATGACGCGAAGCCCCTGCGACGCCCAATCTCGTGCAGTCTGCTCGAGGTCCTGGCGGCAGTTCTCATCGAGGGCATCAACGCGACCGTTCGACGCAACGCGGGACGAGAGTGAGAGCATCGTTTCGGGAGCCCCCTTCGTCACGAGGAGATGTCCGTCGCCGTCCTGGTAGACGGCCGTCATCCGCTTCCGCTCGGGGTCGAAAGGCACCGAATGGACAAGAGAGCGGTTCGCGATCAGGGTCGTGGGCGCGAGGCCGGCGTCCAACGCTGCCAGCAAGAACGCTCCGTCGGCCGGATCACCGGCAACCCGAACCGCGCCGTCCTGCTCGATCAACTCGGCCTCCGTAGCCAGGACGGCAGTCGCGAGAAACTCCTTGATGTCGGGTCCTGGTTCGAGGTCGGTCGCCAGGTGAACCGGTTGCTGCCCAGGAAGCGCCACGGCGGCGATGTGGAGCTGATTCAGGGTGAGGGTTCCGGTCTTGTCGGCCGCAATGACGGTCGCGCTACCAAGCGTCTCCACCGCCGGCAGTCGCGTCGCGATCGCCCCTCTGCCTGCCATCGCCCGCGCTCCTTGCGCCAGCGCGATCGTCACGATCGCAGCGAGACCTTCCGGGACTGCCGCGACGGCAACCGAGACGCCGACCAGAAAGGCCTCCTCGAGGGATTCGCCGCGCGCGAGCATTCCGCCACCGAGAACAAGAACCAGCGCGACCCCGAGCAGTACCATCACCTTCGTGAGCGACGCGAGCCGCTGCTGGAGCGGGGTCTGTGGCGGCTTCGCCTCGGCGGCGAGCGCAGCGATCTGTCCCATCTCTGTATCTGCCGCAATGCCGGTCACCGCCGCGGTTCCACGACCGCGGGTTACGCCGGTCCCCGCGTAGACCATCGATGCCCGTTCGGCGAGCGGAGTGCTCTCTTCAACCGCCTCTGTTTGCTTCGCGACCGGAAGCGACTCGCCGGTCAGCGCCGCCTCGACGATCTCGAGCGAGAGCGAGTGAACGATGCGTGCATCCGCGGGAACGAGGTCTCCTTCTCGCAGCACGATGAGATCCCCGGGGACAAGCTCCTCGACTGGGATTTGGTGTTCGTGGCCGCCACGAATCACACTCGTCTGCCGCTCCAGACCTCGGCGCAAGGCGATCACCGCGCGCTGTGCGCTCGACTCCTGATAGAAGCCGAGGATTCCGTTCAGGACGACGATCGCCAGGATCACAGCCGCCTCGATGCGCTCGCCGATTCCGAACGACACGATGGCCGCAAGAATCAGCAGGATCACGAGCGGGTCGGCAACTGTGTGGAGCACTATCCGCCAGTAGTCGGGATGCGCTCGGGCGGGAAGGCGGTTTGGTCCGTGGCGGGCCTGGCGCTCTCTCGCCTCACGGTCAGTTAGCCCGACGTCGGGGTCGGTGGCCAGCTTCGCAACGACCTGTGACGCAGGCTCCGCATGGAGCGGTTCTGGCGCGGCTGGGCGGTCTCCGGGCACGGCGGGTCGACCGTCTCTACCGGGTGGCGGAGGCCCCGGACGTGACTGCTTCAAATCCGTTTTTCAAACCCCTTCTCGGACGAATCGTCACCCGGCGCCCGGGGACAGTTCTCGTCGTCGCGTGTACTCTCGCACGCCGAGGAGTGGAAGTCAGCGTCTGGATAGTGCTGGTTGGCGCGACCATCACTGCGCTCGCCACGGGGTTGGGCGCGCTTCCGTTTGCGTTCTTCCGGTCGATCGACCGCGGCTGGCTCGGAATCGCGACGGCCGTGGCAGCGGGAGTGATGCTCGCTGCCAGCGTCAGTCTCCTGAGCGAGGGGGCGAGCCGGAGCGTCTGGCGGACGGCCATCGGAGGATTGGTGGGCCTGGTGTTCATCGCGCTTGTCCGACGGGCGCTCCAGCATCGTGGCGAGCTCGAGGTGGGAGCGCTCCGGGGTGCCGATGCCGTCGCCGCGGTGATGATCGTTGCCGTGATGACTGCCCACTCCTTCGCCGAGGGAGTTGCCGTCGGCGTCTCGTACGGAGGAGGAGAGGAGCTCGGAGTGTTCATCACGGTGGCGATTGCGGTGCACAACATCCCGGAGGGCCTCGCGATCAGCCTGGTGCTCATCCCCCGTGGCGTGAGCGTTCTTGGAGCGGCCGGCTGGAGCATCTTCTCGAGTCTGCCGCAGCCGCTCATGGCCGTCCCGGCGTTCCTCTTCGTCGAGGCATTCGCTCCGATCCTCCCCGCGGGTCTCGGTTTCGCCGCCGGCGCGATGATCTGGATGGTGCTCGTCGAACTTCTTCCGGACGCCTTGCGCGAGGCGAGCCGGTTCGGCGTTGCGCTCGCCGGCGGGGCAGCTTTCGCCGCCATGATGGTCTTTCAAGGCCTCGTGCTCTAA
>CAYTCZ010000064.1:0-22409 GCA_964436315.1 uncultured Gaiellales bacterium | reverse complement strand
CCAGGGAAGCGTCAGTAGGACATGGCACGGTCTACGGCCTCTTGTTCCTCCGGCGACAGAGCAACAGGAGCCTTGCCTCGCTCGAGTTGTTTCACGTAGATACGCGCGTAGTCTCGACCCTGGATCGCCGAGACGACGATGCCGGATCGGAGTGCGTCGAGGAAGGCGACCGATGCGGACTGTGCTCCACCCGCGTCCTCGAATGCGTCGTAGCGGACGACTGAGGTCCTCGAAAGTGAGCCGTCCACCCGGCGGTCTATGCGCGACATACCGGCCGCCACCTCGTCGACGGCGCGGTTGAGATCGTCGAGTCGCGTCTGGAGGGTGATCGCAAAGTCGACGAGGTCATCCTTGCCGGTCCCCACGAGAATTGCCTGAGCACGACGGACGCGGCGCAGCTTCAGATACAGGATCGCCGTGATGAGGAGCGCGATCGCGGCAATCGCGATGGCGCCGATAGCGATCCAGCCGGCGACGGTGCTCGACATTCACTGCGTTGTTCGCAGCTTGGCGGGCAGATTCCTACCCGAGCGTGAAGATGACCGAGTACTCCGCGGTGTTGTTCGCGGTGTTCGCCTCGCCTTCGACCGGATCCACCGCGACCTTGAGCGCGACGAGGGTTCCGAAGCTACCGCTGATGTTGATGTCACGGAATGTGACGGTCTTCGTGTCTCCCGGGTTTATGATGTCGATCACCGCTTCTTTGCGAACCGGCTCCGGACTGAGCTGGAGAGTCATCGACACAGGCACTTGCGTCTCCTGGTGTTCGCCTGAGTTCTTGACGTCGACGAGGAAGACCAGGCGGTCAGAAGCGGTGACGGTGTTCTCCTCAGCCGCGGAGAGGGTCTGGTTACCGGGACGGACACGCACGCCGGCGATCTGATTCCCATGGAGGCCGCCGACGGTCGTGCTCTGTGTGAGCCGCTGAACGATCAGTGCCCAGGATTCCGCGGTCACCAAATCGGCATCGCCGGGAGGAAGGAAGTTCGAGTCGGGCACCGGCACTCCCGAGATCCCTTGCTGATCCATCATCGTTTCCGAGCCGGCCTTGAACAGGTCGTCGTAGACGACGTCGCTCGTGAGGAGACGCTCGGACTGTTCGGCGAGCAGCGCGCCCGCATCATTCGAGTCTTCGATCTCACCGAGCTCGCCGAATGCGACTGCCAGACCCGTGAGGCCACTCTCGCGGAACTGGAACGCCTCGATCAGACTTTCGTGCTGCCGATGGAGGTCTTGTGGCGGCTGAAAGTCCTGGGCACGTCTCGTCAGCTGCGCTTGTTGCTCACGAAGACCGTCGAGGCCCACCTGAAGCTCTTCGACCGTGAGACCGGGAGTCGTAACGAGCTGACTGAACTCGCCACCGATGTCCTCTGAATCTGCGGCTACCGCTTCGACCTGCCCAAGATAGTCGCCGTACTCGGCCTGCTGCTCGTCGCCGCGCCCGAGAACGAGAGCAAGGATGGCCGCGATGCCAATCGCGATCGCGCTGAGAATCGCGAGGCGCGTGACCTTGCTTCCGCCGTCTCCGCTCGATTCGGGTCGCCGGCCGTTACCGCCTCCGTCGTCCGAGCCTTGCGTCCTGCCTTCAACTTCCGCAAAGAAGTCGTAATCAACGCCAGTACGGCTTGTTGTCTCTTGTCTCGCCACCCGCAGCCTTTACAGGGAAAAACCGATCGAGTGTAGCACTCGCCGAAGCGGCCGTTCAGGGAAGGTGGTCTTGACGATCGCCATAGCGCAGACCCTCGGCATCACCGACGAAAAGACACCGAGTCTCGCGGGAAGGAGTTCGGACGCGACTCGCCAAGTAGCGGTGACACGATGGAGCAGGCTACGGCGACGACGGCGGCCGAGCCAGGCGAGGCCGAGAACACGCTCCAGACCGACGATCTCGTACTCGGTCGGTACCGACCCCTGCGGCCGCTCGGAAGCGGGGGAACCGGCTCGGTCTGGTTGGTGCGGGATGAGCGGAAGGACCGGGAGATTGCGCTCAAGGTCGTCCCCTGCGAGGGAAAGGCGGGCTCGAGAGCCGCACGAGAGGCCAAGGTCGCCGCACGCCTGCGACATCCGCGATGTCTGCGAGCCCTGGAATTCGAACGAGACGACGATCACATCTATGTCGGCTACCGATACGTCGACGGCCGTACCGTTCGCGACGCTCTCCGGACGGCTCGACTCGACGACGCTGCTTCGATCGAGATGGCCGCGCAGGTCCTCGATGCGCTCGGGTACGCGCACCACAAGGGGATCGTCCATCGTGACGTGAAGCCCGCCAACATCATGCTCGAGGACCGGCCCGAGGTCTCTGCGCTACTCCTCGACTTCGGTCTGGCACAGCTCGAGGAGACCGAGAGCCTGACCGCGGCGGACGATATCCCGGGGACGCTCGCCTACATTCCCCCGGAGCGACTCGACGGGGAGGAAGCGACAGGCGCAGCTGACGTCTGGGCGGTCGGCGTCATTCTCTGGGAGGCGCTCGCCGGCTGGCATCCCTTCTTCTCAGCTTCGCCCGTGGAAACGGCGAAGAAGATCATGGTTGGCCCGCCTCCGCTCAAACAGGTGCGGCCGGATTTACCCAACGAGCTCTGCCAGCTCGTGAACCGGATGCTCGACGTGCGAGCCCATCGGAGGCCGCCCGCAAAGCGGCTCGCGTCGCACCTCCGCGACGTCCTGAACGAGCGAGCGAAACGACCCCGGCCCTCTACGTCCATGAGTGCGCTCCGCGAACGAGCACCGCACGCCGCACTGGCAGCCCTCTTCGCCGCGGGAATGACTCTGATACTCCCGTTCTTTCCCGCCAGCTGGACACTGGCGATCGGCGCGCTGACAGCGCTCATGGCGCTCTGGCGACCATCCGCCGGCCTGGCGCTTGCCTTGGCAGTACCGATCCTTCCACTTGGAAACGTCTCGCTCGGACTGGCGCTCGCTTACGTCGTTCTCGCAGGGGTCTGGTTCCTGCTGTTTGTCGGCGAACCGCGTAGCGGATTTCTCTTCGTCGCCGGACCCTTACTCGTCCCAATCGGGGCGATCGCCCTGATACCTCTACTCGCCGCTCGCGCCGGTGGGCCGGTGCGACGTGCAGCTATCGGAGTCGGCGCCGCGTTCGCCGCGTTCGGAATCGCCGCCGTCACAGCAAGCCGGCTACCGCTGACCGGGGATCCGGTACCGCTCGGTCTCGGAATATCGGGGAGCGACAGCCCGTCGGCCGTGGCCTATGCGCTCGGCGACTTCTCTCTTGGCTCGCCAGCACTCATCGCCGCCGCGCTCGCACTCGGCGCCGCATCTGTTGCCGTGCCCAAGGCGATGGAGCATGGTCCATGGGGAGCGGCGGTTTGGGGATCCGCGCTCCTCGTGACGCTGGTGCTACTCCCGCCCCTCGCCGGCGATCTCAAGGTTCAGCCTTTTCCGCTCCTCGTAGGCGTTTGGCTCGCGGCCGCCGTTTTGGTTCTCTCACAAGTGCCCCGAGTTGCGAACTGCTGGCGCTAGACTCGCTCTGGCCGGGCACACTTGCCCGGGGGATCGCGCAGAATGGGACTTCTGAGAAATATCGAGCACGGCATCGAGTCCGTCGTCGAAGGGGTCTTCGGCAAGGTGTTTCGATCCCATGTGCAACCCGTCGAACTCGCAAAGAAGTTGGCGAAAGAGATGGACGATGCGAAGACGGTGTCTGTCTCGCGCGTCTATGTGCCCAACGAGTATCACCTCTACCTCTCGCCCCGCGATCGAGACCAATTTGAGCAATACGAGACGGATCTGCTCAATGAGCTCACCGAGTATCTGACCGAGCACGCGCGGAAGGAGGGCTACGCGCTGCTCTCGAGGCCCCGCGTCCTGCTTCGACAGGATCCGGATCTGGCAGTCGGCGAATTTGGGATCGCAACTAGGATGGTCCAGCCCCATCGGCAGACTCCGAAGCCGAGCAAACCGAGCTCCCAGACGGCGAAGCAGTCCCGCCCCGCACCTCCTCCTCCTCCTCCGCCTCCTCCCCCAACCGAATCGGCTCAGCCGCCTGCCTCCACGCCGGAGAGGACGCACGGCGACGGCGCGCAAGCACAGGCTGAGGCGATGGCCGCAGGCACCATGACAGGCGGAACCGCGGCGGCTGCGAGCTCGAAGCGAACTCGACCGATCCTCATGGTCGGCAACCAACCCTACGAGCTGCAGAAGCCGATCATCGTGATCGGACGATCGCGGGAGTGTGACATCCGGCTCGACGATTCCAGCGCGTCTCGAAAGCACGCGGAGATCCGACGCGAGAACGGTCGCTACTTCCTCGTCGATCTCGGTTCAACGAACGGCGTCACGCTGAATGGCCAACGGGTCACGCGAGCGCAGCTCTCGCTCAACGATCAGATCGTCATCGGAGAGACCCCGGTCACCTTCGGCAAGGCGTCGTAGTGCGCGGGCCATCGCTCGGACGGTGGGGGAGATAAGTGGTCGACCAGGTTCTCCTCGGTCTCCAGGCGATCTTCATCGTCGTTCTCTATCTCTTTATCTGGCGCGTCGTCCGCTCGACGTATCGAGGTCTCCGGCCCGCACAGGAGAGCTTCATCCTAGCACCACCCGCCGGGAGCCAACCGCCGCCGCCGCCGACACCGCGCAACGGCAACGGTAAACCTGCGCGTCTGGTCGTCACTGAGAGCACCGCGGTTCAGGCGGGGGTCACGTACAACGTCGGACCCGTGCCGATCACGATCGGACGATCCAACGAGAACGCGCTGGTTCTCGAGGAGGACGCGTACGCCTCAGGACATCACGCACGAATCGAGGCCGGCCGGGACGGCGTCTGGGTCTCGGACCTCGGTTCGACGAACGGGACGCTCGTGAACGGGGAGCGGGTCGAAGGACGTCGTCTCCTCTCGAACGGCGATCTGCTTCGCGTCGGCCAGACGGAGCTCCGATTCGAACGATGACACTCGCCGAGACCGCCGCCCGTACTCACGCCGGACGCAAGCGCCGAAGGAACGAAGATTCGTTCATCCTCGAGCCTCCGCTATTCGCAGTCGCCGACGGAATGGGTGGAGCGCGGGCCGGCGAGATCGCATCGCAACTGGCGATCGAGGTCTTTCACGAGTTCCACGCCGCCGACGACCTCGATCCTGAAGAACGCGTCGCGGCCATCATCCAGGAGGCCAACAAGAGAATCTACGAGCGTTCCAAGAGCGACACCGGAGCGTCGGGGATGGGGACGACCATCACCGCTGCCCTCGTCGCCGAAAACCAGGTTGCGATCGGACACGTCGGCGATTCCCGCGCCTATCTCCTGCGCGAGGGAGCCCTGGATCAACTCACGCAGGATCACTCTCTCGTTGCCGACCTCATGCGGAGCGGGCGACTAACGCAGGAAGAGGCCGAGTCGCACCCGCAACGGTCGCTGATTACGAGGGCACTCGGAACCGACACCGACGTCCAGGTCGACACGTTGTCGATCGAGTCGCGCGCTGGCGACGTCGTGCTTCTCTGCTCGGACGGTCTCACGACGATGGTCGAAGATGGCCAGATCCTCGCGCTCGTCGCCGAGAGCGATTCCCTTGACGCCGCGGCAAAGGCACTTGTCGACGCGGCGAATCGCGGTGGCGGTGAAGACAACATCACCGCAGTCCTCTTTCGCCTCGACGGCGAGTCAGACTCGGAGAAAACCGAGAACGGGCACGCGGTGCTCAGCAACCATGACCTGGAGGAGACGCTCGTCGGCGTCGAGGTCCCCGCAGCATTCAAAGCCGCGAAGCAGGATGACCACGCCGCCACGGATGGCCACGTCGAGGTCACCGACTGGGAGGACCTCGAGCATCCGCACTCTCGTACGCAGGCCCAGGGAGTCATTCGCGGACCTCTGTATCCGCTACCGCGAAGCGAGGACGATCAGCGGGGATGGGGGATGCCGATCGCGGCAGTCGTGGGCATCGTCATGATCTGTGCCCTCGCCCTTGCCGGAGCGTTCTGGGGACTGTCCCGCGCGAATTTCGTCGGGGCCGACGAAGACGGAAACATCGCGATCTACCAGGGTGTGCCATGGGAGATCGGAGGGGGGATCGACCTCTACCGAGCACGGTACGTGAGTCGGGTGAAGACCTACCAGCTCTCTCCGGCAGAGCGGGCCGAGTTGTTAGACCACGATCTCCTCAGCTACTCGGAGGCGCGCGACCGAGTGCGGCTGTACGAGGACGAGGCCCTTCCCTAAGCGCCCCCGGGGTTCGCGTGAGCCTTCGCAATCGAGAACTTCTCAACCTCATCGCGGTCGGCCTGCTGACGGTCGTCGGCTTCGCCAGCGTCTTCATCGCCCGTGAGTCGGTTCTTTCGACTGCATCGCTCTCGTACGCCGGGTTCTTCCTCGGCCTCTACCTGCTCGCCCACCTGATTCTTCGGATCGCGCTCCCGTACGCCGACCCATATCTCCTGCCGCTGGCAGGACTTCTGACGGCAATCGGCCTGACGATGATCTACCGGATTGATCCGGACCGGGCCTTCCGCCAGGGTCTCTGGGTCGTCGTCGGGCTCGTGGTCTTCGCCCTCGCAGTCCTGTTCCTTCGGGACCACCGGAAGCTCGATACCTACAAGTACACCCTCGGCGTCGTCGCGCTCGTACTCCTGATCCTGCCGGCGTTACCTCTGATCGGAGCGACGATCAACGGGGCTTCACTGTGGGTTCGCATCGGATCGGCCGCTTTTCAGCCAGGCGAGTTCGCAAAGGTGCTCCTCGTCGTCTTCCTGGCGGGCTATCTGCGCGACAACCGCGAGATGCTCTCGCAGGGCCTTCCGTCACCAAAACACTTCGGCCCGCTGCTCCTGATCTGGGGCGGCGCCATGCTCGTTCTCTTCCAGACCAACGATCTGGGCGGAGCTCTCCTCTACTTCGCCATCTTCCTCTCGATGCTCTACGTCGCCACGAGTCGCTGGCAGTACGTCCTCGCAGGAGTCGGCTTGTTCGTCGCCGGCGCCTACGGTCTGTATCAGGTAATTCCTCGCGTCGAGAGTCGAGTCTCGGTCTGGCTCGATCCTTGGAGCGATCCGTTCGGTGACGGCTTTCAGCTCGTCCAGTCGCTGTACGCAATCTCAGGCGGCGGCGTCTTCGGATCCGGCCTCGGACGTGGCGTCCTGCTTCGCGAGGACGGGGAGACGTACATCCCGTTCCTCGAGACCGATTTCATCTACTCGGCGTTCGTTCAGGAGCTCGGGTTGGCGGGGGCTGCCGCGCTCGTGATGCTCTACATCCTCTTCGTCTACCAGGGATTCCGAATCGCATTACAGGCGGACGACAGTTTCTCGAAGCTGCTCGCCGCCGGCCTCACTGCGGCAATTGGTATTCAGGCTTTCATCATCGTCGGTGGGGTGAGCGGGCTCATCCCGCTCACGGGAATCACGCTCCCGTTCGTCTCCTACGGTGGCTCGTCGATCGTGGCCAACTCGTTGCTGCTCGCCCTGCTTCTCATGGTCTCGAACCGCGTCAACAGGGAGAGGCGCGTATGAACGCCGCGATCCGACGGCTGTTCTTGGTAATGGTCGTGTTGCTCGTCGCGTTGATCGGCATGTCCACGTATTGGCTCTGGAGAGCTCCCGACCTCGAGGCCCGCCAGGACAACCCGAACCTCGTGGTTCGCCAGGTGACGATCAAGCGCGGGAACATCTACGCGGCAGACGGCCAGACGCAGCTCGCCACGAATCGGCGACGAGAGGTTCAGGGACGCACGTGGTACCTGCGCCGCTATCCGGCCCGCGAGCTCGTACCACATACCATTGGCTATTCGACCCTCTCGAAATCTCAGGCCGGCATCGAGCGCTCGCTCAACGATTTCCTGACCGGGTCGAACTCGAATCTCGGCAGCGTCCTCGATCGCACGCTCGATCGACTGCAGGGCCTCACACACGAGGGGAACGCCGTCGTCACGACGATCGAGCCCCGCGTTCAGCAGGTCGCCGCAGATCGACTCGAGGGACTTTGCGGGGCGGCAGTCGCGATCGAGCCGGCGACGGGACGGGTGCTCGCCATCGCTTCGGCTCCCACTTTCGATCCGAACGACATCGAGAACAATTACGGGCGGGCGAGGACGGCTCCGGGAGCACCTTGCGAGCCGAGCGCTCCGCTCCTGAATCGGGCCACCGCCGGCCTTTACATTCCAGGCTCGATCTTCAAGGTGGTCACGGCGGCAGCCGCACTCGATACGGGCGCATTTACGCCCGAGAGCGTTTTTGACGATCCCGGATATTGCATGGAGTACGGCGAGCGCGTTTACAACTACTCAGACCAGGGGGTTCCGACCGGTTACGGCCGTGTCACCCTGTCGACCGCACTCCAGAACTCGATCAACTCCGTCTTCTGCGAAATTGGGAAGGAGCTCGGTCCAGAGCCGATTCTC
The DNA here is from genome assembly GCA_964436315.1 of uncultured Gaiellales bacterium. Taxonomy (GTDB): domain Bacteria; phylum Actinomycetota; class Thermoleophilia; order Gaiellales; family Gaiellaceae; genus CAYTCZ01. The sequence continues at coordinate 14,058 of CAYTCZ010000064.1, read as the reverse complement.
GACTACGCAAGACAGTTCGGCTTCTACGACGATCCTCCGCTCGATACGCCATCCTCAGAGCGCGAACCAAGTGGTCTTTACAACGACGGAAGCCTGTTTACGCCGGAACACTCGAGTGACGTTGATCCGGGACGGCTTGCCTTCGGCCAAGAGCGACTCCTCGTAACACCGCTGCAAATGGCAATGGTTGCGGCAGGTGTCGCGAACGGCGGCGTGGTGATGAAACCGACCGTAGTCCACGAAATCGTCGACCCGGATGGAAAAATTGTGACGCGCACGAAACCGGAGGAGTTGAGAAGAGCAATCTCTCCACAGACGGCAGCCGAGCTTACCGCCATGATGCGTGGCGTCGTGGACTCGGGCACCGGGACGGCGGCACAAATCAGCGGCATTTCGGTGGCTGGCAAGACCGGGACCGCGGAGACAGGAAGGCCGGGAGAAAACGACACGTGGTTCATCGCTTTCGCCCCTGCCGAGTCGCCTCAGATTGCCGTCGCAGTCGCGCTTCAGAACCAATCCGGCACGGGCGGATCGACCGCTGCTCCCATCGCGCGAGCGATCATGGAAGCAGCCCTTGCGGGGAATCCTTAGCCTTTTACTTGTATGTCGCGTCCCGACCCCCTGATCGACACGCTTTTTGACGGCCGCTATCGGATTCTTCGCAAGCTCGGCGCCGGCGGAATGGCCAGCGTCTACCTCGCCGAGGACGAAGATCTGGGGCGACAGGTTGCCATCAAGATCCTCGACGAGCGCTTTGCCCAGGACGACACGTTCCTAGAGCGGTTTCGTCGCGAGGCCGAGTCGGCGGCCTCGCTTTCTCACCCGAACATCGTTTCGATTTACGACCGCGGCGAGGTCGAGAACCACCCCTACATCGCGATGGAGTTGATCGAGGGCCGAAGCCTGAAGGACGTCATCCGGACCGTCGGCCCACTTCCAGTAGCCAAGGCGGTCGCGTACACGCAACAGATTCTCTCGGCACTCCGATTCGCGCACCGAAACGGAATCATCCACCGCGATATCAAGCCTCACAACATCCTCGTGGGCGCGGAAGAGCGCCTGACAGTCACGGACTTCGGGATCGCTCGCGCCGGCGCATCGCAAATGACCGAGGTCGGCTCGATCATGGGAACGGCGCAGTACCTCTCGCCGGAGCAGGCGCGCGGCGGGACGGTGACTGCGGCATCCGACACGTACTCGGTCGGAGTCGTCCTCTACGAGATGCTCACCGGGCGACTTCCGTTCGACGGTGACACGCCGGTCGAGATTGCAATGAAGCATCTGAATGATCCTCCGAAGCCCCCCTCTGAGGTCGTCGCCGGAATTCCGGAGGAGCTCGATCTGATCGTGCTTCGCGCTCTGAGTAAGAAACCGGCCGATCGGTATACGAGCGCGGACGACTTCTCGGAAGAACTCGCTCACGTTGGTAGCGGGCTTCCAGTATCAGCGCGAACCTCGGAGGCCGCGACCGCAGTTCTGGCCGGTGCAGCGGTTGGAGCGGCCGCGGCGAGTCGCACGGCGACCTCGGCGCCGACGCGAGTTGTCGATTCGCCTACCACACCACCGCGCCGACCTCCGCCGCCGGCCAAACCCGTCGGCTACGGCTATCGCCCGCCGCCTCGGCCACCGAGGCGGCGGAGCGTCTTCCCGTGGCTCTTGGTAATTGCCCTCGTCGCTGCGGGCGCGATCGCCGGCTTCTACGTATGGACTCAGATCCAGCGAGAACTGGAGGAGACCCAGCCGGTCGGCGTGCCTCTGGTGATTGGCCTCGAGCAAGACCTCGCCGTTCAAAACCTGGAGGATCTGGGCTTCGCCGTCGAGATCCTGACCGAGGCAAGCTCCGACGTGCCCGAGAGGGAGGTGATGGCGCAAGATCCCGAGGCAGGGACCCGACTCGACGAAGGTGACACGGTCACGATTGTGGTCTCGTCCGGTGTCGAGACGGTCACAGTCCCGCGTCTCCAAGGTCTCCAGTTCGAGGAGGCTCAGGCAAGGCTCGAAGAGCTTGGGCTCGTGGCTGTCCGACGGAATGTCTTCTCTGACACTCGTCCTCCAGGAGAGGTGTCGAGCCAAGATCCCAAACCGGGCGAAGTCCTCCCGCTCGGAACCGAGATCATCGTGCGTGTGTCCAAGGGCCGGCAGACCGTGGAGGTACCGGACGTCATTGGCCTGACTCAGGACGAGGCAGAACAGGTCCTCTTCGACGCAGGCTTCGAGGTGAACGTCGTCGGAGGTCCGTCCGGAGCGCCGATTGGCACTGTTTTCGAGCAGGCGCCAGAGCCAGGTGCCGATGCCGCCTCTGGCGGTACGGTGCAGATCTCCATCTCGGAAGGCCCAGATGTCGTGGCCGTCCCGGACGTGTTGGGCGCTGATGCGCAATCCGCCCAGAACGCACTGCAGGCCTCGGGCTTCGGCGTCGCCGTTCAGCAGATCGAAACCTCTGATCCTGCCCAGGTGGGCATCGTTCTGGCTCAGAATCCCGGTGCTGGAGCCGAGACCGAAACTGGCTCGACAGTGACCATCGCGATAGGTGTGTTCGTCGAGGCCCCTCCTGAGCCACCTCCTGAACCCGCACCGCCTCCTGAGCCACCTCCCGCACCGCCTCCTGAGCCACCTCCCGCACCGCCTCCTGAGCCACCGCCTCCCCCGCCTGAAGAGCCACCGCCTGCGCCTGAAGAACAGCCTGCGCCCGAGGGAGAGGGTCAATAGGCAAGTCACCGACCGCTGGTCGGCTCCGGGTCGCCGTGATCATGGGTGGCCGCTCGAGTGAGCACGACATCTCGCTGGCATCTGCGCGCTCGGTCGTCGCCGCTCTCGACCCCGAGCGGTACGACGTCCACGAGATCGAGATCTCACGCGAGGGACAATGGAGAATCGCAGTTGCGATCGCTGCCCAGGCGGCCGAGGGGTCACGTGGCGCCGGATCCAGCGAAGACCCGCCGTTCCCGCTCGGCGTGTTTCCGGCAGCTCTCGGGAGCGAGCTCGAGTCCCTCGCTCACGTGGACGTCTTCCTACCGATCCTCCACGGCCCCTTCGGCGAGGACGGCACCGTCCAGGGTCTACTTGAACTCGCTGACGTCGCCTATGTCGGCAGCGGTGTGACGGCCTCCGCACTCTGCATGGACAAGGATCTCTTCAAGGCCGTGATGCGCGATAACGGAATCCCAGTCGCACAGAGCGTGGCGCGCCGTCAGTGGGACACCGGGCCCGTCGAGAGCCCTTTCGGCCTCCCGGTCGTGGTCAAGCCGGCCCGCATGGGCTCGAGTGTCGGCATCAGCATCGTCCGTGAACCCGCGGAGCTCGACAAAGCAGCCGCGGAGGCGTTTGATCACGACGAGAAGATCCTGATCGAGGAGTACATCTCGGGCATGGAAGTCGAGTGCAGCGTCCTTGGGAACGAGCAACCGATCCCATCGCTGCCCGGCGAGATCGTCCCGCTGAAGAACGACTGGTACGACTTCGCCTCGAAGTACGACGAGGGCGGAATGGAGCTCATCGTTCCGGCGAGGATCTCACCGGAATCGACGCACAGGGTGCAGGAGCTCGCTCTCGCGGCGTTTCGCGCCGCGGACTGCGAGGGTCTCGCCCGCGTCGATTTCTTCGTGCGCGAGGACGGCGAGGTCGTCGTCAACGAGCTCAACACCATTCCCGGCTTCACCGCAACGAGCGTCTACTCGAAACTCTTCGAGGCGTCCGGCATCCCGTACGACGAGCTCCTCGATCGGCTGATCCAGCTGGCGATCGATCGGCGTGCGCGGAAAGCGCGGCTACAGTACTAGACGTTTGATCGGATCCGATCAAACGTCGCCCTACCATCCGATCGGGAGATCATGCGGATGTTCGCAGCCCTATAGTGCTCCACTGGAATGGTGTTGTCGGACAGAACGATTCGCCGGTTCCTGGACGAGGGACGCATCGGAATCGATCCCTATGAGGACGATCTCCTGCAGCCCTCGAGTGTGGACGTGCGTGTCGACCGGTACTTTCGCGTCTTCCGAAACGCTCGGTACCCCTACATCAACGTCAAAGAGCCGATGGACGATCTCACTGAACTCGTGGAGGTCGACGGGGACGAGGCGTTCATCCTTCATCCCGGCGAGTTCGTGCTCGGCTCGACCCTCGAGCGGATCACGCTTCCCGATGACCTGGTTGCGCGGCTCGAAGGGAAAAGCTCGCTCGGTCGGCTCGGGCTGCTGATCCACTCGACGGCCGGCTTCATCGACCCGGGCTGGGATGGGCACGTCACGCTGGAGCTCTCGAACGTCGCCAACCTGCCGATTACGATCTTCTATGGAATGAAGATTGGTCAGCTCTCGTTCGTTCAACTCTCGGAGCCTGCCGAGCATCCATACGGCGCCGCAGGCATCGGCTCGAAGTACCAGGGGCAAAACGGCCCGACGCCCAGCCGGTACTGGAAGAACTTCGAGTGATTCTCGTCACCGGCGCAACGGGCTTCATCGGAACCCGGATTGTCCACGCGCTTCGTGCCGAAGATCGCCCGGTCCGGGTGCTCGTGCGAGATCCGAGCAAAGCGGAACACCTCTCCGCGTGGGGCTGCGAGCTCGCGCGCGGAGATGTCACCGAGCCCGACACGCTTCCCCCCGTGCTCGAAGGCTGCGAGGCGGTGATTCACCTCGTCGCGATCATCACCGGCCGCCCGTCCGACTTCGAGCGAATCATGGTCGGCGGAACGAGCGCCCTGCTGGAAGCCGCCCAAGGCGCCGATGTGCAGCGCTTCGTCCACATGAGCGCACTCGGTGTGAACGAAGGATCGAAGGACCTGGTGCCCTACTACAGCGCCAAGTGGGCGATGGAGCAGCACGTTAAGCAGTCCGGCCTTGATTTCACCATCTTCCGGCCGAGTTTCGTGTTCGGGCGCGACGGCGGCGTGCTGCCGATGTTCGTGCGCCAGGTTCGTTGGCTGCCGGTGACGCCGGTCGCCGGCGACGGGACGCGCCGCCTCCAGCCGATTTGGGTCGACGATGTCGCCGCGTTCTTCGCCAAATCGCTCGCGACGTCGGAATCGGTCGGAAAGACCTATGACCTCGGAGGACCTGACACTCCAACGTGGAACGAGTTTTTTGAGGCCATCCAGAAAGCTCTTGGCAAGAAACGACCCCTCGTTCATGTCCCGTTCGGCCTGCTACGAGTAAATGCATCGATCCTCGAGCGGCTGCCGCGACCGCCGCTGACGCGGGATCAACTGAAGATGCTCGACTTCGAGGACAACGTCGGCAACATTGCACCGGCAGTGGAGACCTTCGGAATCGACCCCATCTCACTCGAGGAACAGCTTTCACTCGCCGTGAGCTGATGAGAACCGCGGCGGTCATTCTCGCCCTCCTCGCTCTGGTAGCCGTCGGCGTCGGCGGCTGCGGGGGGAACGGGAACGGCGACGGCGACTCGGCGGACGGAGACCGACTCACGAAGGCCGAGTACGAGGCAGAGCTCTCCGCTCTTGGCAGCTTGGTTGCCGAGGGTTTTGAGTCCCTCGGAGATCCCGGAAGTCCGGAGGAGCTCGAGCTGCAGATCGAGGAGGCGCAGACCGAACTGCGAGAGCTCGCGGATCGGCTCGAGGGTGTCAGTCCTCCCGAGGAGATCGAGGCTGCGCACGACAAGCTGATCGAGAGCATCCGCATGTTCTCCGACGACCTGACTGACATCTCGTCGCAACTTCTCGAGGCCACTGAGTCCGATGACCCGGCGGCAGCCTTCCAGATCCTCGGTCAGCTCGTTAACCTCGAGTCCGTGGCCATGCTCCAGGACGTCGCGGAGACGTACCAGGAGCAAGGCTACGTTACTGGACTCGAGGACGCCGAGTAGATTCCGTCCTCGGCAGAGACGCGAACTCGGACCCCCTAAATGGTTGGTTGCCCCGATCGTCCGCTCGTGGCTATGCTCTGGAGACCACGGAAAGGAGGTGGTCCAGCGTTGAGTGATTTAGATGTGGCCAGTGGAGGTAGTCGTCGGTAGGGGCGTGTCCCCGGACCTCAGGGGAATCGCCTAGCCAGCGTGGGGGACACCCTAAGCGCCCCTACTACTCCAGGCGATTTACTGCTCAAGGGGGCCTCCGGGCCCCCTTGTCTTCTCTCGCCTCGCTGGACGGCTGGCGCTCACGGCCGGCAAAGCCGGCCTTCGCCACCAGCCTGGCAGCGAAGCGAGAGGTCTTCGCACAGGCCAAAGAAGGATCAGGACTGACGTGACAGAACCACCGTGAGCTCGAGCCCGCGATCCAGCGGCACTGTGACACTCGAGAGTCGCGGATCCGACTGCCTCGCTTCGCTATACGAACTCAGGGTGTCAGCATTCGACAGGACGTTGTCGGCAACGATCAGCGCTCCCGGCTCGACGAGCGGAAGTGCGAGCTCGAAGAGCTCCTCGTACTCGCTCTTCGCGGCGTCGAGAAAAACGACGTCGAAGGCATCATCGAGGCTCGCGAGAATCTCCTGGGCTTCACCCTCGGCGAGGTCGGCCCAATCGTCCAGGCCTGCCGCACTGATGTTCTCGCGCCACATGGCTGCCCTGGCCGGATCACGCTCGATGCCGAGGAGGCGACCGCCAAGGTATCGGGCGCCGGCGGCAAGCCAGATCGACGAGTAACCCCGCGAGCTGCCGATTTCCAGAACCGAGCACGCCCCGTTCGGCGAGACGAGCGAGAAGAGGAAGCGCCCTGTGGAGGGCTCAACCGCGTTCGACCGCTCGCTCGCCGACAGACCTCGCTCGCGCTCGTCTCGGTCTTGTTCCTCGAGTCGCGTGAGAACGGAGCGAACCTGGGCGTCGAGCATCAGAGGGCTCGGTCAGTCAGGCACGATGACGCTCACGACGCCACCCTCGACCTTGACCTCGAAGGTGTCAACCGGAAGGTACGCGGGCAACGAGAGCGGCTTGCCGGTTCGGATGTCGAAACGCGCGCCGTGGCGCGGACAAACCGCGACGCACTCGTCCTCCTCGAAGTCGCCTTCGGCAAGCGGGCCGTCGTCATGGGAGCAGCGATCCTCAATCGCGTAGAACTCGCCGCCGGCGTTGTACACGCCGATCGCCAACTCGGAACCGGCCGAGACGATCTTGACTTCGCCTGGAAGAAGCTCGTCCACCGAGCAGACAACCACCTCTGCCACTAGGACCTACTTCAGCTCGAGCTCATCGAGGCCCGCCCACTCCTCGGGCAGCGGCGTTCCCTTCGCCCGGTGGAGTGCCACCTTGAGAACTCCCAGGCCGAGCAAGGCGCATTTGAGCCTGACGGGTGTTAGTGGGATGCCGATCTCCTCGAGCAACTCATCCTTCGGCATGCCGGCGACCTCCTCGACGGATCGGCCTCCGACCATCTCGGTGAGCATCGATGTCGCCGCCTGACTGATCGCGCATCCGCGGCCCTCGAAACGGACCTCATCGATCGTCTCCCCATCGAGCGAGACGTAGATCGTCACCTCGTCGCCGCACAGAGGATTCTGGCCTTCCGCCTCGGCATCAGGACTCTCGATCGCCCCATGACCGCGTGGGTTCTTGTAGTGGTCGAGGATGACCTCTCGGTACAGCTCGTCGTAGGTCACTTCACTTGAAGACTTCGCGGACCTTGTGGAGACCGGCGACGAGCTGATCGATCTCCTCCGGCAACGAGTACAGGTAGAAGCTTGCCCGCGTTGTCGCCGTGATTCCAAGGCGCCGCATCGCCGGCTCGGTACAGTGATGCCCGGCGCGGACCGCGACGCCCTCCCAGTCGAGGACTTGGGCGACATCGTGCGGATGGATGCCCTCCATCGTCCAGGAGACGATGCCGCTGTGCCGCTCGGCGGGCGGACCAAGGACCTCAACGCCTGGCACTTCGCTCAGCCGCTCGATCGCGTACACCGTCAGCTCGTGCTCGTGACGCTCGATCGCGTCGAGCCCGACTGCATTCAGATAGTCGATCGCAAGACCGAGACCGTATGCCTCAGCGATTGCCGGCGTCCCGGCCTCGAACTTGTGAGGAAGCTCGTTCCACGTCGTCCGCTCGAGCGAGACCGATCGAATCATCTCGCCGCCGAGGTTGAACGGCGGCATCCGTTCGAGCAAGACTTGCCGACCCCAGAGAACGCCGATGCCGCTTGGGCCGCACATCTTGTGACCGGTAAACGCAACGAAGTCGGCACCCAGTTCCTGAACGTCGAGGGGTCGGTGTGGAGCCGCTTGCGAGGCGTCGGCTACCACCACTGCGTCGCGCTGGTGGGCCCACGTCTCGAGCTGCTCGACGGGGTTGACCGTGCCGAGCGAGTTGGAGATGAGGTTGACGGCAACGACCTTCACGTGCCCTCGCTGCTCGATGTCGTCGAGCGCATCGAGCATGAGCTCTCCCGAATCATCGAACGGGATCGCAGCAAACTCGGCTCCGGTCCTGTCTGCGATGAACTGCCAGGGAACGAAGTTCGAGTGGTGCTCGAGTTCGGTCACCAGGACAACGTCGCCTGGACCGAGGTTGTCGAGCCCCCACGAGTAGGCGACGAGATTCAGCCCTTCCGTCGCGCTCCGCGTGAAGATGACCTCGCGGGTCGACTCGGCGTTGATGAACTCGCGCGCCTTCTCGCGGGCACCTTCGTAACCTTCAGTCGCCCGGGCAGCCAGCTCGTAGACACCACGGTGGACGTTCGCGTAGGAGTGGACGTAGAAATCGTGCATCCCGTCGAGGACCTGTCCCGGCTTCTGCGACGAGGCTGCCGAGTCGAGAAACGCGAGCGGCTTCCCGTGCATCGTCTGCTCGAGCGCAGGGAAATCTGCGCGGAGTTTTCGGGCATCAAGAGTTGGAACGGAGGCCATTTCGCTCACGCATCCATGTTAGCCGCGCGACCCGGGATGAACCGATCACCGGTGAGCCAGAGGCCGGTGATCGAAAGTGCGACTCCGCCTGCCGAGATGAAGATGATCCCGACGTTTGGCGTCGAGAGCTCGAAGAACTCCCTCGTGAAGGGTAGAACGAGGGCGAGGAGATACAGAGCGAATAGAACGGCGACCAGACCGCCGACGGCTGCGCTACGAATTCGACTCCCGGCCTCGAGGACGACGATGAGGTAGAGGCCGATAACGGTCAGGACCGATGTCGCGACGGTCCTGGCCTCGATCAGCTCCATGTTGGCAACGTTGAGAGCGAAGAGGTAGGCGGACACGACCCCCAGCCCCATGGCGGTTCCCGCGGGCACAGAGAACCGGGCGACGTCGCGTAAGAAGTTGTCGGGCTTCCACGCGCCTTTGCTTGGGGCAAGAGCAAGGAAGAAGGCTGGAATCCCGACGGCGACCGCAGCCGCCAGCGTCAGGTGCCGTGGGAGGAACGGAAACTCCTCGTTCACCAGTCCGACGGTGAGAATGAGGAATGCTGCAACGACGGACTTCGTCACGAAGAGCTTCGAGACACGCTGGAGGTTGCGAAGGATCTTGCGCCCCTCGTTCACCATCGGAGGGACCGACGCGAAGTCGCCGTGCACGAGCACGACATCGGCAACGGTCTTCGCCATCTGCGAGCCGCTTGCCTGGGCAATCCCGAGCTTCGAGCTCTTGAGCGCAGGAACGTCGTTCACGCCGTCCCCGACCATGGCCACGTACTTGCCGGCGTCATTGAGCGCCTGGACGAAGCTTCGCTTGCCCTCGGGAGAGATACGGCCCACGACGGTCGAAGCGAGAGCCACCTCCTGGAGTTCCTGCTCGTCCGTCGGCAGTTGCGTCCCGTCCACGGGAGGAGCCTTGAGGGGAATCCCGGCGTCCTCGGCGATCGACGCGACGGTTTCGGGAGCATCACCCGAGATCACCTTGAGCTCGACGTCTTCGTTCAGGAAGTACTCGACCGTCTCGCGGCTTTGGTCACGGAGCTCTTCGGCCAGGACAACGACTCCAAGCAATGTCGACTCCGACGGAAAACGCTCTTCGACCACTCGACCTGACGTCGTTCCGAGGGCGACCACGCGCCGACCGGCGCGAGCCTCGTCTTGCGCTCGGTCGGCAAGGAATCCGAGCGAGAAGAGTTCGGGGGCACCCATCACGTAGTTGGTCGACCCGAGCCGCAGAGCACTCCAACGGCGTCGTGACGAGAAGGGGATCTCCGCTTCGATGTAGTCAGGTTCACTCGGAAAGGCGCCTGCGATCGCCTCGAGCGTTGCGTTTGGACTCGGCGAGCTTGCCGCATAGCGACCAAGCGCGTCAGCCACACTCTCGGGGTTCCACTCCGGCGCCGGAATCAGATCGACCACGCGCAGCCGAGGCTCGGTCAACGTCCCGGTCTTGTCGAGGCACACGATCTCGGCTGAGGCCAGAGATTCAATGGCATTCAGTTGCTGGGCAAGTGCACCGCGGCGCGCCATCCGCAATGCCGAGACGGCGAAGGTCAGGCTGACCAGCAGAATCAGCCCCTCCGGAACCAGGGTCAAGGCCGCAGCCACCGCAGTTTCGACGGCCTCGTTTTGCTCTCTGTCGTGCTGGATCAGAGAGCCGGTGAGGATAGCGCCGAACACGACCATCGCCGCGATGAGTGCGAAGAGAAGCCGGCTGACAGCCCGCTCGAGCGGCGAGCGCGGATGGCGGAAGGTTCGTGCTTCGCCCGCGATGCGCTCCGCATAGCTATCGGCTCCGACGGCTTCGACCGTGTAGTAGCCGTAACCCTCGACTGCGAACGACCCGGACCGAACTTCGTCGCCGCGCATCCGCTTCACCGGCCGAGACTCGCCGGTCAGAATCGACTCGTCGAGCGAGAAGGTCTCGCTTGCCACCACCTCGCCGTCGGCAATGATCTGATCGCCCGCTTTCGCCTGGACGAGGTCGCCGACGAGGACGTCCTCGACCGGGACCTCGTAGGGCGCGCCGTCCCGAATCACCACGGCGGCAGGCGCGACGAGCGCCGCGAGTCGGTCAAGCGCCCGCTTGGCCTTGATCTCCTGCGCCAGCCCGATGGTGATGTTGGCCAGCAGGATCACCAGGAAGAGCGCGTCACGCGCGTCTCCGAAGATGAGCGTGATGATCCCGGCAATGGCGAGGATCAAGTTGAAGACGTTGAAAACGTTGTGCCGGACAATGCTCGCGTAGGTGCGGCTCGACGGCGGCGGCTCGACGGGCCCCCGCTCCGCAAGCCGCCGCTCGGCTTCCGCTCCCGTCAGTCCGGCGAGATCGGGCAGCGTCGAGTCTGCGACCGTCTCTTCTTCGGTCAGCGGGTTGTAACCGTCCGCCGTGTCAAATCGGTCGCTCAAGCCTCCAGGCCATCTCCCAAAAAGCACCTTCGTACCGGCTGGACTCGAGAAACGCGGAGAGCATGAGCTCTTGGCCCTGATTTCCGACGTCTTCGGCGACCTGGTCGGTCACTTCTCTGCACCAGTTGGCCAACTCTGCAAACTCGTCGCTTGAATACATCTCGATCCACCGAGCGTAGCGGGGTTCGTCAGCCGGATTATCCTCAGCAAGTCGGCGGCCAAGATCGCTGTAGCCCCACATGCACGGCAGGAGTGCGGCCATCAGCTCCGCGAAGTCTCCGAGCGATGCTGTTCGGAGGAGAAAGTCCGTGTAGGCACGGGTTGTCGGGGCCATCGTCTCGGCCTCCAACTCTTCGGTCGACACCCCCCACTCGGCTGCAAACGCCCGATGGAGATCCATTTCAGATTTCAGCACATCGAGCGTGAGTTCGGCAGCTCGCGTCTGAAGCTCAAGAGTCGGCGCCCGGGCGGAGGTGAGGGCCAAGAGCCGCCCGTATTCGATGAGAAACAGATAGTCCTGCCGGATGTAATGGCGAAACCGCTCCGGATCGAGAGTTCCGTTGGCTATCCCTCGTATGAACGGATGCTCGAACTGCGCGGTCCACAGCGGTTCGGCCTCTCGGCGAAGCCTCTCAGTGAACCGGGCCATGAGCCTCCGATGTTGTTTGGCGGTTAAGCCGCCGGGATGCGTGCTTCGAGCGCGTTGGTGAGCGCCTGCCGGACCGGGGGCAACTCGATCCGATCGAGAACATCCTGGAAGAACCCCCGCACAATGAGTCGCTCCGCCTCACCGCGTGGCAGCCCTCGTGCCATGCAGTAGAAGAGCTCGTCCTGGTTGACCGGGCTACTGGTCGCCCCGTGGGTGCATCGGACATCGTTGGCCTCGATCTCCAGTCCTGGGATCGAGTCGGCGTGCGCCGTTGGCGAGAGGATGAGATTCCGGTTCTCCTGGTACGCGTTGGTCTGCTGAGCATCTTTCTCTACCTTGATCATGCCTCGCCAGACAACAGTCGACCGGTCCCGCAACACACCTTTGAACGCAAAGTCAGAGGTTGTACTCGGGGCAATGTGCTCCTGGAACGTGTCGTAGTCCATGTGCTGGGTTCCGTCGGCGAAGTACGCGCCGGTGACCCTCGATGTTGCACCCTGACCCGCTAGATCGTTCTGAACCCAGACCTTCCCCTTCTTGGCTCCGAAGCCACCGGCGACCCAGTCGAGCTCCGCATCTCGATCGACGCGCGCGTGGTGAGAGGCAAAGTGCCACGTCTCGCGCGAGAGGTTCTGGATCGAGACGTATTCGAGCTTCGCGCCCTTGCCCACGAAGAGCTCGACCGCTCCGTTCGTATAGGCGACGAGGTCGGGCGATTCTGAGACATATTCCTCGATGACCGAGAACCGGCTCCGCTCTTCGGCCACGACGAGCAGCCGCCAGAAGAGTGCGCTGTTCGCTGCAGAGCTCGAGATTCGCACGTACAGCGGCTTCTCGAACTCGGCACCCTCTGGCACGTGGACGAGCAGGCCGTGCTTCCACAAGGCCGCATTGTGGGCCGTGAACTTGTCGCCCGTCACGACGAGCTCGCCGAGGAGCTCGTGGTCGACGAGAGGCTCGAAGGTCACGCCAGGAGGTGCATCCACGATCTCGACGCCCGCCTCCGATGCGAACGCCGTCGCGGCCGTCTCGAGCTCGAGCATCGACTCCGATGCGCCTCCTCCGGACGTGGTCGCCGCGGGATCGAAGGCATCAGGATCGAAGCCGCTGAGATCCGTGAAGCGCCAGTGCTCCTCTTTCGTCGTCGGAAGCGCGAGATCGCGATAGAGCTCGAGCGCGTCCTCACGAGAAAGGCCCCGCAGGGCCTCTCCCGAAACACCCGGGGCCGCCGTTGCCTTAGCCAACCGACCCCTCCATCTCTCTCAGGGGGGAAACCATGTTTCGGAGCACGGGGGAAACCGTGTTTCCTCCGTGAACCCCCTTCTTCGGGTTTGGAGGAGGGGGTACGGGGGGGAACCAGGGGTTCCCCCACGAGCAAATCATGTTTCCTCCGTGAACCCCCTTCTTCTTCAGAGGAGCCACGATATTCCTCGGTGTCGGGTCGGGGTGGGGTTACCCAACGGAGCCCTCCATTTGGAGTTGAATCAGCCGGTTCATCTCGACCGCATACTCGAGCGGCAACTCCTTGGTGATCGGCTCGACGAACCCCGAGACGACCATGGCGCTCGCCTCGGCTTCCGAAAGCCCACGGCTCATCAGGTAGAACAGCTGCTCCTCACCGATCTTCGAGACCGTGGCCTCGTGCTCGGTGTAGACGCCCTCGTTCTCGTCGACGCGGATGTACGGATAGGTGTCGGAGCGCGACTCCTCATCGAGGATCAGCGCGTCACAGACGACCTTCGACTTCGCTCCCTTCGCGCCGTCGGCAACCTCGAGAAGTCCTCGATAGCCGGCGCGACCGCCGTTCTTCGAGATCGACTTGGAGTTGATCACCGACGAGGTGTTCGGAGCGACGTGGACCGCCTTGCCGCCGGCGTCCTGGTGCTGACCCGTGCCGGCAAAGGCGATCGAAAGCACCTCGCCATGAGCCCCTTCGCCCATGAGCCAGATCGCCGGGTACTTCATCGTGATCTTCGAGCCGAGGTTCCCGTCGACCCACTCCATGGTGGCGTTCTTATGCGCGACTGCGCGCTTGGTCACCAGGTTGTAGACGTTCGACGACCAGTTCTGGATCGTCGTGTACCGGCAGCGACCGCCGTCCTTCACGATGATCTCGACGACCGCTGAGTGCAGCGAATCGGTGGTGTAGATCGGCGCCGTGCAGCCTTCGACGTAGTGAACGTAGGCGTCCTCGTCGACGATGATCAG
>CAYTCZ010000063.1:1377-22463 GCA_964436315.1 uncultured Gaiellales bacterium | reverse complement strand
CTTTTTGATCAGCCTTCTGCCCGCGGCAAAAGGTTGTGCGACGGCTTGCAGCCGGACAGGCGGGGTGGGTACTTACCGGAGAGGCCACAGCGACACGGTCAGAGCCTTGGGTCGAATACGTACTTGACTCCCTGTCCTGCCCGTGTGGCCTCGAAGACACGTTCCCACTCGTCGAGCGCTACGACCTCGCTCACCAGAGGCTCGAGCGCGACGCTTCGGTGCTCGATAAACGACATCGCGCGTCGCCATGATCGCGGCGTCGAGGCGAAGCCTGAGGTCGCAACGAGCTCGCGCTCGAACAGTCCATCGAGCGGCACGGTAACGGGCTTTCCGAACACGCCAATTTGCACGTACCGTGCGCCTCGGCGCGGGTAGTTGAGGCACGCCGCCGCGCCCCCTCCGCTCCCCGAGCATTCAATCGTGACGTCGAACCCGCGCCCGCCCGTGTAGGAGCGAATGGCATCCGAATCATCTGCCAAGGCAGTGTCGAAACCAAGCTCTTCGGCCTTCCCAAGTCGGACGCGGTCCGAGGCCAAACCAGTGACGAGCACGGTTCCACCGAGCGTTCGGGCCACCTGCGCTGCGAGGAGCCCGACGGGCCCGGGGCCGGTCACGAGAACTCGATCGCCGGCGACGACTTTCCCCGGATCACAGAGACAGTGGCAGACGCACGCGAGGGGTTCCGCAAGCGAGGCGGCGTGCTCGTCGAGCCAGTCTGGAATCTCGTGCAGGTTGCGCGCCGGCACGACGACGGAACTCGTGAACGCGCCATCGACAGTCGAGCCGATCGACTTCCGCTCGGGACAGAGGTTCGTCCGGCCGCCCCGACACCACTCGCATACCCCACATGTCGAGTAGTACGTCTCAGCGACGACTCGCGATCCAAGGAGGCCTTCGTCGGCACCGTCCCCGACCTGGGCGACCACGCCGGAGACTTCGTGACCCATTGTCACCGGAGGATCAGTCTTGAATTCGTCGTCGAAGATGTGGAGGTCGGTTCCGCAGACGCCTGCTCCACGCACCTCGAGCAGCGCTTCGCCAATTCCAACGCTGCGTGGCTCTCGATCGGCGAGGCCGACGTTTCCGGGCCCTGGCGCGAGCTTGGCGAGTGCCTTCAAATCGTTTCCTGCGACTTAGGTGAGTGACGTCGCGGTGCGGTCGGCGATCACTTCGCTCCTGACTCCGAAGGCCGGTCTCGATCCTGCGCCGATTCCGATCTCCCCTGTATACGGGTGATCGCGCACGAAGTCCCAGTCGATCTCAACGCCAAGTCCCGGTTCGGTTGGGAGCTCGATGACGCTGTCGTGAACCTCGGGCGGATTCGTGACCAGCCCCGTCTGGATCGGGTTATAGGTGGCGTCGTACTCGATAAGCGGAGCATGTGTCGACGCCGCGACGAGATGCAGCGATGCGAGTGTGGTCAACGCGTCCGAGAACGTGTGGGGTATCGCGTGGACATGGAACGCCCCGGCGAGGTCGAAGATCTTCTTCGCCTCGCTGATGCCCCCGACCCGCGAGGCATCTGCCTGCACGACGTGGATGCCGCCGGACGTCAGAAACGGCATGAAGTCCCAGCGCGTGTACATGTTCTCGCCCGTCGCTATCCGAACATCGAGCTTGTCGGCGAGAAAGACGTGTCCTTCGACGTCGTCGATCGGGAGCGGTTCCTCGAAGAAGACTGCGTTCAGCTTCTCGCACTCCCTCCCGACCCGAAGGGCGAGGTGGCGCGTGTAGCACTGATTTGCGTCGACCATCATGTCGACCTCGTAGCCGACCTCTTCGCGAATCGCATGGAGCGAGGCGATGTCGTTCTCGACGTCGAGCCCGACCTTCACCTTGAAGGCCCTGAAGCCTCGCTCGACGAAATCGCGTGCCTGTGCGGCGGCCTCGCCAGGCGGAGCCCAGTAGACGGAACTCGAGTAGGCGGGAACCGGATCCGTGACCGCCCCCCCAAGGAGCTCGTAGATCGGAGCCCCGAGCGCCTTGCCCTTGATATCCCAGAGGGCGATGTCGATGGCCGAGAGACTGGCGACGCCGACTCCTCGATACCCGTGGACGCGGACGATCGAGCCGTAGTAGATCTTGTCCCAGATGTGTTCGATCCGGTGGGGATCCTCACCCACTAGAGCTGCCGCGAACGTGTTGTCGATCATCGACGCCACAGATCCGAGATCGAGCGACGCACTTCCGAATGAACACGGCCCGTAGCCTGAGATGCCCTCGTCGGTCTTGATCTCGACGAAGGCCGCCTGTCGGGCCAGCTTGTAGCCCGCCCCGCTCCGAACCCGATGCTCCTCGGGTATCGGTGCGTCCACCAGATGAGTCTTGACTTCTGAAATCCTCATTCGTCCTACCTGTCATCCTCGCTTGTCGTTTCCGGCTTGCCGCCGCTCCCTTGGCCGCTACCCGCCGACCACGCGATAGAGCTCGGCGAGATCGTCTTCCGTGACCGGTCGCGGATTCGTTGCGATGTTTCGGCTCTTCATCGCGTCCGCCACGAGCTTGGGGATGTCCAGGTCAGACGGATCGATACCGAACTCACGGAGCGATGCCGGCAGTCCCACATCGCGGAGCAGATCACGGATCGCCTGAACACCACGCTCTGCCGCCTCAGACTCGTCGAGACCGGAGACATCTTCGCCGAGCGCCTCGGCTACCTCGGCATACTTCTCCTCACACGCCGGGCGGAGGAAGTCGAGCCCCGCCGGCATGAAGATGGCGTTTGCCACGCCGTGCGGCACCTCGTGGTGAGCCGTCACCGGAGTGGACGCCGCGTGGACGATCGCGTTTGCGTTCATGTTGAAGGCGATTCCCGCCATCGTGCTCGCCAGGGACATCTGGCCGATGGCATCGCGGTCTCGACTCTCGACCGCTGGGCGCAAGTTGGCCCCAATCATGCGAATGGCCGCGATGTTGATCGAATCGAGCAGCGGATCCGAGCCGCGGTTGACGAACGACTCGACCGCATGGCACAGGGCATCCGCCCCGGTCGCTGCGATGACGCCGGGCGGAGCCGATAGAACGAGATTCGGATCGACGATGGCAACTCGGGCCCAGAGCCGTGGAGACGAGAGCACCGCCTTGAAGTGATCCTCGACGTCCGAGATCACCGAGACTCCTGTCACCTCAGAGCCGGTTCCACACGTGGTCGGGATGCAGATCAGGGGCGGAATGTCGTTGGGGACCTGGTCTCTCCCCGCATAACCGGTGATGTGACCGCCGTTCGTCGCGATGACCCCCGCGCCCTTTGCCCCGTCCATCGAGCTACCGCCCCCGACGCCAACGAGCCCATCGCATCCCTGCGCGGCATAGAGCTCGGCAGCCGCATGAACGTTCTGAACGGTCGGATTCGGTTCCGTCTGGTCGTACACCTCCGTCGCGACGCCGGCCTCGTGGATCTGACCGACGATCTGCTTGACGATCCCGGCGCCGGCCACTCCCGGATCGGAAACGACGAGAGCCCTGGTCACTCCGAGCGCCGTTAGCTGATCACCGATCGCTTCGGAGGCGCCAAAGCCGTAGTTCACCGCAGTCCGGCAGGTGAACAGGTGGACGCTATCCCAGGCCATCTCCGTCTCCCCTCAAGAGCCCGTCAAACACGGTTGCTAGCCTGCAGCACTCGACGACGTCTCAGACCCGAGCGCGTAGAGCGCAAGGACGAACTCGTGGTTTCGGCGAACCATCTCGAGCATCACGTCGCGCGCCGCGTCCGCTTCCCCCTTCTTGACAGCTGCCGTGAGCTTGCGGTGCGAATCGACGCTGTACTGCAGATCGCCAAACCGTCGGATTGCCGCCTCGGCGCCGAGTTCCATATCCTGGCGGAGAAGAGAGCGGACGTCGACCATCGCTTGAAGCAGGTACCGGTTGCCCGAGGCGCGAGCCAGCACCAGGTGGAACTCGACGTCGGCCTCGCCGTATTTGATCGGATCGGCGGCCGCCGCTTCCATGCCCTTCAGAGCCGCCTCCAGATCGGCAACCTGAGCCGGGGTTGCCCGTTCGGCCGCCATAGCCGCAAGTTCTGACTCGATCACCTCGCGCGCCTCGGTCAACTCCGCAACCTCGTCCGCCTCGAGCGGACGCGAAGGCGGCGGCGGGAGCACCCCGGGCGGCTCCGCCACGTCGGCCGCGACGTACGTTCCGCGACCGGCCTGGGTAACAACGAGACCCTCGCTGACGAGCATGCTGATCGCCTCGCGCACCGAGCCGACGCTCACCGAGAAGCTCGCCGCGAGCTCGCGGTGGCCAGGGAGCTGATCCCCGGGACGGAGTTGGCCACGCCTGATCTGGTCGCGGAGCTGCTCGGCGATTGAGGCGGGAAGCGTTCCGCGCCGAACCGGCCGAACCTGCGGTGCCACGTGGCCCGCGGCCGGCGGCGACTGTTCCGCTGACTGGTCCACTGTTCCGAACACTCGAGGCACGCTAACAACCTCGGCCGAGCATCGTCAAATAGTCGAGACCGCGAGTAGATCGGCGGTCGTAGTCGATTGGTTGAAGCACACTCCCGTGGCACTCGAAGGAATTGGACAAGGAGAAAGGGGGCTGATATATACGCGTGCTGTTCGGGTGTTCGGAACGGTGTGCGCACGGCGAGGCACGCTCGTGCTTTCGCCTTGACTAGGAGAAGAGGAGGTTGTAGGACGTTTTCATGCTTTCCTCGAGCACTTGAGGGAAGTGACTGTTCTTTCTCGGGTCTGTCGTCTCGTTTTGGAGGAGTGAGCCAATGAAGAAACGTTTGAAGAGAATGGAAGAGAAGCTCCCGAGCGAGGAGATTCTCGGCAAGAAGGTCAGCCGAAAGGCCTTCGTCGCCGGTGCGGGCGCAACGAGCTTCGGCCTTCTCCTTGCAGCCTGCGGCGGAGACGACGATTCCGCCGAACCTGCCCCGCCCGCAGAGCCGGCGCCGGAACCAGCTCCTGAACCGGCACCTGAACCGGCACCCGCCGAGCCAGCTGCCCCGACCGAAGAGCCGGCACCGACCAAAGCTCCGCCCGAGGCCGCGCCGCTTCATGACGGTCTCGCGGAGGGGATGTACGGGGGCCCGACGGGCTTCGACGGGGCCGAGCGCTACCAGTATCCGCTCGACTCAGAGGAAGGCCGCGCGATCTTCGCGCTTCGCGAGATGGTCGAAGCAGGGACGGCTCCGGACACGCTCGTCATCCAGGTGCTGAACTTCGCGCGACCGCAGTTTGAGACTCCCTTCCCCGAAGGTGCACCGTCCCACGTCCAGCTGTTCGAGGAAGAGACAGGCATCAAGATCGAATTCGTCGAGACGACGCCCGAGGAGGAGTACCAGGACAACCTCCAGAACGCGGCGACGCAGAACGGCAGCTTCGACTGTGTGACTTCTGCAATCGAGGAGCAGGGCGACTTTGCCGAGGCAGGTCTCCTGCGACCGCTTGATGAGTTCGTTGAGAAGTACGAGCCGCAATGGCTCGATCCCACCTACGGCTACGCCGGTGGCGAGTCGACCGTGAACCTGTTCACGAAGTACAAGGGCAGCACGTACTTCGTTGCCTTCGACAACGACACGCAGCCGAACGCCTACCGCGTGGACCTCTTCAACCATCCCACCGAGCAGGCCAATTTCGCGGATCAGTACGGCCGTGAGCTCCGGTTCCCAGAGACGTGGGACGAGCAGGCCGAAGTCGCGGAGTTCTTCACGCGAGACGCCGGCGAGCAGCTCGGCGACGAGACCCTGCAGAACCCGTTCTTCGGCTCGATCGAGCGCAAGGCCGTGTTCTGGGGCATCGTCAACTGGCAGCAGCGCTTCGTACCGTCGATGAACCCGAACATGGTCTATTTCAACGACGACATGTCGGCGAACGTCAACAACGCCGTGGGCATCAACGCGGCTGACGAGCACAAGCGCTCGCTCCAGTGGTCTGAGCCCGGCGCGCTGACGAAGGACTGGCTCGCGCAGTATCAGCTCATGGGCCAGGGCCAGGGCCTGATGGGTGGTACGTTCCCCAACGTCACCAAGCTGTTCCGCAGCGATCCGGACTTCCCGTTCATCGCCGGTCTCGAGACGGAAGTCTCGCCCGGCCGAATCGTCGACGGGGTTCTGATCCGGAGGCCAATCGTGTTCTTCAACATCAGCTACGGCGTGAACGCCTTCGCCGATTCGTCGCGCCACGAGGCCGCCTACCTGTTCCTCCAGTGGGCGGGTGGGGCGCGTGTCTACACCTGGCTGACAGGAAACCTGGCCGGATACCAGGATCCACACCACACGTACTCGCTCGACGACCCGCTCGTCGCAGTCGGGTACGGCGAGCAGCCGCTCGAGAAGTTCGGCGATATCATCCCGCGAACGGGCCCGCCGATCACGCTCCGCGGCGGCATCTCCTACCGTCAGGCGCTCGACGAGGAGCTCCAGAAGCACCTCACCGATCAGCAGTCGTCAGCAGACGCGATGAAGAACCTCGAGGATCGCTGGAACAAGATCACCGAGGAACTCGGGACGGAGAGTCAGGCAGAAGGCTGGGCGAGCTTGAAAACGGCGTTCCCGCCGGTGGTCGACGAGCCGACGCCTACATAGCCAAACGACAAGGAAGGTGCGCTAACCTCACAAGAAACACGGGGTCTATCGAGCAGGATGGAGGCACATACATCCGACGTAGACGTCCAGCAGGCGCCACGCAGGCGCCTGCTGGACTTCGGCGGCCGCAGTGAGGGATGGGTCAAAGAGGCGCTCGTCCTCCCGAGCCGGCTCTATCTCCTCTTCATCATTGCCTTCCCGGCCGCAGTAGCGATCTACATCGGCTTCACGAGCTGGTCACCGCTCTCCGGCGACACGGTCTGGGGCGCACACAACCACTGGCACTGGTTCGACGGCTACTGGGAAGCCCTCACCAGCATGCGCTTCTGGAAAGCCATCTGGAGGACCGTGCTGATCACCGTCGTTGCTGTCGGGGTCGAATTCACGATCGGCCTCTTCCTCGCCTTGCTCTTCGTGAACAAGTTCCGGGGACGCGGGATTCTGACGCTCTTCTTCCTGCTCCCGATGATGGTCGTCCCGGCGGTGACGGGCTTCATGTTCTTCATGATCTTCCAGATCGACGGACCCCTGAACGAAGGGTTGTCGGCGATCGCTCCGGGCGAGATCAAGGTCCCGTGGCTCACGAACCCAGACATCGCAATCTGGTCGGTGATGACTGTCGACATCTGGCAGTGGACGCCGCTCATGTTCTTGATCTTCCTCGCGGGCCTCGCAGCCATACCGGAAGATCAGCTGAATCAAGCTCGCGTCCTGGGCGCAGGCTGGTGGTACCAGTTCCGCTACCTGATGCTCCCGATGATGAAGCCGATCATCCTGATCGCGATCATCATCCGCGGCATGGAGACGCTAAAGCTCTTCGACTCGGCGTTCCTGCTCACGACGGGCGGTCCGGGCGATGCGACCGAGAACATCTCGATCTTCCTCTTCCGAGAGGTGATCATCAACGCGCGCTGGGGCTTCGCAAGCGCCGTTGCAATCCTCGTGCTCATCGCAGTGAGCATCATCGCGTTCCGCGCGATCCGCCCGATCGAGCGGGCACAGGACGAGACCATGGAAGAGTTGGTCGGCGAGGCAGGTCGAGGCGCCAAGGACGAAGTCGAAGAGACGGCACCTGTTCCAGCCGAGGCTCGAGCGTAGGAGGGAGTCAGACATGGCAACGACCACTGCAGAGTCCCTCACCGACACGACTGCTCGGACAGACAGGATGGCCGCTCCGCGAGTCAAGTCCGGCTGGCGAAAAACCATCCGACCGATCCTCAAGTGGACCGCCATCATCGTCATCGGACTGGCGTTCGCCTTTCCTCTCTACTGGACGGTCACGATGTCGTTCAAACCACTGCCTGAGTGGAATCCTCCTGGGCAGGTCTTCTGGGTCCCGGAAAACCCGACGGTCTCCAACTACGTCGAGATTCTCGGGCTGAAGGGCGAAGCTGGGTCGGGCGCCGGCGCCGTCACCGCCGCCGAGCGGAGTGCGATCGAC
Organism: uncultured Gaiellales bacterium; assembly: GCA_964436315.1. Taxonomy (GTDB): domain Bacteria; phylum Actinomycetota; class Thermoleophilia; order Gaiellales; family Gaiellaceae; genus CAYTCZ01. Next base: position 14,490 of record CAYTCZ010000063.1, on the reverse strand, counting down.
CCGCTGAAGAACAGTGTGATCACCGGCATCGGCGGCACGCTCCTCGCCCTTGCCGTCGGGATCTTTGCCGCCTACGGCATCGCGCGCTTCCGATCGGGCGGGCGGATCTTGCCCTTCCAGATCCTCCAGCTTCGCATGTTCCCGCCGGTGGCGATCATCATCCCGCTGCTCTTCATGTGGGTGTACCTGGGTCTGTACGACACCGTCTGGGGCCTGATCATCATCTACGCAGCGGTTACCTTCCCCTTCGTCGTCTGGCTGATGCGGAGCTTCTTCCAGGAGACGCCGCGCGAGATCGCCGAAGCCGCCATCGTGGACGGGTGCACGCAATGGGGCGCCTTCTTCCGAGCGATGCTGCCACTCGCGAAGGGCGGCCTGGCAGCGACCGCGCTGTTCGTGTTCATTCTGAACTGGAGCGATTTCCTCATCGCCCTCTCGCTGACTCAGAACGAAGTCGAGACAGCCCCCGTCTTCCTGAAGTCGCTCCAGGGTGGCCAGGCCGGTCAGGAGTACGGCCGGCAGGCCGCACTGGCAATGATTCTCATCATCCCGCCTGCAGTGTTCGGTCTGATGATTCACAAGTACCTCGTCCGCGGACTGACCTTCGGAGCGATCAAGCAGTAGACCTCCAATGGCCGAGATACGTCTTGACAGGCTGACCAAGCACTTCGGCGACGTGAAGGCCGTCGAGGACCTCGACCTCGAGATGGCACATGGCTCGTTCGTCGCGCTGCTCGGTCCCTCCGGCTGCGGCAAGACCACGACGATGAACATGATCGCGGGACTCGAGCTACCAACAAGCGGTGGCATCTACTTCGACGATCACGACATGAACGGTGTCGAGCCGGGCGATCGCAGCGTCGGCTTCGTCTTCCAGAACTACGCGATCTTCACCCACATGAGCGTCTACGACAACATCGCGTTCGGTCTGCGTGCGATGGACAAGAAGTCTCGACCTTCCGAGGCAGACGTTGATCGGAAGGTGCGCGAGGTGGCGGAGACCGTCGGTGTCACGAACCTCCTGGACGCGCGAGCGCGGCGGCTCTCGGTCAACGACATGCAGAAGGTCGCGCTCGGGCGGTCAATGATCGTCGAACCGGCGATCTTCCTGCTCGACGAGCCATTCTCGAATCTCGACGCGGCTTTCCGCGCGTATATGCGGGCCGAACTCAAGCGCATTCAGCACGAGATGCGCCAGACCATGGTGTACGTCACTCACGACCAGGTCGAGGCGATGGGCATGGCCGACAAGATCGCCGTCATGAACCTCGGAGAGCTCCAGCAGTACGGGAGCCCGGATGAGATCTACAACCGTCCAGCCAACCGCTTCGTCGCCAACTTCGTCGGCTCAGTGCTCAACAATTTCATCGCAGGCCGTTACGAGGAAGTGAACGGCCGTGCCGAGGTCGTCCCGCACGCGGCCGAGAGCCAACCGATTGACGTGACGAACAGGCGAACGAAGATCGCCGAGCGGGTCAACGCCGGCGGGTCCTTGACGATGTCAGTCCGTCCCGAGCGCTTTCGCCTCGTCGATTCGGGAGCGGACGAGGCGATCCTGAAGGGCAAGGTATCCCTGCTCGAGGCACTCGGCTCCAAGAACGTCGTTCACCTACGCGTCGAAGGGGCCGACGTCCGCGTCGCTCTCGACGCCGGTACGCGGCCGAGTATCGGCGAGAGGGTCGGTCTCGCAGTCGATCCGGACGACGTCCATCTGTTCGACGATGCGACCGGTCTCGCGCTCCGCTAGGCATGGCTTCCATCCGACTCGAGAACATCACGAAGCGCTTCGGGGATACCGTTGCGCTGAACGATGTCTCGCTGGACATCAGCGACGGCGAGTTCTTCGCAGTCCTTGGACCTCCCGGCGCAGGGAAGACCACCATGCTCCGAACCATCGTCGGCCTCGAGAAGCCCGACGAGGGAGACATCTATCTCGACGACGACAGGGTCACGGAGGTGTGGCCGGGCGACCGAGACATCGCACTTGTCTTCCAAAACCTCGCCCTCTATCCAGACAAGACGGTGTTCAAGAACCTCGCGTTCCCGCTGAAACGTCAGAAGGTTCCCAAGGACGAGATCAAGCGGAGAGTCAACGACGTCGCAAGTCTGCTCCACATCGAGCATCTGCTCAAACGTAAGCCTGGGAAGCTCTCCGGCGGTGAGCGCCAACGAGTGGCGCTGGGTCGAGCACTCGTCCGCGAACCGAAAGCCTTTCTCCTCGACGAGCCGATCTCAGCACTCGATGCACTGCTCCGCATCGAGATGCGAACAGAGTTGACGCACCTTCAACAGGACCTTGGTCGCACGATGGTTTACGTCACGCACGACCAGGTCGAAGCGCTCTCCATGGCTGATCGGATCGCCGTGCTCCGCGAAGGCGTCATCCAGCAGGTCGATCACCCCGAAACCGTCTACCACCGCCCCGTCAACCGGTTCGTTGCCACCACCGTCGGCAGCCCGCCAATGAATTTCATTCCGGCGCGGGTCTCGTGGTCAAACGGATCCTTTAGCGCTGCCCATCCTCAATTCGACGTTGACGTCGCCCCGGGTGCGGTGAGCGAGAATCTTCGCTCAACACTCGCCGAAGGAGATCAGTGCCTCGTCGGTATAAGACCCGAAGACGTCCACATGGATCTGTCTCGCGAGCGCGGAGTGCCGGCCACGATCTACGTGACCGAGCCTCTTGGAGCCGAGATGGTCGTTGACTTCCGTCTCGGCCAGCTCGTCTTCAAGGCGCTCACACCCCCGACAGCACAGCTCGCCGAGAATCAGGATGTCGGCGCTTGGCTCGACCCGACACGGCTCCATATCTTCTCGGAAGAGGGAGAGAGCCTTCTCTCAGCTGCGGGGGAAAGCGAGATCTTCGAGGTTCGCCCGAAGCGGACCTAGCCTCTTCGGAGGCACCGTGGGAGGCGGAGAGTGTGGCCTCGGCAGCGTCGAACTAGCCGCGACGGAGCGCGTACACGCCGAATCCGAGCGTTCCGGCGTAGACCGTCCCAGATCTCGCGTCGATCGTCAGCGCTTGAACCAGGGTGGTCTCCATCCCGTTTCTCAGCGGACGCCAGGTCTTGCCCCCGTTCGTGGTCCGGTAGGCACCACCGGGGGTAGCGGCGTACACGGTGCCGAGTCGATTGGGGTCAACGGCCAGGTCGTTGATGAAGCCGGTCTTCAGACCGCGGTGGGCCGGCCGCCAACTCTTCCCCCCGTTCGCGCTCTTGAACACTCCGTTCTCAGTTCCGGCATATACCACTCCTCGCCTCGACGGATCGAACTCGAGCACATGGACAGCACGATTGGTGAGGCCTTGGTTGGCCGGCCGCCAGGTTCCCCCGCCGTCGACCGTTCGAAAGACGCCCTTGTCGAGGGTTCCGACGAGAAGCCGCTCCCGTACCAGCGGATCGAGTGCGAGGGAGTCGAGGTCGCGCGTCGTCAGACCGCTGTTGATTGCGGCCCACGACCTCCCGCCATCGTCAGTCTTGACGACGCCGGACACACGCATAGCCGCGTAGACCGTGTCAGGTCGCCCCTGATCGACTTCAACGCCGACCGTGCGCATGTGGATCGTCGGGCTGTCGATCGTCGGCGCGTGGTAGGCGCGGATACCTTCATTCTTCAGATCCCAGCTCGCACCCGCGTCTTCGGTCTTCATGACGCCGCTGAACGAAGTCCCCGCATACACCGTCCACGGCACCCGGGGGTCGAGTGCGAGCGCCGTAACGTCGGCCGGGAGCAGAGTGAGCGCGCTCCCGAGCAGCGGGAAGTTTCCTGCTGTCGACGTCCACGAGCCTCCTCGATCGAACGTCTTGTAGACGCCCCGCCAGATCGTGCCCGCGTACACGACCTGCGACCACTTTGGATGAGCTTCCAACGTGAACACGTACGTCGTCGGCGGAAAGCCCTCTCTCGCAGGCTCCCACTGTCTGGCTGCCGCGCGAGCCTCGACCGAAAGCGAGACAAAAAGCAACGCAAAGGTCATCGCCACAAGCACAAGGATTCTCACGTCGATCGATCTACATTCAGTGGTCAGGCGAACAGGGACTCCAGGTACTCAGATGCCGCGCAGACATCACGAGCCGCAACCGGCATGAAGCTCAGGCTAGCCGAGTCACTGCGTTTCGATCCGACGTCACGTCAGCGTCACACCCGCTACAACATGCGTGCGAGCCGCTCGCGCCTCGCAACGGAGTGGCGTCAAGGATGAGGTCCACAAGCCAACACGAGCACGACGACGTGTTCGATACGCGCCTGACCCGCCGACAACTCGTCGCAGGAGCCGGCGTTACGACCTTCGGACTTCTCCTCGCCGCCTGCAGTAGTGGCGACAGCGACGGCGTGAGTGCGGATTCTGCCAATCCCTCCCCCACCCCGCCTCCTTCCGAGGAGCGCCCGCTCAAACCAGGCCTTGCCGAAGGGAAGTGGGGCGGCCCAGTCGGCTTTCAAGGTGCCGATCGGTATCAGTACGAGTTTGATTCAGAGGAGGGCCGCGCGATTCGCGGATTGCAGCAGCTGGTCCGTGACGGCGTAGCGCCGGAGAAACTCGTGATTCAAGTGCTCGATGTCGCCGAGCCCCATTTTACGGAACCGTTCCTCGAAGGTGCACCGACCATGGCTCAGGTGTTCGAGGAGGAGACTGGGATCGCGCTCGAGACGACCACGACCACGACCGAGAGCAATCTGATCGAGAGCCGTGAAGCGATCGCAAGCGAGGACGGAAGCTTCGACGTCGTGCAGACGAGTGCAGAGGACATCGGCGATCTCGCCGAGGGAGGCTTGCTGCGTCCGCTCGACGACCTCGTCGAACGTTACGACCCGGCCTGGTCGAATCCGATCTTCGGCTACGCGGGCGGGGAGCCCGTCGTCAGACGGATGAACACCTTCGCGGGTCGGACCTACGTCGTTGCGATGGACAACGGCACGCCACCGTTCGCGTACCGGACGGACCTCTTACTGAACGAGGAAGAACGGGCAATCTTCGAGGAGGTCTACGGTCGGCCGTTGGCTGTACCGCGAACGTGGGAAGAACACGAAGACGTCGCGGCGTTCTTCACCCGCGGAGATCTCGACCCGCCGCTGTACGGCGACGTCAGTCTCCGGTCGCCGATCTGGCAAATCGCGTCATGGCAACAACGTTTCGTAAGCTCGGCCGCGCCGAACATGCCCTATTTCCATCTGGACGGCTCGGCGAACATCGACAGCGACGCCGGCATTCGGGCAACGGAGGAGCACGTTCGCGCGGCTGAATGGGGCGGGCCCGACGTCCTCAACGATGTGTGGAGCGACCAGTATCAGAGCTTCGGCGCGTGCACCGGCGCCTCGGGCAGTTCGTTCCCGACGATAACGAGAGACCTTCCCGGGAACCCCGACTATGACTCAGCGAACTGCGGCCGGTTCATCGCACTCGATCTCACTCCGGGGCGCATCATCGAAGCCGAGCTCGTTCGGCGTCCGGTCATTTTCGGCAGCGTCGCCTGGGGCGTCAACGCCTTCGCGGAGCCCGTGCGGCAGGAGGCCGCCTATCTGTTCCTCCAGTGGGCGGGCGGCGCGCGGATTCACGCGTGGTCGGTCCGGCATCCGGCGGGTGTCATGAATCCGATCCACAACTACTCGTTCCAGGATCCCGCAGTCATCGCGAGCTACAGCCGGGGAGCAATCAGCGAGCGCGGGGAAACCGCGGCGGAAGTCCTCCGCAGAATCACACCGTTCGCCGCGCCGCCCATTCGTATTCGCGGCGCGGCGGAGTACCGCGAGATTCTCGACCTCGAGCTGCAACGGACGTTGGCCGGACAGAAGACACCTGAAGAGGCTGCTCGGACCGCTGCCGAGGAGTGGAACCGGCTCACGGAAGAACTTGGCGTCGAAACACAGGCTGCTGCGATCGAGGCAGACCAAGCGGCCTGGCCAACCCTTACGGAGACGTAATCGTCTGCAGAGATCGAGAGGGGCGACGTGGCGTCGCCCCCGATTCTCGTCCTCTAGGTCCCGAGATAAACGGTCTTCAGACGTGTGTAGAAGTCGACGGCGACGTTTCCTTGCTCACGGAACGTGTCGCTCGACGAGTTCTTCACGCCGCCAAACGGGGCGTTGAGATCGAGGCCGGTCGTCGGCCGGTTGATCTTGACGACCCCAACCTCGGCCTCGTCAGCAAAGCGCATCGCCGCCGTGAGGTCATTGGTGACCAGGCCCGCGGTCAGCCCGAAGTCGGAGTCATTGGCGACCGCGATCGCCTCGTCCAGATCGCTGACCTCGATCACGCCGATCACCGGCCCGAAGATCTCCTCCCGGGCAACACGCATCGTCGGAGTTACGCCCGTCAGGACCGCCGGCCGGAAGAACAGATCCTCCGCCTCCCCGCCGGTAACCACCTCGGCGCCCTCGTCCTTTGCCACTCCAAGGTAGGAGAGGTCGGTCGACAGTTGTGACTCGTCGACGACGGGGCCCATCTTGGTCTCGGGGATCTGACCGTCGCCCGGGGTCCACTCGGTCGCCTCTTTCGTCAACGCCTCGACAAAGCCGTCGTGCGCCGGCCGAGTCGCGATCACGCGACTCGTCGCGGTGCAGGCTTGACCGGTGAGACCATAGCCTCCCATGGCCGCGATCTTGGCCGCGACGGCCGGATCAGCGTCTTCGAGTACGACCAGTGCGTTCTTCCCGCCCATCTCGAGTTGCACGCGCGCGAGGCGAGCGCTTCCGATCGCATTGATCTGCAGGCCGATGTCGACCGAGCCTGTGAAGCTGATCGCGGCAACACGCTCGTCGCTGACGAGTGCGTTGCCCACCACGCCGCCACTCCCAAGAACGATGTTGAGCACGCCACTCGGCAGGCCAGCCTCGAGCAAGCACTCCGCGAGATGTTGAACCGACAGAGGGACAAGGGACGCCGGTTTCATGACCACCGCATTCCCGGAGACGAGCGCCGGCGCGAGCTTCCACGTCGGAATTGCGATCGGAAAATTCCACGGAGTGATGAGAGCGACGACTCCAAGCGGTTCCTTGACGGTGTAGAGGTGGGTTGACGGAAAACTCGACGGTAGAGCCTCACCCGAGAGTCGCCATCCTTCGCCCCCGAAGAACCGGAGGATGTTCACGGCACGATCGACCTCGATGGTCGCCTCGGTGACGGTCTTCCCTTCCTCGGCCGTCAGGTCACGAGCGACGTCGTCGCGACGAGCTGCGAGGATCTCGGCGGCCTTTGACAGAATCGCCCCGCGGGCCGGAGCCGCCGTTTTCCGCCAGCCGGGATACGCCTGCTGGGCTGCCGTGATCGCCGCGTCAACGTCTTCCGCAGTTCCAGCGGGGAATTCGCTGACGACTTCGTCCGGTCTTGCCGGATTCCGGCGCTCGGCGCCGGGCGCGCCGGTCCACTCGCCGCCGATGAGGTGGCGAACTGCAACAGGTGCTGCAACGGTCATGGATCAACTCCTCGTGATCGATAGACGGTGTGTCGAAGCGAACCGACTCCCTCGATGGCAATTTCGACGATATCGTCGTGTTCGAGGGTGAACTCGTCGGGTGGTACGAGTCCGGTGCCGGTCAGAAGAACGGCCCCGTGAGGATGAGAAAGCTCGCGGTAGAGGTAGTCGACGAGGTCGTCGAATGACCGGCGGATCTTCGCGGTGGACGTCGTCCCATCGAAGACGATCGCGCCGCCTCGCTTGATCGTGAGCCGTATCTCGGCGTCGTACACCGAGTCTTCGATCTCGCGAGCGAGCACGATGGTCTCCGAGAGACCGAGGCTGTCGTCGAACATCTTGGCCTGCGGGAGGTACAGGGGATTCGCCCCTTCGATGGAGCGCGACGAGAGATCGTCGCCGATGAGGTAGCCGGCAATCTCGCCGGCCGCGGTGATGACGAGCGCGAGTTCTGGTTCCGGCACATCCCAGTCTGAATCTGCACGTACTCGCAAGGGCGCCCCGGGCGTCGTGACCCGCCAGGCCGGAGCCTTGAGGAACAATTCGGGCCGCTCGGCCGTGTACACGAGGTCGTACACGTCCGCCACGACCGTCTCCTCCTTCCGAGCCTGCACCGACCGCTCGTAGGTAACGCCGCTCGCCCACACCTCCTGCTCATCAACCGGCGCAAGAACCTCCACGCTTCCATCGACCGGGGCGCCTTCGAGCGCACCGTCAACGGCGTGGTGGAGGTCGTCGATCCCGGCAGCCAACAATTCCGCGAGCGAACGTCCCACCGGGTGGAGCCCGTCCGCGGACGCATAGACGAGTTCCTCCTCGCCGGCCCGGAGTATGCGCCGCAGCCCGTTAGGCATGTGAACTCCTGGTCACGCGTCAACCCTACAGGCATGGCTCGGGCCAGCGTCCACTACCCTCTGACCTACGAACTATGGGAAAGACCTACGCGAAGATCGACGATCGACTTGCCGAGTTCATCCGAAGCCAGCACGTCTTCTTCGTCGCGACGGCACCACTGTCGGCAGAGGGTCACATCAATCTCTCGCCGAAGGGACTCGATACGTTCACGATCCTCGACCCAGAGACCGTTGCATATCTCGACCTGACCGGGAGCGGGATCGAGACAGTCGCGCACCTCCGAGAGAACGGTCGTATCGTCATCATGTTTTGCGCGTTCGCCGGCGCTCCGAAGATCCTGCGGCTCTATGGCCGTGGCGAGGTTCTTGAACCGGATCAGGACGGATTCGATGACCTGCACCGACGCTTTTCACACTACGGTGGAGTCCGGAGCGTCATCCGCATCTCGGTCGATCGGATAGCCGACTCGTGCGGCTATGGGGTGCCATTGATGGAGTTCGACTCCGAGCGCGACACGCTTCTCAGATGGGCAGCATCGAAGGGAGACGCCGAACTCGCCGCGTATCGGCTCGAGAAGAACGCTCGCAGCATCGACGACCTTCCCGGGCTGCGCGCGGCGTCCAGCGAATGACGGCAACGGACTAATCTAGACGTCTGGATCTTTCAAGAAGGGAACGGCCGCGGCGAGAATCGCGTCGGGATTATCCCAGGGCAGGATGTGTGCGGCTCCCTCAACCGGGACGAACCGCGCGCTCGGAATTGCCTCGGCGGTCGCCTCGTTCGTCGCCGGAGGAGAAACGAGGTCGAGATCACCCGCTACGAGCAGCGTCGGCGCCTTGACGTCGCGAAGCTTGCCTGTGAGATCCATCGTGACCAGCGCCTGACACTGCGCCGCGTACCCCGTCGGGTTGTTCGCCTCGAGGAGCGTGGCGAACGAGTCGAACTCGTCCGGATTCGCGTCCCGAAACGTTTGAGAGAGCCCGGCCGTTGCCACCGTCTCGGCGACCGCCTTCATCCCTTGCATGAGTACGGTCTCGGCCCGAGTCTTCATTGCTTCTTTCCCTGCATCGGGAAGCTCAATCGGCGCGCCGACGGCGACGACCGCGCGAACTCGCTCAGGATGTGTCGCGGCGTAGTTGAGAACGATGGAACCTCCCATCGAGTGACCCATGAGCGAGAAGATTTCGAGATCGAGGGCCTCGATCAGCGCGTGGAGATCTTCGGTGAGAAGGTCGATTGTGTACTCGCCGATCGGCACCTCGCTCTGACCGGAGCCGCGGAGGTCGTAGGTGATGACGCGATAGTCCTTCGAGAGCTCGGGGACAAGTTTCAGCCAGATGCCGCGACCGGTGCCGCCGAGTCCGTGGACGAGGACGAGCGCCGGGCCGGAGCCGTGCTCCTCGAAGAAGACATTGACGCCGTTCAGCTCCATCTTGGTCATGTGTTCGCTCTCCTCCTTGACACGGTGGGGGCGGGAGTTCCCGCCCCCACAAGCAAGTAGCGGAAAGTATCTCGCCCCTGCGATGAGATAGCGGAAGGTTCCCGAACGGAAGCTTCCGCTAGTGCTCCACCTCCGCAGCCGTGGGCATCGTGGGCGGGACGGCCTTGGCGCGCTGGTAGCGCTCGATCTCCATCTCGAAGTCCGGGAGCTGCTGGAGCTCCTGCGGCAGGCCGAGGGTGTTGACGTAGACGGTTCCGTCCTTCATGACCATCGACAGCTTCGAGCGATCTTGGAGGATCGCAATGTCCTTGACCGGATCGCCGTCGACCACGATCAGGTCGGCGAGCTTGCCCTCCTCGATCGTGCCGGTGTCGTACTCGAGCCTCATGAGCTCCGAGCCGTGCTTCGTCGATGCGACGATGGCCTCCATCGGGCTGAAGCCCATATCGGTAACCAGGAGTTCGATGTCCTTCGCGTACTCGCCGTGCGGACACCAGACGAACCCGTAGTCGCCGCCCGGAATCACGCGGATTCCAGCCTGGCGCATCTTGTCCATCGCCTGGCAGCCGAGCTCCCACTCTTCCTGGTACTGCGTAAAGTCCAGGAGCTCCGGCGTAATGCCGGTCTCGGTTCCCTTCTGCAGGATCCCCCAGTGGTAACCAAGACCGGGAACGACGAACATCTCGTCCTTCTTCTCGGCAATCATTTCGATCGCCTCGTCGTCCGCGTACGTGGCATGCTCGAGGACGTCGATCCCTGCCTCGACGCAGAGCTTCACACCGTCGTTTCCGCGTACGTGTGCAGCGATCTGGCGACTGCGCGCGTGTGCCTCGCGCACTGCGACCTGGATCTCTTCCAGGGAGTACATGGTCTCCTCGGGCGGCATCCCCGGCCGAAGAAGGCCCTCCCCTGTCACGTAGAGCTTGACGACGTCACAGCCCTCTTTGATGTTCTGGCGGACGGCGCGGCGAACCTCGTCAACGCCGTCGGCGAAGATCGCGAGGCCGTCCATCCCCAGCTTCCAGAAACTGGGGTTCCAGTCGAGCATGCCTGAGGTCGCGCAGATGTCACGACCGGAGGCGGCCATTCTCGGGCCCGGGATGATGTTCTCGTTGATCGCATCGCGGACGGTGACGTCGATCCGATGCAGAGCTCCCGCGCTCGCGACGGACGTGTAGCCGCAGCGCAGCGCGAGCTCACAGTTCTTGACCGCGTAGATCGTCGTCAGCTCGGCCGGGAGCTTCAGATCGAGATCCGGGAGTTCCCGCACACCCCAGAACGAGCAATGGAAGTGCCCTTCCGTGAGTCCGGGCATCAACGTCTTGCCTTCGAGATCGATCACGCGGCGGTTGCCGTCGGGGCTCTCACCGAAGTCCTTCGTCTTCCCGACGATCGTGATCCGGTTGCCTTCGACCTGAATGGCGGCGTTCTTGACCGGCTTCTTGCCCGAGCCGTCGATCAGATTCGCGTTGAGAAAGAGGGTTGGAGCTTCCTCGACTATGGCTTGCGTCACTACTACCTCCTCTGTTCAGCCTGCTCCGGTTACCGGTGTATGCCTGCTTCCGCCTCCTTCCCCGCCTCACGTGCTTGCGTTCCGGAGGCCGCGACGATCGGATTGGAAAGCGCACCGATGCCGTCGATCTCGACGCGGACGACGTCCCCCGGCTGGAGGTAGCCCGCCCGAGTGACGTCATCGCGTTCGTAGGGACGCCCGCCCAGCTCGGGATCGGTCGCCCAGGCGGTCCCGCCCGGGGTCCCCGTCTCGATGACGACGCCCGGCTGGAGCGTGTAGAAGTCCGAGAAGAACGACACGATCGTTGCGACGTCCCAGATCATCTTCGCTGTCGAGTTCGACTGGCGCAACTCGTCGTTCACGTATGTCCGGAGTCCAAGGTCCTGGGGATCTGGGATCTCGTCGGCCGTCACGATCCAGGGACCGAGTGGCGCGGCCGTATCGAAGTTCTTGCCCGGGCCAAGCCGGTACTCCCAGCCACCTTCCACGTGCGGGACGGCCTGCCGGTCGCGCGCGGTGACGTCGTTCGCCACGGTGTAGCCAAACACGTGCTCGAGCGCGCGCTCCTTGGGAATGTGCCGCGCCGGTTTGCCGATCACGATCGCAAGCTCGACCTCGTAGTCGAGCTTGCTCGTCACAACCGGGTCGTAGATCACGGGATCGTCTGGGCCGATGACAGCAAGGTTCGCCTTGAGGAAGAACTCCGGGTCGTGCTGTTCGACCGGTGGTTTCTCGTCCCGGTGGTCCCAGTAGTTCTGGCCGCTGTTCAGGATGATCGACGGCTGGAGTGGGGGGCCGAGCCTTACGTCCGCGAGGGGTACGCCCAGCCCGTCGAGCGACGATTCGGAGGCATAGGAAAGCGCCTGCTCGGCCGCTTCCCAGGACGGCTCGAGACCGCCGATAAATGCCGTCATGTCCACCGGAACCCGCACCGCAGCGATTTCGGCGGCTTTCGGATCTCCCTCGTCGGCGAGGAGCATGGCGTAGGCCGCCTGCAGGTCGACGACGGTCTCACCGTCGACTGCACCGATCCGGCTCTGTGAGCCGTGCCGGTACGTGACCAGCCTCATACGGCGACCTTCTGGAGTGCGCCGAGATTCGCGAGCGCTTCCTTGAGGGCACCGCGCTCAGAGTCCGGGAAGTCGGGAAGCGGGCGTCGAACTGGCCCACAATCGAGGCCCATCATCGTCAACGCTTCCTTGGTTGGGGAGACGTAGCCCGGGTCGTACTCGAGGAAGCGGTTGAGCGGCTGCAGGAGCTGATGCTGCTCGAGTGCGGCCTTCTGGTCTCCAGCCCGCACCAGGTCGTAGAGACGGACCATCTGCGCGGGAACGATCGCGGCGGCCGTCGAGAAGATCCCTCGTGCACCGACGCAGAGCGCCGCGAAGAACTGGCTGTCGATCCCCGTACACAGCGAGGCGTCCGCGTCGTCGGAGAGCCGAAGCGACTCGACGAGTTGTCCGAGATCGTCGCTGGACTGCTTCAACCCGATGATGTTGTCGATCGCCATCAGCGAGGCGATCAGCGTCGGACTCATACTGTTTCCCGTGTAGAGCGGATTGTTGTAGACGACAATCGGGAGGATCCCTGCCCGGGCGACTTCGACGAAGTGCTCGTAGAGCATCTCCTCCGGGATCGGGAAGTAAAACGGCGGGGTCAGGATTGCGGCATCCGCTCCGGCCGCTGCTGAATCCTCGATCAGGGACAAGACCTCGAGGGTCGAGCAGGCGGCGGTACCCGCATAGACGGGGGCGGCCCCCGCAGCCTCGGAGGCAACGGCGCCGGTAACTCGGGCTCGCTCCTCTCTCGACAGGTGCGGGAACTCGCCCGTCCCACCGGTAGTCATGATCCCGTGGACTCCTCCGTCGACCACGTGGCGAACGACGCGCCGGAGT
>CAYTCZ010000063.1:0-1277 GCA_964436315.1 uncultured Gaiellales bacterium | reverse complement strand
TCACCGCCGTCAGCCGCGCCCAAATATCGGCACCAGTGTGGCTCGGAGTTGGCACCGTCCGTGCACCACCCGAAGCTCCTCGACGGGCATGATCAGGCCGGGTGGTGGGTGGAACTCCCGCTCCTCCCCGGTGGGGAGGAGCCGGTTTGGAGTCCATCCTTCATAGCGAGTGCCTGGCGGCTGATCAAGAACGCAAAGACGCTCGGCCGAGTCAGCGTCAAGGCCCGGGCACGGAGCGAGCGGCTTTTCGCCTGAGCTCCGCCGGCCCGAGCTCCCAGGTCAATGCCTTCATCACCGGTCTCGCGGCAGGGCGGCTGACCCTGCAGCTGAGCCCCGGCACTCAGCCCGGGCTGTACGTGGTCACCCTCAAGATGAGAAACGGCAACAAGGTCAGACGTTCGTCGCGGTCAGCTGAGCGACGCATATCAGAGGACAGATACCGTAGGAAATTACGGAGGCCGGGATGTCTCGGCTTCCGTTCCTTCTCGAGATCCGTGAAGATAGGCGCAGCTGTCAGCCCGCATGTGGGGAAGAGCATGGCCGACTTTGACGCCATTGGGATAGTCGTCACCGACATGGGCAAGACCATTGCGTTCTATCGCCTACTCGGCCTCGAAATCCCGTCGGAGAGCGATTCAGAGGGGCACGTCGAGGTCGAGGTCGCGCCCGGCTTTCGGGTGATGTTCGACACCGTCGAGGTAGTTCAGCGCTTCTCGACGTACGAGCCGGCTGAGGGCGGTCGACAGGTGCACTTCGCCTTCCGGTGTGATTCGCCGGCCGATGTCGATGCCGTGTTCGCAAGGGTGACCGAGGCCGGGCACAGGGCGAAGACCGATCCGTTCGACGCCTTCTGGGGTCAGCGCTACGCAACGGTGCTCGACCCCGACGGCAACCCGGTCGACCTGTACGCAGAGCTGGCCTAAACCGCGGGTCGCTCCTCAGAGGGCCCCAGTCCGATCAACGACCTTGCGAACGTGGTCACAATCGGCATCCTTGGTCGTCGAACTCCTTGAAAACCACAACAAGGAGACCGTTATGAGCAGCACCAAGACCCCCGTTGCGACCTCCCCCGGACACCTGATGCAGCTGTTCGCGGAGCGCGCCGCCGCAGGCGATCTCGACGGACTCGTCGATCTTTACGGGCCGGACGCGGTGTTCCAGCCCGAGTTCGGCGTCGTCCTCACCGGCCACGAGCAGATCCGGCCAGCCCTAGCGGAATTTCTGAAACTCGAGCCGCAGATCGACTACACGGCTGAGCCCGACGTTCTCATCGCCGG
>CAYTCZ010000062.1:16316-22786 GCA_964436315.1 uncultured Gaiellales bacterium | reverse complement strand
CGATGATCAGCGTCCGCTCGAACTGGCCCATGTTCTCGGCGTTGATGCGGAAGTACGCCTGGAGCGGCATCTCCACCTTGACCCCGGGTGGAACATAGATGAAAGAGCCACCCGACCAGACGGCCGAGTTCAAGGCCGCGAACTTGTTGTCGTTCTGCGGAATGACCGTGCCGAAGTACTCGCGTACGAGGTCCTCGTGCTCGCGCAGGCCGGAATCCATGTCGAGGAAGATGACTCCCTGTCGCTCGAGCTCCTCCTGGAGGCGGTGGTAGACGACTTCGGACTCATACTGGGCGCCGACGCCCGCGAGGTACTTCTTCTCAGCCTCGGGAATGCCGAGCTTGTCCCAGGTGTCCTTGATGTCGGCGGGAAGGTCATCCCAGGAGTTCGCCTGACCCTCGGTCGGCTTGATGTAGTAGTAGATGTTGTCGAAGTCGATCTCAGAGAGGTCGGCGCCCCACTCTGGCATCGGCCGCGCCTCGAAGTACTCGAGCGAGCGGAGCCGGAACTCACGCATCCAGGCAGGTTCGTCCTTGTGGTCTGAAATCGCGGCGACGATCTCGGGCGAGATCCCTCGCTGCGACTTGAAGACGTAGTTCTCGGGATCGTGGAATCCGTACTTCTCCTTGTAGTCGCTACCGATCTCGGCAACGATCTGAGTCTCGGTCTCTTGCGTGGCCACTAGGAGTCACCTCCTCCGACGGGCTCGGGCGTGAAGGCCTCGTACCCCTCCGCCTCGAGCTTGTGGGCAAGCTCCGGACCGCCCTCCTCGACGATGCGGCCGTCGACGAAGACGTGGACGTAGTCGGGCTTGATGTAGTTGAGGATCCGCTGGTAGTGGGTGATCACAAGTGCACCCATATCGGCGCTCACGAGATCTGAGACCCCGCCGGCGACGATCTTGAGCGCATCGATGTCGAGGCCCGAATCGGTCTCGTCGAGGATTGCGATCCGCGGCTCGAGTATTGCCATCTGAAGAATCTCGACGCGCTTCTTCTCGCCGCCCGAGAATCCCTCGTTGAGATACCTCGACGCAAGCTCCTTGTCGATCTTGAGCGTGTCCATCGCAGCGGTTAGCTGCTTCCGAAACTCCGGAATCTTGATCGGGTCCTCCTCGCCGTCATTCCGGGCCTTCCTCAGCGCATTGATTGCCGAGCGGAGGAAGCTCGCCACCGTCACTCCGGGGACGGCATGAGGGTATTGGAAGGCGAGGAACAGGCCGCGCTGTGCGCGTTCGTCGGCTGCGAGCTCGACGATGTCTTCACCGTCGAACAGGATTTCGCCCTCGGTAATTTCGTAGCCAGGATGGCCCATGAGGGCGTAGGCAAGGGTCGACTTGCCCGAGCCGTTCGGCCCCATGACTGCATGGACTTCGTCCGTATCGATTGACAGATCGACGCCCTGAACGATCTCCTGATCGTTCACAGAGACGTGCAGATTCTTGATCTCGAGTAAAGCCACAGGCTCCTCAAAGCCCCTTTCACTGAGTTGATAAGAACGGTGTTGTTTTTATCATCATAACGGTATAAAATCAAACGCCTACCAGCTGGTCCACTAGTCGTGTCCACGCACCCGCGAGAACTCCTGTCTGACCGCGAGACCCAGGTTCACCGAGCCCTCGGCGACCCAAGCCGTGCCCGGATCCTGGAGGTCTTACGAACCGGCGATGAGCCCCTCGACGCCACCGAGATCGCCGAACGTGTCGGGCTCCACTCAAATACTGTCCGCTCGCACCTCCGCGTGTTGACGAAGGCGGGTCTTGTCGGAGCAGCGCCCGAAGAGCGTCACACTCCGGGACGCCCGCGTCTCGTGTTCACTGCCGCACGGGAGGAAGAAACCCCCTCACCACCCGGATACCGGCTGCTGGCCGAGATCCTCGCCAGCTCGCTCGCAAACGAGGGCGCAGATTCGGTGGAGAGAGCCGAGGAGGCCGGCAGAGCATGGGGTCGCTACCTCGTCGACAGGAAGCCGCCGCATTCCACGTCGGCGGCTGAAGACGTGGAAACAGTCCTCCAACTTCTCGACGACTGCGGGTTCGATCCCAGTCTCGAGGCGACGAGCGACGGCCACACCGTGCTCATGCAGCATTGTCCGTTCGGCGAAGTCGCGGATTCGTATCGCCAGATCGTCTGTGCCGTGCACCTCGGCCTCATGCAGGGCGCGCTCGAAGAACTGGGCGCGCACGTCGAAGCCGACGAGCTGACGCCGAATATACGCCCCGGCATCTGTACCGCGCACCTCTCGAGCCACTGAGCCGCGAACCACCGCTCGGAGTGGGGCTCTTGCCGCGCAGGGGCCCGCCCGACCAGGGAAGCGACGTGGCACACCGAAGGTAAACGGGTGCTATCCTCGGAGACCTAATGCCAATCGCCCTATTTCAAAGCGTGGGCGTCTGGGAGATTCTTCTCCTCCTCCTGGTTCTGCTTGTCGTCTTCGGACCAAAGCGACTCCCGGAGATGGGCCGATCGCTCGGTCGCGGAATGCGCGAGTTCAAGGACAGCGTCTCAGGTGACGCAGAGTTCGACGATGAGGACATCGAAGACGCGGAGCTGACGGACGAGGCAGAGCTGACCGGTGAGGTCGAGGCCGCCACGGCGACAGCGACTGCCGAGCCAACCCCGGCGCAGCCCAAAACCACGCAGACTGAGGCTGCGGTCGTCACCGAGCCCGCTCCCGAAGCACCGGCCGAAGCGGTGATCGAGCCCGAGAGCGAGCAGACGTCGGCCGAAGCTGAAGGCGAAACCGAGCGCGTCTCAAGCTAGGAGGTCTCGATGGCTCGCCTGCCGCGTCGCCTCGAGCACGGCGACAAGGTCACGCTCGTCGAGCACCTCGATGAGCTCAGGCAACGCCTGATCATCTCGCTTGCCGCACTCGCGGTGGCCTTTGGCGTCTGTTACGGCTTTCGCTCGGTCATCATCGGCTGGCTCAACCGACCGCTTCCAGAGGGCAGAGAGCCGCTGACGCTGACCGTGGCCGAGCCGTTCATGACCTCGCTGACGGTGTCGTTCTATGCGGCGATTGCGATCACGCTGCCGATTCTCATCTACCAGATCTGGGCATTCCTCGCTCCGGCGATGGAGCATGGCTCGCAGAAGACGATTGCCCGGCTGATGATCGTCGCCACCGGCCTGCTCGCGGCCGGCATGGCCTTCGCCTACTTCATCGTCCTGCCGGCGGCGGTCCCGTTCTTGCTCGGCTTCGACGACGAGCTCTACATGATCGAGGTCAGAGCCCGTGATTACTATCACTTCGCCGCGTTCACGATCCTCGGCGTCGGCTTTCTGTTTCTCATTCCGATCTTCCTGCTCGGACTCGTTCGGCTCGGCGTGATCAACTCAGACCAGCTGCGTAAGAACCGCCGCATCGGCATCGTGGTACTCGTTGCGATCTCCGTCGCTCTGCCCGGCATCGACCCGGTGACGACGATCATCCAGACGATTCCGCTCCTCGTTCTCTTCGAGGGATCGATCTGGGCAGCGGTCTACTTCGAGAAACGCTGGAGAGCCGAGGGCAGCAGATGGGCCGACCAGTTCAAGGAAGAGCCTGAGCCCGCGGCGGGCGCGGACTCGTCCTAGTCATAGATGCGCGTTTGCTCGGCCGACTGGGTCGTCCCGGTCGAAGGCGACCCCATCGCCGAAGGTGGGATCGCGATCGACGACGGTCGGATTGAGGCCGTCGGCCCGGCGATGGAACTTGAGGGAGAACGCATCCACTTCGACGGGGCGGTCATCACTCCAGGCTTCGTCAACGCTCACTCCCATCTCGAATACGCCGTCTACGGAGGCTTCGGCGACGGGATGACGTTCGGCCCGTGGATCGCACTTCACATCGAGAGAAAACTCCGGATCGACTGGCCCGAGTACGTCGCTATCGCACGCCTCGGCGCTGCACAGTGCCTGGCCTCGGGGATCACGACTGTCGCCGATGCCAGTTTCAGCGGCGCAGCCGCACCGGCCTGTGCTGAGCTCGGTCTCCGCGGAATCGTCGGACTCGAGGTCTTCGGCTCGGATCCTGACGCTGCCGCTGGGCAACTTCGCGAGACGGCCGCGAAGGTCGAGAGCTCGGTGTCCGATCGCGTCCAGATCGCGAGCTCCCCGCATGCCCCCTACTCCACGGCCCCGGACGTCTATCGAGCGGCAGCCGAGTTCGCGCGGCCAGTCATCACGCACGTCGCTGAGTCTGATGATGAGCTCGCATATCTGCTCGACGGTACCGGGCCGATCAATGAGGTGAGCATTGTTTCGCCCGCGGGAACGACATCGGTTCGCCATCTGGCGAACGAAGGACTCCTGGATCGTGACCTCATTGCTGCGCACTGTGTGAAGGTCGATTCGGAGGAGATCGACCTTCTCGCGCAAAACGAGGTTGGCGTCGTCCACTGTCCCCGGTCAAACGCGGTGCTGGGATGCGGAATCGCTCCGCTGACAGCCTTTCGTGGGGCCGGAATCCGAATTGGTCTCGGCACCGACAGCCCAGCGTCAGCGCCCTCGTTCGACATGTTCGAGGAGATGCGCGCGGCTCTCTATTCGGCGCGCGCGCTGGCCGGTCGACCCGATGCGCTGTCCCCTGGTGAGGTTCTGGAACTCGCTACCCTGGGGGGAGCGTGTCTACTCGGACTCGAGCAGGAAGTCGGGTCGCTCGTGCCCGGAAAGAGAGCCGATCTGGCCGTCATCTCGCTCGCCGACTCGGCGTTTCAGCCGCTCGAGGACCCGATCGTCGCGCTGGTGTACGCTGGCTCGTCGTCCCGAGTCCTCAGGACCCTTGTTGATGGCAACGAGTGCTATGTGAGAGGAGGGTTTGAGTGGCACGAACTTCGTCGCGAAGCGGCAAGAGCTCGCGAGCTCATGCTAAGCCAAAGAGCACCGCGCCAAGTCGATCAGCAGCAAGTAGCGCAGAAGACCTGATGTTCTTCCCCAAGCTTCGCCGCCGGGCGAAGTGGGTCTTCCTGCTGCTTGCGCTCGTGTTCGCTGGCGGGTTCCTGTTTTTCGGCGTTGGCACGGGCGTGCAGGGAGGAGGCATCGGCGACGTGATCGGCGACATCTTCGGCACGAGCGGAGATACCGACCAGCCTGAAGTTGAGTCGGCGCGTGCCGTCCTTGCCGAAGACCCGAACAACGCTGAGGCTCAGCTCGAGCTGGCGCGAGCGCTCATCGCCGAGAACCAGACGCAGGAAGCAATCGTCGCCTATACGCGGTATATCGAATTGGTACCCAACGACGTAGACGCCCTCATTCAACTCGGGACTCTCTATACCGTGAGCGCAAACGACCTTCAGAATCAGGCTGCAGCTGTCCAGGTCCAGGCGGGGGACGATCTGTTCGGCGTCGACTTCGGTCCTCAGGGAGAACTCGGCGATGCGCTTGGATCCGACCCGATTACCGATGCAATCGCGGCCGAAGCCACGGAAGCGCTGAGCGCCGCGATCATCGCAGCTCAAGAAGAGTACGCGAAGGCTGCCGAGGTCTATGTGCAACTGACGGAGCTCGAGGCCGATAACCCGCAGCACTTCATCCAACTCGGTCAGGCCTCGCAGCTCGCGGGCGATCTCGAAGGCGCAATCGTGGCGTACGAAACGTTCCTGGCTCTCTCACCGGACGATGCGAACGCACCGATCGTCGAGGGCCAACTCGAGGAGCTCAGGACGGCCGTGGCGACAGACCTCGGAGCTGCAGACGACGCCGGTGGAGCCTCGGACGACGAGGCAGGTGACGGAGGCTAAGCTCGCCTCCCCGTCAACCGCGCAACCCGACACCCGCTCCCGATAAGGTACGCCGGCCTGTGAGCGATCCAAGAACTGCGTTGCGTCTTGTCGGAGCCCTGGCGTTCGTAGCCTTGCTCGTTGCCGCCTGCGGCGGCGAGAACGAGCTCTCGAGTGGAGAGGAGATACCGAACATCCAGGCGAGTGCAGACATCGCGCGAGGCAAGGAGCTCTTCATCCAGGGCTGCGGCAGCTGTCACATAATGGAGGACGCGGGAACGACCGGAACCATCGGGCCGAACATGGACGATGCGTTCGCTCAGTCCCGGGCTGAGGGCTTCGAGGACAGCACGTTTTTTTCCGTCGCCCTGCGCCAGATCGACGTTCCGCGAGAAGGCAGCGCGATGCCGGCCGACATCTACACGGGCCAGGACGCAAACGACGTCGCGGCGTACGTTGCCGCGTGCGCAGGTCTGCGACAGGCCGGCATTGAAGAAGGAGAAGTCTCCGGCTGCACCGGCCCGGGCCTCGCTGAGCTCACCGACGGCATGGAGATCTTCGTCACTGCCGGTTGCGGCAGCTGTCACATCCTGGCAGACGCCGGGACGAACGGAACGATTGGGCCGAGTCTCGACGAAACGCGGCCTTCGTTCGATCTCGCGGTCGACCGCGTGACGAACGGCGCCGGCCCCATGCCCGCCTTCGCCGACCAGCTCACCGCCGAACAGATCGACATCGTTTCCGAATACGTCTCCTCCGTCGCCGGCCAATA
>CAYTCZ010000062.1:1924-16216 GCA_964436315.1 uncultured Gaiellales bacterium | reverse complement strand
TGTGTGCAACAGTGCAGACCTGACCCCAGCCGTAGGTCTACGGAGTCGTCTGCCTCAGAGCTTCCTGCTCCAAGTCGACGACGACGTGTGAAATCGGGACGTCGAAGCGGTCACGGGCAGTTTCGACGAGATCGCGCTCGAGCCAGTTCGATCTCCCGGGTGGATGAGTCGAGATGATGACCTCGTCAGGTTTGTAGTTCCGAAGTCCGTCCTCGAGTGCTTGGAGCGGGTCGCTGTCGCCGATTTGGCCCGTCGCCCGAACGCCGGTCTCCGCCAGTGCGCCGAGCGAAGCATCGAGTCGCTCCTGCGCTTCCTCGCGGGCTGCGTCGTCGTCGGACGTCCAGTGGCGGATCCTGGTGTTGAGAGCGGGACACACGACAATGACCTCGGCCCGATCTCTGCCGGCTCGATGGCGGATTTCGCCTTGAAGTGACCTGCCGGCGACCGTCTCGTTCGCAATGACGAGCACGCGTCGTGGACCGGCATGCGGTCGGCGCTCCCACACGGCGGGCTCGGGCTCCTCGGGTTCCTTACGAACGTAGTAGACAGCCCAGCCGCCCAGGAGAAGCCCGAGGAAAACGCCGAGCGCGGCGATTCCGCCGCCGAAAATCGCCGCGATGGCGATCGCACCGAAGAGAACGACGGAAACAAGGACGAAGCTGAAGGCCTCCTGCTCGGTACGAAAGGGGTTTTTCATGAGACTGCTCGCTTCGAGCCTTCTGTTAGTACACGCAACATCGTGACGTTCCTCATTTATAGCTCGTAGACGCAATGGCGGGACGAGGCCCGGCCGAACCGTCGAGGGGAAGCGCTCAGATGATGTAGACGGTCACGAACACGATGATCCACATGACATCGACGAAGTGCCAGTAGATCGCCGGTATCTCGAGCCCGAAGTGTTCCTCGGGTTTCGGTCCGTAGTGACCCCGTACCGATCGAATGAGAGCCCAGAGCAAGGCGTTAAGGCCGACGAAGACGTGAAGACCGTGCAGGCCCGTCAGGGCGAAGAACGTCGAACCAAAGGCGTTCGTCCAGGGCTCGTATCCGACGCGTACCCACTCAAAGCCCTGCACGCACAGGAAGGTCGTTCCAAGCATCAGTGTGAGGGCGAGACCACCGACGAGCCCCGATCGGTTGCCGCGCTTGAGCGACTGCACCGCCCAGTGGATCGTGAAACTCGAGGTGACGAGGATGACGGTGTTCAGCAAACCGGCGTAGACCGGCAGCTCGTACTGATGGCCAGTCTCCGGGTTGATCGGCGGCCAGGAACCATCGTTGGCAACGACCCGGGCGAAGAAGTACGCGGTGAAGAAGGAGCCGAAAAGCATCACCTCCGACGCGATGAAGAGGTAAATGCCGACGATCGGAGCCTCGATTCGCGAGCTCCTGTTCGCCTCGGGCGGATGCTCGTGCCCGTGCTCGTGTGCGTGCGCGGCGGTGGCCATTACGACCTTTTCCGCCTTTGACCCAAAAGCTCGACCAAAAGACGACCTCTTTGGCGCTGCATCAGCATCCTCTAGTTGATTAGAGATTCTCGATCCTTGTCGAGAATCTCTGTCTCTTCGCGTGCGACTACCACGTGCTGCACGGGAACCGCCGCGTCCTTTTCCACGCGGCCGATCAGATCACGTCGTAGCCAGCCGGAGGTCGCCTGCGGAAACGTGGAGATGATGATCTCGTCAAAGCGCTCGTCGTGGAGGCTGTTCATGATCGCGGTGTAGGGGTCCGGGTGCCCGAGTCGTGCGGAGCCCTCGATCCCATGTTCCTGGAGGCGAGCCAACGCCCGATCCAGACGGCGCTGGACACCCGGCTCGTCGGCGGGAGCCACCAGCGTGAATTCGGCCGGAGACTCCTGAGCGCGCGCCTGGATGGCGTCGAACAGCGGAGCTCCCACAACGGTCTGGTTTGCCACGACGAGGACATGCGCCTTCTCGCGGTCCTCCTCGAGGTCGACGACGACGTGTTCGACTGGGATGTCTCCTGCTGCTTTTCGGACGCGGTCGATCAGGTTTCCGCGTAGCCAGCCCGAACGAATCTCCGGATGAGTCGAGATGATGATCTCGTCGGGCCGGTACTCGTGGATCCCGTCCTTCGTCGCCTGGAGCGGATCCGGATCGACAACCGCCCCACGGGCAGCAATGCCTTCCTCGTGGAGAAGATCCAGCGTCCGTTGCAGCCGTCGCTCAGCGCTGGAGTACGACGCTTCGGCGTACACCACGAATCCCGACTTGGGTTTGTTCTGTGGGCAGATAACCGTGACGCGGATCGGACCCGCTTCAGCCCGCGTTCGGAGCGCTGCGATCAGACTCCGTCCCGCGATCGTCTCATTCGCGACGACGAGAATGTGTCGCGCGCGTTCCGTCACCCGGCGCCGACTTTCTCGGTGCCCACCGTCGTCGGCTCTGGGGTCTCAACCTTGGCACCGTTGAAGACCGCGTGGCGGGCGCCGCGGACGCCGTACTCGTACGGGCTCCCGACCACCTGCGGAATCTCATCGAAGTTGAAGATCGGCGGAGGCGACGAGACCTGCCACTCGAGCGTGAGTGCTCGCCACGGGTTCGCCGGCGCCGGCTCGCCGGTGCGCCAGCTGACGATGATGTTGTAGAGGAAGATGAGCGTCGAGGCGCCGAGGAAGAACGACGCTATTGAAACCACCAGGTTCAAATCTCCGTAGGCCGGATCGTAGTCGGCAACGCGCCGGGGCATCCCCTGCAGCCCGACCCAGTGCATCGGGAAGAACGTCACGTTGAACGCGACGAAGGTGATCCAGAAGTGGATCTTTCCGAGGCGCTCGTTGTACATCTTTCCAGTCATCTTCGGGAACCAGTAGTAGACGCCGGCGAAGATCGTGAAGATCGAGCCACCGAAGAGGACGTAGTGGATATGGGCGACGACGAAATACGTGTCGCTCGCGTGAATGTCGACCGGGACCGACCCGAGATAGATGCCTGACAGACCTCCAATCACGAACATGGAGACGAAGCCCAACGCCCATAACATGGGCGTCTTGAAGTGGAGCCTCCCCTCCCAGAGGGTGCCGAGCCAGCTGAACACCTTGATGCCCGTCGGGATCGCAATCAAAAGCGTCGTCGCCATCATGGGTATCCGGAGCCAGGGCGCCATACCGCTGACGAACATGTGGTGAGCCCAGACCGAGAAGCCCAGGATCATGATCGCCATGAGTGATAAGGCCATAAGCCGATAGCCGAAGATCGGCTTCCTGGCAAACACGGCTAAGACCTCTGAGACGATCCCGAATCCGGGCAGCATCATGATGTAGACGGCCGGGTGCGAGTAGAACCAGAAGATGTGTTGGTAGCCGATCACCCAGCCGCCGCCGTCCGCAACGAAGAAGTTCGTGTGGAGAACGCGGTCGAGGGTGATCAAGAACTGCGACCCCGCAATGAAGGGCGTGGCGAGAACGACGAGAGTCGACGTCGAGAAGTTGGCCCAGACGAGGAGCGGCATACGCCAGAACGTCATGCCTGGGGCACGCATCGTGATGATGGTCACGAGGAAGTTGAGAGCTGTAGCAATCGACGACGCACCGGCCCACTGAACCCCCATCTGGAACGCGAGGTTCGAGACCGGTGACTGCTCGGCTAATGGCACATAGTTGGTCCAACCGACCGCGAACGAGCCTCCCGGAATGAGGAAGCTCGAAAGCATGATCAGGCCGCCGATCGGCAGCATCCAGAATGAGAGGGCGTTCATCCTCGGAAACGCCATGTCTGGCGCCCCGATCATGAGCGGGATGACGTAGTTCCCGAGTCCGGCAAAGACCGGGACGATGAACAGGAAGATCATCAGGGTCGCGTGGACCGAGAAGAGACCGTTGAACTGGTTCGTGTCGACGAACTGCGTGCCCGGCTGAGCAAGCTCCGCCCGCATGAACACGGCCATGAGGCCGGCGATGATGAAAAACACGAACGTGGTGACGACGTACTGGACGCCGATGACCTTGTGGTCGGTGTTGACCTTGAAGTAGTCCTTCCACGTGCGGGCGCCGTGACTCGAGTGGTCTTCCGGACGCGTCGGTCGTCCCGAGATCCAGTAGAACCAGTAGTCGAAGATGCCGATGCCGATCAAGAAGCCGAACGGCACGATCACGTACCAGGCAACGAGCAGGACGCCGAGATCCCAGAGCGGCTCAAAGTCGTTCCCCGAGCCGGCGTCTAGGGCGGCCCGCACGCCGATCACAAGAGCCGTGGCCAGCCCGAAGAAGAGCGGCGTCATCCACGCGGCTCGCAACCAGCCCGGCGCCATCAGGCGACTCATCCCGCGCGGCGGGCCCGACGGCGGGTGCGCCGTCGCCTCGGTTACGTCAGTCGCATGGACGTCAATTGCCAACCCAGATCCCTATCCTTCCGCGGCCGCCGGCTGAACCTTATTCAGCCGCCCGGCGCGATGCGACGTCACGCGAGCCACATGTGAGGCCACAGTTGTCACTCGCTTCCCTCACCCGAGGCGGCACTGACCGCGGGCGGCCCCTCCGCCTGTTTCTCGGCAAGCCAGGAGTCGAACTCCGCCCGGTCGACGACTCTGGCGCGGGCACGCATCGTCGAATGACCGAGACCGCACAGCTCCGTACAGATAACTGAGTACTCGCCGAACTCGTTCGGAGTGATTCGCAGTTTCGTCTCGATCCCCGGCACGACGTCCTGTTTCATGCGCCACTCCGGCACCCAGAAGGCGTGAATCACGTCGGGTGAGCGCATACTCAGGAGCACGGGCTCGTCAATCGGAAGCACGAGTTCGCCCGAGGCGACATCAGCCTCCGGATAGAAGTAGCTCCACGCAAACTGCTGAGCCGTCACCTCGACCACGCGTGAGTCAGACGGAATGTCCTCGATGTCGACGAGAACAACTCCGCTATAGACGGTGATGGCGACTACGAGAGCTGTCGGAATCGCGGTCCAGAAAATCTCGAGTCCTGTATGCCCGTGAATCGGGGCACCGTCCTCGTCGTCGTCGGGGCGAGCCCGAAACTTGTAGACGGCATAGAGCGAGACGCCGGCTACGACGCCGAAGATGACGATCGAGATGATCGTGATCACCCAGTAGACGCTGTCGATCGGGCCGGCCTGCTCTGAGGCAGCGTCCGGAAGCCAGGGAATGAAGACGGCGACGATCGCCGTGGCCGCTCCCGCCAGGGCACCGATGACGATCATCTGGAGAATTGAGCGTCTTCGCACGAGGAAGCGGCTTTGCGACCGGCCCAGAGACTAGCGTAGAGCGAGCTGTCGGGACGCCGGTAATGCACCGAGGGCCGCAACCCAGAGCACCGCAAGGAGAGCGAATCCGATGCGACCATCGCCGGGGAGCGAGAACGTCAGACCGATGAGTGGTGTGCCAATCACAATCACCATGTTCGCCGCCATGTTGACCATCGCGACGGCTGCCGCCGGAGCCTCTGGCCGTGTCGCCGCAGCAGCGCCGAACGAGGGTGCAAATGGAAGTCCCGCGGCCAGACCGAGTAGGAACGCCGCGAACGCGGCGAGAGCGAGCGGCTCGGCCAACACGAGAAGTGCCGTTGCCAATGCACTCGTGACGAGACTCGAGGCGATGATCGGACGCGTTTGCTCCGGATACCGCCGGCTCAGCCAGCCTCCAAGCGGACGACTCACGACTCCGACGACAAGCGTTAGGGCCCCCACCGCCCCAGCGACCTGCTCGTCATGGCCACCGGCGCGGATGAGCAGTGTTACGACCCAGTTCGCGATTACCACGCTCAGCCCGAACGACGCCATGTACACGACGCTGATCCCGAAGAGACGCGAATCCCTGAGGATGCTGCCGATCGACACTCGCCTGGCGGCAAGCCGCCTTGGAAGGTCTCGCGGGCTGGCGGCCAGAATCACCATGGCGACTACTGCGAGCACGAGGGCGGTGAGGAAGGGCGCCCGCCAGTCGAGCACGCCTTCGAACACAGGGACGAGTGCTAGTGCAAGTCCGGCGCCCCCGAGGCCTATCCCGCCGTAGAGCCCCTGCGCGAACGGAGAGCCGCTCTGCTCCCTGACGTAGTCGCTCCCGGCGACGAAGCCAAAGCCTGTTCCGACCCCGACGAGCGTCCTCATGGAGAGAGCCAACGCCGGGTCGTTATTAATCATCGCAAGCGCGTTCGCGACGGCGATGATTGTGAGCGCAAGAAAGCCGGTCCTGCGAGCGCCGAATCGATCGGCCGTCCGCCCTCCTGGGATCTGGAGGAGCGTGTGCGTCACGAACATGGCCGTGGTGAATAGGCCGACCGTGACGAGCGCGACGTCGTAGTCGACCGCGATCTCGTCGGCGATCGCACCGATGTTTGCGACGTTCCAGCCGAGGACGACTCCGAGTGCGGAGCCGCCAACGGTCGCTCGATGACTCACGTGACGATGGGAATCGAGTCAGGCGGCAGTTGCAACGCCCGGGCGCTGCTCATGCCAGTCGGTCACAGATTGGAACGCGTGCGCTGCACGCAAGACGGCGGCGTCCTCGAAAGGGCGACCGACGAGCGTCATCCCGACCGGCATGCCCTCGACAAAGCCGCAGGGGACGCTGGCGGCCGGCAAGCCTGCGCAGCTCCACGGAGACAGATGGTGAATGAACGCAAGTCGATAGACCACCTCAACACCATCGACCGACACCGTTTGCTCGCCAAAGCGCGGGGGCAGGATCGGCATGGTCGGGGCTACGAGCAAATCCACGTGTTCGAAGATCTCCTTGATTCCCTGGAGGTAGACGCGACGGGCTCGCTTCCCGGTGACGTACGCAGTCGGCGGCAGCAAGAGGCCACTCAGCAGGCGGGCCCGAACGTCAGGATCGTAGTCCGCCAGACGCGCACGCAACCACGGCATGTGGACGGCTGCCGCCTCAGGGAGCATGATCGCCTGCTGGATGGTTCCGGCTTCGCGGAGAAGCGGAACCTCTACGTCGACCGGCGAAGCCCCAAGACCGGCGAGCTCGTCTATCGCGACCTCCACCGCCGACGCGATCGATCGATCGATCCCCTCGTCGAGCAGCGTTCGAACGACGCCGATTCGCGTGTCTTTGATTCCGTCGGAAAGCGACTGTGCCGATGCCGCCTTGGCAGCCAGTGCATCGACAATGAGCGCACAATCCTCGGCAGTCCGCGCGATCGGGCCGACCGTGTCGAACGTCCACGAGACGGGAACGACGCCCCGATTCGACACGAGGCCGATCGATGGTCTCAGACCAGTGACGCCACAGACGGCGGACGGGATGCGGATCGACCCGGCCGTGTCGGAGCCGAGAGTGCCCGCGACCAGTCCGGCCGCGGCCGCGCAGCCGCTGCCGCCGCTCGAGCCACCGCAGATGCGATCGGTATCCCAGGGATTTCGGGCTGGGCCAAAGGTTGTACTGGTGGTCATCGCGCCGTAGGCGAACTCGTGTGTATTGAGCTTGCCGACGATGATCGCGCCCGCCCGCTCGAGGCTCTCGACCGCGGCCGAACTCCTCTCAGCGACGTTGTCGACGAGGATCCTCGACGCAGCGGTCGTCTTGACCCCGGCGACATCGATGACGTCTTTCACGGCAAGCGGCACACCCCAGAGCAGCCCTCGGTCAGATGCCGCCTCGAGGTCACGCGCCCGTGAACGTGCCTCGTCGGCCTGAACCGAGATGAACGCGTTGAGCTTCGGATTCAGCGCCTCGATCCGCGAAAGCGACGACTCGACCGCTTCGGTGGGCGTGAGATCCCCGGCATGCAGCTCCGAAACGAGCTGAGCCAGCGTCACGGCTCGCAGTCCTGCGGAAGCTGCACTTCGATGTCTCGAAGGGCTGGGTAGAGCAATTGCAGGAAGCCCAGCACGTTCTCGAGATCATCGTCGGTCACATCGACACCCTGTGCCGCCGCCAGCTCGCGGAGCATTTCCCTCGACGGAACAACTGTGTCCATGGGCGAATTCTCCTCTAAACTCGTTGGACGTGCCGATTTACGACTTCAGGTGCAAGAGTTGCGACAACGTCTTCGAGGAACTGATCCCTGCCTCTGAACAGGACTCGATGAAGTGTCCTGAGTGTGGCGAAGACGCGAAGCGCCAGTTCTCTCCGCAGTTTGCGACGGAGTGGCGACCGCACTGGCTCGAGTCGATTCCGAGGCATCTGCGAACGAAGCGGGCGCCGAAAAAACGGCGAGGAGAGCCCGGCTACTACCCGTAATCGGCTGAGTCGCGTTGCCGCTCTACGATTTCACCTGCGAGGAGTGCGGTGTCGAGTTTGAGGAACTCGCGCCGGCCGACAAGATCGAGGCCGACTGCCCTGACTGCGGCTCGAAGAAGACGAAGCGCATGATCTCGTCGTTTCGAACGCGCAAGCGCTCGAAACTCGTCAACTGGCACCGCCTCCCAGGTCGCAAGTACAAGCGGCCCAAACCGAAGCCGTCGCCCTAACTCCTCCACCCCGTCCGCCTCGACGCAAACCGGGCTCGTGCGGTCGCCGCTAGACTAGGGACCGTGTTCGAGACCGCAAGCGGTCCAGAGGCAGAACCGCCTAGGGTCTCCCGCGACGCCGACGCGACGCGCCGTCCCGACTTCCACGAGGCTTTGATGCCTCAGCGTGATGAGCTGCGCTGTTCAGAGTGCGGTTATGGGGTGATCGCAGCCGAGGTGCCGGCGGCCTGTCCAATGTGTCAGGCATCGTCGTGGGAGGCCGTCTGGCGCGAGGCGCCAGGTCCGGGTACCGAGTCGGAGCAAAACCCGGCGCCGAGCCTGCGGACGCAGTAGCACCGCTCAACAGCTCTCGCGTTGGAATCGGGCGAGAATGGTGTTGCGACCCCAGAACTCGTTTCATGCCTGTACGTTCTCCCTCCGCATGACTGAGAAGCCCCGGATCACCTACGTTGGACACGCCACGGTTCTGATCGAGATCGACGGCGTCCGGATCCTGACCGATCCACTTCTCCGCGGTCGGGTCGGTCTCTTGCGATCGAAGACCTCGACCTTCGATGAAGGTTGGCGGCGCGATCTTGATGCGATCTTGATCTCGCATCCACACCGCGATCATCTCGATGCACCATCGCTTCGGAGCCTCGAGCAGCACACCAAGATCGTCGTTCCGACGGGCGTCGGACGGCGCGCTCGCCAGCTCGGATTTTCGGACATCAACGAGGTGGACGTCGGTGATGCGATCGAGATCGGCGGCGTCTCGGTCACGGCCACCCCTGCCGCACACGGACGCCTTCCTCGGACGTTCAAACCTCCGACACCGGTGGGCTATCTCGTCGAGAGCACCGCTTCGATCTACTTTGCCGGCGACACCGACCTGTTCTCCGAGATGGAGGAGATCAGCGACGAGCTCGATGTGGCTCTGCTGCCGATCTGGGGCTGGGGTCCGCGCCTGGGTGCCGGCCACCTCGATCCTCGCCGCGCCGCCGAGGCACTTCGCTTGCTCAAGCCCAAGGTAGCCATCCCGATCCACTGGGGCGTCCTGCATCCAGTCGGAATCGGCTGGACGCGACCTGGTTACCTCAGCTTCCCCGCGCACCGTTTTCTACGTGACGCAGGGCGCCGAGCGCCAGAGGTCGATGTGAGAGTGCTCGAGCCCGGTCAGGCCTTCGAGTTCGAACGCTTGTCGGTTGGCTCATCAAACGCCCCTGGCTCATAGCCAGGGTTGACGTAGTAGCCGCCCTGGTAGCGAGCCTCAGGGCTCGTCGGATCGCTCTCCGGAATAACCGAGGCGCTGAAATCTTCGGCGTTGTCTCCAGGCTCGTAGCCAAGTTCCCCGGCGGCATCGTTGCGCCAGAAGCCGCGCGCGTTTGCCGAGACGCCGTAGACGACGACGTATCCGAGTTCGGCCTCGAGGCAGCGCCAAACCAGACTCACACAGTCTCGATGGCTGAGCCATGTCGCGAGATGCCGCTCCTCGGTCGGTCGCTCGAGAAATGAGCCGATCCGAAGACACGCCACCTCGAGCCCGTATTTGTCGTGGTAGAGACGTCCGAGCGCTTCTCCGTACGCCTTGCTCACGCCGTACAGCGTGTCGGGACGGATCGGATCCGACGGCGCAACCTCACGATCGACCTCGTAGAAGCCGGTTACGTGGTTGGTGCTCGCAAAGACGATTCGGCGGAGGTTCTGTCGGCGCGCTGCTTCAAAAACAGCGTAGGTACCCACGAAATTCGTCTCGAAGAGCTCGGACGCCGAAGCTTCCGTCGGGATTCCTGCCAGATGAACGCAGGCGTCCATCCCTTGCATCGCTGTCTCGACCGCGGCGAGATCGACGATGTCGACCTCGACGAGCTCCTCGCCCACTCGGGCTGGCGGCTGCGGCGCTCGATCGAGGAGTCGGATCAGGTCAAATCGGCCCCGGAGACCCTCCCGAAGAGTGCTGCCAATCTTCCCCGCCGAGCCCGTGATGAGAAGTCCACGCATCGGGACAGATGCTCGCACGCTGTAGCCGCGGGGGCCAGCGAAACCAGGGGCGAACTAATCCAGCAAATACGCAGCCGCGCCGTCGCGTGCGGACTGCCATTCAACAAGGTGGCGTCCGAGCTCCCGTCGCGCTTCTTCGGGCCCGAGGGGATCGCGAGGATACGCCTCCAACGAGTCTCGTCCGACCTGGACAACGACGCAATCCGAGCTGCGTAGGTGGTTGAGAAGGTCGCGCGTGAACGCAGGATCAGTGACGTGAACGTGCATTTGCTCGTCTGAGTCTCATCGACAGAGGATCGGCACTCTACTGCCCGAACGGCGAGTGCCGCTCACACTTCAGGCAGTTCGTCGGTGCCGCCGACATCAAACGTTGGCTCTGGGCCGATTCAGCACAGAAAGTGACGGTCAGCCTAGGACGGGCGGGTCACACCGGTCTGCTCGGTAATCACGCCGTAGTGTTCGATTGCGCGATTTGCCGCAAAGTTGAACAGGACGTCCTGCGCGCGGTGGCTCAGATCGAGGTCGCAGCGCGCCCAGATCAGCTCGTCGTCTTTTGTGAGCGCCTGTGTCGCGATCTCACCGGTTGGGGCAGCGATCATGCTGCCTCCGATCAGGTCGCAGCCTTCCTCGATTCCTGCCTTGGCGACTCCAACAACCCACAGACCGTTCTGATAGGCGCCCGCTTGCATGACCAGGCGGTTGTGGAATGTCGTCAGGTCGCTGTAATTCGTTTTCCAGGGGAGTTGGGACGGCGTGTTGTAGCCCAGCACCACAACCTCAGCGCCTTTCAGCGCAAGTACCCGATAGGTCTCGGGCCAGCGGCGGTCGTTGCAGATGCACATTCCCACCACTCCGCCCATCGTGCGCCATGTCTCGAATCCGAGATTGCCAACATCGAAGTAGCGCTTCTCCAGATGTTGGTATGGCCATTCCGGTCGATTGTCAGCATGGCCGGGTAGGTGGATCTTTCGGTACTTGCCGACGATCGAGCCCGACTTGTCAACGAGGATCGCGGTGTTGTAGTGCCGCGTCTCGCCGTCCTCCTCGGCGAGTTCCGCGTAGCCGAGGTGGAAGCCGATCTCGCGTTTTTCTGCCTCGTCGAATAGCGGCTGCGTCACCGGAGACGGCATCTCGCGCTCGAAGAACGAGTCGATCTCGTCGTCGTCTTCCATCCACCAGCGAGGGAAGAAGCTCGTCAGCGCGAGCTCTGGAAAAACGACCAGATCACAGCCCTGTCCGGATGCCTCGCGGAGGAGCTCGATCAGGCGAGCGACGACCGAAGATCGCCGTTCATCACGCGCAATCGGTCCAAGCTGTGCTCCCCCAATTGTCACGATCCGCGCCATGGGTGGCTCCTTTCACACTCGGGGGATGCCGCGAGTCGTCTATTCAATCAGGTGCCGGGAACAAGCCTCCTGGGCTCATTGCAGCGAGAATCGCCGATCCCCCGTGGGAGTGAAGCCGCTCAAAATCCGAACCTCTCCGGTCGATGGACAAGTGACGAGATGTGCGGCATTCTCGAGCCTCCGACGTACCAGGTCATCCGACATCGAAGGATCGGTGACAACCCATGAGCACTGTGCGTCTTATGGGTAGCGGCTGGTCCCGTCAGGTCGAGAAACCCGACGTCCGGTACCTGATTGAGCGGTTGCGGTCGGCTGATTCGTGGGCGCTGTCACATCGGCTCGAAACCGCGCTCCGTGAAGGCTCCGCTGTCGTGCTGGAGAAGGAAGACAAGGAAGCCCTCTTCAACCTCCTGGAGGCCGTTCGCATGTCTACTGAGACGCTGTCTCAGCGGCTGACGCTGGTGTGCTCGGATCTCGACGACGACCTCTATGCGTACGAGGCTGACGATGGGTTCATTGGTTGAGCCATTCACTCCCGATCTTTCGGGA
Source organism: uncultured Gaiellales bacterium (assembly GCA_964436315.1). Taxonomy (GTDB): domain Bacteria; phylum Actinomycetota; class Thermoleophilia; order Gaiellales; family Gaiellaceae; genus CAYTCZ01. The sequence goes on along the minus strand of CAYTCZ010000062.1, from coordinate 3,951 downwards.
GTCAGCATCAGCGGAAGCGGCCGGACCTGCATGCTCTCCGGCGATGAGGCTGACGAGCTTGCCGATCGCCTGCGCTTCGAGGGCAGCTGGGCGCTCGAGTACCGAGTGCGGGCCATGGGAACCGTGTCGCTCGACGACCGCGAGAAAGGCGCAATGCTCGAGGTCGTCAACCGCATGGCTTCAGTTGGACTCGTGACCGGGCGAACGTTCGCGAAGCTCGCGGCCTACCTCGATGACGATCTATTCGCAGAAGAGCTGTGGCTCGACTCGCCGCGAGTCTCATCCCGACATTCCTCTGAACCCGAACAGGTAGAACGGCCGGAGCGTTTTCATCGGTCTCACGATAGAAGTGAGACTGAATGGCCGAATCGCTCGCCGCAGGGGCCACGTGGCTCTACGAGAATCCCGTGCCCGTCGTCCTCCTCATCTTCCTCGGCGTCGCGATTCTCGGGTGGTTCGTTCGCCGCGTTGCCTCGCGATCGACACCGCGGTAAAACGTCGGTCTAGCTGCTCAGTTCTTTCTCGAGCGGAGTGCGGAATCGAGGCGTGACTCGAGTCTCGCCGAGCCAGGCTTCGAGCTGCGCTCTTTTGGCTTCCAGCAGTGAGCGGCGCTTTCCGTCGAGGCGATCGAGAAGCCTGACCGAGATCTTGCCGCCTTTCTGTTGCGCCCAGCCGCCGACGACCCGTCCGTCGCACCACACGGTCGGGCCCGCGTTGCCGTTTCGGTCGAAGAGCGCCGGACCGTGGTCGCCGAGGTACCAGTCTCGCTCCTTCCATCCCATGACTGTCGAGTCGAGGGCGGGGAGTAACGCCACCCACGGTTCCTCCGCGTCACGGACGGCTTCAAGATCATCTGGGAGCACGTAGCCAGGTTCTGCACCAAGCTCGACCTCGACTGCACCGACGTCGGCTAGCGCCTGGCGGGACTGACGGACCGCCCAGCCAGTCCACCACCGAATGTCCGTCAGGGTGCCCGGCCCGAATGTGCGGAGCCACCGGCGGAGGAGGTCCGCGCACGCCTCCGGGGCAGGAATGTCGCGAAGACCCCCCTCGAGCCAGGTCTCGGTGCGCGTCCACCGATACTGACTCGAGATCCAGGTTCCGAGCGGACGCGCACGCAGAATCCGCGCTTCCGCTGCGAGCAGAAAAAGGACCCGCGTCGAAATGCCTACCGTTCCCGCCCACGATTTCCCCTCGCCGACGCTGAGCTTCTCACCGAGTTCCGGCACGTCCTCGGTCAACTCGGCAGCCGTCGCTTCGCCCCGAGCCGCGAGCGCTTCGAGCGTACGTGCCTCCACTCCCGTGAGCCAGGTCTCATCGTCCGAGCTTAGGCCCTGCCCCTCGAGCATCTTGATCAGGCGACGGCGCTCGCCAGGAGCCAATGCTGCCGTGCACGCGGCTTTGAGAACGGATCCCAGCTCGCGAGGGACGACGAACATCGTCCGTCTCATTCCGAGGAGTCGCACGAGCGAGCGCCGCTCGTAGAGCGCAGCCTCGAGATCGGCCACGTCGAAGTCGGCTACGCGGGCCCGGGTCGAGAGGTACACGCTCGCCGGATCACTGGAGTGCAAGCCGACCAGATCACCGGCAACGTCTTCCGCCGTGGCGCCCGGAGTCGCCAGATGATGGCGCCGGGCAAGCCGCGCACGGCGCTCCGCCACGTCGACGCGCCTCACCCGCTAACGATCCTCTAGCCGGTACACGAAGCGAAGGGCAGACCAGGTCTCGTCGATCGAGCACGACTTGTTGTCGACGAGTCCGGCCTCGAGTCCGACGGACTGAACTACGTCAAACGTGAGATCGGTTGCGACGCCGGAGGCCTTCTTCGGGTACGCGATCCAGAGCCCACCGTTCCGGAGGATCGTCTCCGCGAGGGGCTTGAAGCGCCGCTCGAGTTCGTTCCGGCGGGTCGTGAACAGAACAATGACGTCGAGATTCCCGCGGGCCTGGCGCTTGACGATCACATCCGCAGGAAGGGGCCCGAGCGTCTCGGCGAAGTCCCTCGGTGCCCCCGGGAACGCAATCGA
>CAYTCZ010000062.1:0-1824 GCA_964436315.1 uncultured Gaiellales bacterium | reverse complement strand
TCAGGCAAGCTTTCGCGCCTGACGGTGCCCCTCGTAGACGGCCTCGTAGGTCCCGCGGGGAGCTGTCGCATCGCCGATCGTCTCGGCGCCGACTCCCCGCTTGACGATCAGCGGATAGAGCCCGTTCTCTGACTTTCGACCCGTCGCCATGACGATCCAGTCCGCTTGTGCCTCGACTTCGTCCTGCTCGAAGTGGACGTTGTAAAGGGTGACAGCGGTTCCATCGATGCGACGAACGAACCGGTCACAGACGATCTCGACACCGGCCTCGTAGAGCTTGGGCAGGATCCAGTCCAGGTAGACGTCGAGGATCGTCTCCATGCCGATCATCGGCCATCGGGTGACGAGCTTGACGGAGGATGATGAGTCGTTCTGGGCGATGCCGATGGCCGTTAGCGGTGCGGCCACATCGCAGAGATCGTCGAGAACGAGGACGTTCCGGCTCGGGCTTACCTTTCCGGTGGCCACCTCGTCCCAGCCGACCGTGTTTCCGGTCTCCCAGCCCGGAAGCGCCTCGCCCGTCCACCCCTGGAAGCCGTCCTTGCAGACGGTGGAACCTGTAGCCACGACAACGTGGTCGGGACTTTCTGCATCGAGCAGGTCGTCGAGGTTCTCTGACGTGACGGGAGCGTTCGTGCGGATCTCGGCCCCGTTCTTCCTCGCTTGGTCTGTGAGCCAGCGCGCGATCGCGCCGTATTCGGCACGGCTCGGCAGGAGCGACTGGACGCGCACGTGTCCACCCGTCTCGGCCTCTTGTTCGAGTACGAGGACGTCGTGGCCTCGCGCGGCCGCGACGCGCGCGTACTCGAGGCCGGCGGGGCCCGCTCCCACAACGACGACCTTCTTCGGGTCTGCGACCGGCTCGAGAGTCCCCTTACCCCAGACGCCCTCCCGTCCGACCTCCGGGTTGTAAACGCACTGGACGCGGCCGCCACGGCTCACGCTCTTCCAGCAGTGGTTGGCGGCTACGCACCGGCGGATGTCGTCTGCTTGGCCGGCCTGCGCCTTTGTCACCCAGTCCGGATCCGCGAAGAGCTGTCGTGCCAGACAGATCGCATCGCCGTAGCCCTCCTCGAGAAGTGTTTCCGCGACGTCGGGTGTCGTGATCCGGCCGACGAGGAGCACCGGCTTGCCCGAGACCTCCTTGATCGCCCGCGTGTGATCCTTCTCCCAGCCCGCTTCGAACTCCATCGGTGCGTGGATGAACGCGTGGTGCACGCCGGCCGAGACGTCGACGTAGTCGATGTCCGCTTGTTCCTCGATGTCGACGATGCGCCTGACCTCGTCGACCTCGAGATCGCCGGGCCAGAACGACGTCGAGTTGATGCGATAGCCGACGAACGGCTCGTCCCCGACTGCGCTTCTGACCCGCCGCAGGACCTCGACCGGGAAGCGGAGCCGGTTCTCGTAGCTGCCGCCCCAGCGGTCGGTGCGCTTGTTGTACAGAGGAGAGAGGAACTGCCACGGCAGGTACCCGTGGCTCATGTGGAGCTCGACGCCGTCGAGCCCAGCCTGCATCGCTCTCGCCCCGGCGGCGGCGAACGCCTCGAGGATCTCCTCGATCTCCTCCTCCGAGAGCTCCTTCGGTGTGGAGGCACCGGGAAACTCTCCGAGGGGCACCTGACTCGGCGAGAGCGTGTACCAGGTGGCGTCCAGGTCGTAGGTGGATTCCTGCTTGAACGTCGGGAACCCCCTGACCCCTGAATGCCAGAGCTGGATGGCGAGCTTGCAGCCCTCGGCGTGGACGACCTCGGCAACCCGCGAGAGCGGCTCGATGTTTCGGTCGTCGAAGAGCTGCGGCATGAGGAGCGGAGCCATCAGCGA
>CAYTCZ010000061.1:0-23021 GCA_964436315.1 uncultured Gaiellales bacterium | reverse complement strand
TACGACCCCGAGAACCTCTTCCGCGTGAACCTGAACATCGAGCCCCTGAGCTAGGAGTGCTGCAGAGCCGCTCGCAGCCGGTTCGTGGACAACCGATCCTTCTCGGCCCGATCTAGCCAGGCATAAGAGGCTCGTTGGGCTCTAGTGTGGCGGGAACTTCGTCATGGCTGAAGGAGAGTCGCCTCCGGCGCCGTGACGACTCGACGCTCCGGGCCACGCTCGCGTAGTTTCGAACCGTCGCGCCCACGAGTCCCATCGTCTCGAGCGCCGCCTCATACTTACGCCCCCCGGAGGCTTCCTCGCCGTTAGCGAACCCAGTTGCCGAGCGCACACGCGCCATCTGAGCTGAACCCGGCGAGGAGCCGAACGGCCTCGATCCACTGCCCGAACATCACCTTGTCGGGTAGTCAGAGTTCGGTGCGCGAGACTCGGCCCGGAACCGAAAGACTGAGTTCTCCCATTGCGGAAATGATGGCTCCACAGAGCCCGTCCATCCGAACGAGGTCTCTTCCAGAGCAGTCTCCTCTCTCTGGACGACCCGGTGGTTTCGAGCTTTTCCGGCAAAGGCGCGCTCTATCCGCCGCCCTTTCCCTTCCCCTTGCCGAGCCCGGGTCGGATTTGCCCACGGATCTCGCCTGACGCGAAGCTATCGGTGTGGACATTGACGTAAGCGACACGGTGTCGCATCGCACGTAGGGCTTCGGCGAACTCGCCGGTGGCGATTCCCTGATCGACGGGGCCAACGATGTCCGAGGCATCGATGGTGCCGCTGACCATCCCGGAGGCCGGACAGGCGGGCTTGCCGCCGTCGCCGCAGAGCCAGGCGATCACGCCGCCGTTCACGCGGGGCTGGCCGAAGTGGATGTGGGCCTGCTGGGCCGTGCCCTCGAGGCCCGAGTAGCGAAGCGTGTATTCGATCTCGCCATTCTTCAGCCTGGCGGTGAAGCCGCCCCGGCCAGTGGTAGAGATTGCCGGCACCTCCTGGTAGCCCGTCAGGTGGGCCGAGAAGTTTCGCATCTTCTTGTTCGCCTTACCGTTGCCATTCTGGCCTGCGAACGCCGATGAGCCGACGAGCAGGGTGGCCGCGGCGACGACGAACGTCGCAAGCAGGGCGAGCTTTCTCATCGTTGGACTCTCCTCTCCTGTCCCGGTGATGTCTTTGAAGCGCGAGTCCTCGTTTCGCAGTTGAGCCTACGCCCTCGCCGTAAAGGTTCTATGAGGGTTACGTCAATTGTCTGCTCGGAAACGGCAGCGGTGATCCGGGCCAGATTCGACGCGAGTCCCTCAGCTTTGACGCACTGTCGCTCCCGCCAAAAAGGGGGAGGGGTCGAGTCTTCGGTCTAAGGCCGCGACCCCCGCGCCAACTTTTCGCGCGCGGCCGCGAAATTCGTCTGCTTTTATGAAAAGACATGTCCAAAACGTCCAAAACTCAGTGCGTGATCTGCGGCCGGCCGCAGAAGCCCGGTCCGGGAGGGCGCCCTCGCCCCTACTGCGTCGACGACAAGGACACGAACGGGGGGGACAAGAGGTCGCGAGTTCGAATCTCGCCATCCCGATTCTGAAGCCGAGTTCGAGTCGTTTTACCGTGTCTAGAACGCATGCCGTTCGACCGCCGCCTCGTCCCAGTCGATCCCGAGGCCCGGGCCTCGCGCTGTAACCGCGCCGTCGCTGAGAAGCGGCGGTTCCGCGAGCACGGTGCCAGCGATGTCCAGGTACTCGAGATAGTGGGCGAGCGGCGTGACGGGCAGGACGTGCGCGCTGGCCTCGATGAAGAGATGACTGGAGACCGGCAGTGCGGCGGCCTCGGCCTGGCCCATGGCACGCAGCCAACCCGTGATCCCGCCGATCTTCATCAGATCGGGCATGCAGAGGTCGCAAGCGCCCGCGGCAATTGCGTGAGCCATATCGTGTGCGAACCACCAGTTCTCCCCGGTCTGAATCGGGATCGGCGAGCTCTCGCGAACCCGGGCATGGCCGGCTAGATCCTCCGCTGGAACCGGCTCCTCGACCCAGCCAATCTCGAACTCTGCGAGCGCCTCGATTCGCCGCAGCGCCTCGGGCACGGTGAGCGACTGGTTGTAGTCCACCATCAGGCGAACGTCGGAGCCGATGATCTCGCGTACCTTGGCGACGTTCTCCACGTCCCAAGCGAGATCGCCGACACCGATCTTGATCTTGATCGCCGGAAAGCCCTTCTCGACACTCTCCTCGAGCGCGCGGCGGTCCTCAGCGGGATCGACCACCCCGTAGCTGTCGTATGCGGGTATCGGTCTTGCCTGTCCGCCCAAGAGTTCGACCACGGGCATGGCCCGCGCTCGACCCAGCAGGTCCCAGCACGCCATGTCGAGGCCTGAGAGCGCAATGCCGACCAATCCTTCGCGTCCCATCAAGCGGAAGCGGTCCTCGAAACGGCGGAAGAGCTCGGCAGGTGCAGCTGACTCGCCTTTGACGACCTCCTCGAGATCGCCGACGAACGCCTTGAGGGCACGGAGAGTCAACGTCGTGTAACCGAAGATGTACGCGCGGCCGGTCTCGCCTTCCTCCGATTGGAGCTCGATGAGCAGGAGGGGCGACGTCGGAATCGAACCGGAAGCCGTCCTGAGCGGCCGCGACAACGGCGCGGCGACTGGACGAGCCGTAAGCGAACGAATGGTGAGGATAGGCTCAGTCATGGCGGTCCCCTCGATTAGCCGGTATTCCGAAGCCCAGCGGCGAGGCCGTTCACCGTCAACAGCAACGCGCGCTGGAGGTCCTCGCTGGCCTCGTCTTCATCACGAAATCGCTTCAAGAGCGCGACTTGGAGATAGCTGATGGGATCGAGATACGTATCACGCACCGCGAGAGTGCGCTGCAGAATCGGGTACCGGTCGAGCAGCTCTGCATCACCGGTGATTCCAAGTACCTGCGCAAGTGTGCGCTCGAATTCATCGACGATCGTGTCCCATAGATGACGCAACTCGGTGGGCACCAGCTGCTCGACGTAACGGGATGCCACAGTCATGTCGGTCTTGGTGAGCGTCATCTCAACGTTTGAGACGAACGTGCGGAAGAACGCCCACTGTTCGTACATCTGCTCGATCGTGGTGCCAAGGCCTGCCGAGCGCGCTGCCTCGAGTCCGGTCCCAACCCCGAACCAACCGGGGACGACCTGGCGCGACTGAGTCCAGCCGAACACCCAGGGGATTGCGCGCAGGCCGGCCAGCCCCCCCTCTCCGCCGGGGCGGTGCGCCGGCCGCGAGCCGATGTTCATCGCGTCGAGTTCGTCAACGGGGGTCGACGTCGTGAAGTAGGGGATCAGGTCAGGGCTGTCGACGAGCGCCCGGTACTTCTCGTAGGCCGCGTCGGAGACAACATCCATCGTTGCGTCCCAGTTCGCAAGCACATCGTCTCCGTGGCGACTCACACGGTGTAGGAGAGATGCCTCGAGTGTTGTCGCGAGGGTGAGCTCGAGATTGGCAGCGGCCAGTTCCGGGAGACCGTATTTGTCTGCGATCACCTCTCCTTGCTCGGTGATCTTGATTCGTCCATCCACGGTTCCCCACGGCTGGGCGAGAATGGCCTCGCCGGTCGGGCCGCCACCGCGACCAACTGTGCCGCCGCGTCCATGGAACAGGCGCAGTTCGACGCCATGGCCACGGGCGACGTCGCGCAGATCGCGAGATCCCGAATAGAGAAGCCACTGCGAACTCGCGATTCCACCGTGCTTCGAGGAGTCGCTGTACCCGAGCATGACCTCCTGAAGATCGCCGCGCAGCGCAATGATCTCGCGATACGAGGGCTCCGAGAGCATCTCGTCGAGGATCTGGCCAGCTGCGCGAACCTCCTCGATCGTCTCGAATAAGGGAACGAAGCCGATCCGGGCGACCCCGGCTGACAGGTCGATCAGGCCAGCCTCCTTGGCAAGGACACACGCCGCCAGGATGTCATCGGCGCCGCGAGTCTCGGAGACGATGTAACTCTCAATGGTCGCGGGGCCGAAATGCTCGATCGCGAAGCGAACCGTCTGAAGCGTCTCCATGACGCCGGCGCTGCCAGGGCTCAGCTGCGTGGTGATCTGAGAGAGGGGACGCGGATTCGCGAGCTCGGCGGCCAGAAGTCGTGTCCTGTCTTTCCGGCTGAGCGAGCGGTAATCGGCCTCGGCGTCGAGACGGGCGAACAACTCGGCCAGAGCTCCGTGATGTTTAGCGGCGTGCTCCCGGATATCCATCGTGGCGAGATGGAATCCAAAGGCAGCCACACGCCTGATGAGGCGCCGGAGCCGACCCGCTGCGACACGCTCGCCGCGGTGCGCTTCGAGGCTGCGCTGCATGACCTCGAGCTCAGCCCGGAGCTGAGTCGCCTCCGTGTAGTCGTGGCCGGGGCGATGCTCGGCGCCGGTGGCAATCCGGGCTCGGGTGTTGATCAATCTTTGGTGAACGTAGGCACATTTCTGGCGATAGGGCTCGCCGGCTGAGAGCTCCGCGAATCGAGCGTGTACGTTCGGGAGGGCGATCGCGTCGGCCGCGAGCGCCAGGCGGAGCTCTTCGCTCACAGCCACGATCCGATCGGACGGACTAAGCTCGGACGAGAGCCCCTCGATCGCGGCGATGAGCTCGCGGAGAGCATGTTCGTGCTGCATCTCGAGCACTTCGATCGTGGTCGTGGGGGTCACAAAGGGATTGCCATCTCGATCGCCTCCCACCCAAGTACCGAAGTGGAGAGGCGTGGCGTCGGTCGGCAGTTCTACCGCGAGCCGCCCGAGTTGATGATCCAGCTCGTCGAAGAGCTCGGCGGCTACCTCACGGAATATCTCGTCGAAGTAGTAAATGACGGACCGGGCCTCGTCGATCGGCGTGGGTTGGGTGCGGCGAAGCTCGTCGGTCTGCCAGATGAGATCGATTGTCTCTGCGAGATGCCGATCGATTCGGTCACGCTCGGAGTCCGAAATCCGCGGATCAGACCTGTCTGCGAGCAGGTCGGCGATTCGGGCGATCTTCGTAAGAATCGACCGACGCGCCGCTTCAGTCGGGTGGGCGGTGAAGACAGGACGTAGCTCGAGGCGCGCAACGGTGGCCGCGAGCGCATCCCGATCCAGAGCCGCCTGCTCTATCCGGTCGACGGTTGACTGGAGGAAGCCGCGCTTGGCTTGCGATCGTGCCCCGTCTTCGTCGAGCCGATGAGTTTGCTCGGCAACATTGGCGAGATAGAAGAAGACCGTGAACGCTCGAACCAGAGAAATCGTCATCGAGAGGTCCTGCGCTTCGAGGATCCCGTCGAGCTCGCCGAGCGCGGCCTCGTCCACGCCGCCTTCCTGTTCGGCGCCGCGCAGTCGCTTGGTCAACGCCCGTACTTGCTCGACGAGATCGAGGAGCTGCTCGCCTTCCTGGCGAACGAGTGTCTCACCGAGGAGATTCCCAAGCAGTCGAATGTCGGCGCGGAGCGGAGCGTCGGAAGTCGTCTTTTGATCGGCCACCATGTGCGGCGAGCCTAGCTGACGAGACCTCGCCCTTCGATTAGTCGGCCCGCCGGAACGGCGAGTCGCAGGTCGTGGGCACGGGCCGATCGGGCAGCAGTTTCGACGGACCTGGCGATCCACTGTAGAAACGCGCGCCTCAGCGTAGTAGCGTGTCCCGCACGGTGCGGCATCCCCGGGCAAGGGAAATCATCGTTGGCGGCCTTGTGGGCTTCCTCATCCTCGGAGCCTTCGGGCTGCCCTGGATCACGCTGGCGCTCGACATCCTGTGGGTCGGGTTCCTGCTCACGGCGGTGCTGCTCTTTATCGGCTACGTCGTCTTCCGCCTGTTCTTTTCGCCGTCACGAGCTTGACGGAGCAGGGGGAGGAGCTCGGAATGGCTCCGACGGCCTGGGTGGCTAAGGTTCGTCGGGCCCTCAGTTCGCGGACTCAACGAACGGTGTGAATTCCCCAATCCGAGAAAACGCCCACCTCGTCGGCGGGAATCCTGTCTCCCTCGTCGGGCTCGAACTCAGCGTCGGCGAGAAGGCACCCGACTTTGTCACGTATTGCTTCTCGGCAGACGAAGGCGGGCTGATTCCGGTCACGCTCGCCGATACGCCCGCCCAGGTACGTCTCTTCAGCGTGGTTCTGTCGCTCGACACACCCATCTGTGCCGAGCAGACTCGTCGATTCAACCAGGCCTTGGCGCCCTATGGCAATGCGGTTGCGAGCTACACGGTCAGCGTGGATCTGCCGTTTGCCCAGGACCGATTTGCGGCAACGGAGGAGGCCGGGAAGATGCGCATGCTCTCCGACTATATGGAACGGTCGTTCGGCATGCGCTGGGGCGTTCTCATCGAGGACGTGAAGTTGCTCGCGCGATCGATCTTCATCCTCGACGCGAGCGGGACCGTCACCTACCGAGAGGTCGCCGAGGACAGCTTTCACCACCCCGATTACGACGAGGCGCTGATGAAGCTCCGAGAGACGCTCCGGGCTGCGTGAGCTTCAAGAGCGAGTCGCCCGGTTGGGCGATCACGGATGCGGCAAGCTCGCAGCCTGCAACAAGGCAATCCACAGGGTCCCGCGCCCGAAGCCAGGCATCGAGAAAACCTGCGGCGAACGCATCTCCAGCCCCCACGGTATCGACCACAGGCCCCGACGCAGCAGGCGCCTCTGCCTGGACGCCGCGAGCCGTGATGTAGGCAGCTCCGCGGGCTCCGCGGGTATGGACGACGGCCGGGGCACCTTGGGCGAGCGCGAAGTCGGGAGTGACCGCGATCACGTCGTCCTCACTCGTGAACACAAGCTCCGAACGGGCCAGGACCGGAACGAGCGCGGCTCGACACTCCTCTGGACTCCACAGAGCGGGCCGGAAGTTCACGTCGAGGGTGAAGCGCTCGGCTTGCGAGGCCGCTTCCACTGTCTCGCGGCAAGGCTGGGAGAGCGCCGCCGTGACGCCGGTCGCATGGACGAGTTCGAACTCACCGAGCGGCGGGAGATCTCGAGGGCTCAAAGCCGACGCGGCGGAACCGCTGCGATAGTAGTAGACGCACCGCTCGTCGGCTTCGGTCGTGTCCTTGAAGTAGATCCCGGTCGGCGCGTCGGGATCGACGACGACCAGCGGATCGATTCCAGACTCGGCGATGCGGTGTTCGATCGATACACCGAACGGGTCGTCGCCGACTCGCGTCAAATAGGTAACACTCGCACCGAGACTGTCAAGGGCGAGGGCGACGTTCAGTTCTGCTCCGCCAATCCCCCGGGAGAGCGTCTGGCTGCTCGCGGGAAAGAACACGACGAGGCTTCGCCGAACGTCAGGACGCGTGGCATCGAGGACGGTGGCTCCGGCCGCCACGAGCGTCGAGAAATGCGCGGATGCCGACTGTCAGTACTTCCGCCTCATGCGCCGGCGCCGTCGATAGCCGGGCTCAACCCGTTGCACCCACTCACGCTGCTGCTCCTGGTAACCGACTGCAGCCTTCGCCTTCCGGAAGACGCGCTTGAGTGCGTTCTCCTGATCCCCGACTCTCTGTTCGCTCACCGCCCCTCCTCCTGATCCGAGCGGGTTTACCGCCCGCCACACCCTCTACTGTAACCACGGTCGCTTCGAACGGCCGACTGCAGCTCCGATTAACCAGAAAAGGCGAGACCCGCCGCTTGGTCCCGCCTGGGAAGGAGATCCGGCTGTGAGAGCTTCCGCCGCATCGAAGCCCGCTCAACCGTTGCACTCTCGAGTATCCACGCCTTGCCCTCCTTGACCTATCCCCCGAGTGTTGGTTCACCCCCCTACTTCACTTCCCCCACCTGGGGCATGCGCCAAGACGCAAGAGCAGCGAACCTGTGGTCAAGCCGGACGGGAAGTGACCTCCGGCGGACATAGAAGGTCGGAGGGGGCCGCAGCCTCCGACTTCAATCGCGAAAAGAAGGCGGGGGCCGCAGCCGCCTTCTTTTCATTTCTGCCGGCGTTCGATCGTGCGCCTCCGTAGGACCTGGTCAGTCGTGTGTGCCGGGCAGGAGCAGGTCTGCCGGCTGGGCCGGTGGGGCTCCACGCAGCTCCACGCGCCTCATGCGGGCCGATGACTTTTTCGCTCGCGGCCGCCTCGGCGTTTCCAGAGCCGAAAGAACCGCCAAACCGGCGAGACCCGCGACAAGCACATCTGTGGGCGAATCATTGACGAGGAGCGAAATTGCCAGACCTCCGACAAACGCTACGAGCGCTGGCTGGCCGCTGCTCGGAGATCGGACGAGGACTCGCACAAGGAGGACGACTGTAAAGAGGAGAAGCGGGCCCAGCCACCAGTCGGAGAACTGAGAGAGCGCGAGCTGCAGACGACCTTCACCCACGGATAGGAGACTCTGGAAGCCGTTCTTGAAGGCGCCGGCGAGGTGGCTCGACTCGCCGAGCGAGCTATCGGCTCGCAGGAAGACGAGCGCGATGATTGCGCCGATCGCCGGTCCCACAACATAAGTCCCCGGCCGACCGAGGCGGGCAGCCGCGAGGAGGGAGAACGACAGCGCGAACACGATGCCCCCTCCGCCGTCGGCGCCGAGCGCGGAACTGGAGATGACGAACGTAGCCAGGGCGCCGACGGTGATAAGTCCGAACAGGCCGAAATACTGTGCTGCAGCGAGACCCAGAAATAGAGTTGGAACGATCCAGAACGTCGCGAGGAGGTTCGAGACTCCCTCGAGGCGAGTGGTGAATTCCGGCCCGAACGGGGCAAGGGCGACGGCACTCGGGACAGCCACGAGCGCCGTCGTATAGGCGAGCGCAACCAGCGAAAAGGCAATGGTTAACCCGGCCGTTCCGCACAGCCCGTGTGGAAGGATTGCGGCAAGGAGCAAAGCCACCAAGAAGGCCACAACAGCCTGGACCGACGTACCGAAACCGGCTAGGCCCAGCATGAGATTCGTTGCAAGCGCAAAAGCCAGTGCCAACGCCGCTGCTCGGCCTCGAGCCAAAGCCAGCGCCGCAATGCCGACCACGAGAACGAGCGTCGCCGGGAACTTCGCGGCACGCCCCGCGTCGATGCGACGATCGAGCTCGGCTAAACGTGAAGTGGCGTCCTCAGCGGGCCGGATCGAGAGCGATCGTGCCGAGAGCCCCAGGGCGGTGGGTGCGATATCGGTGATCGAAACGACTCCCGGGATCGCCCTCGGCGAAACCAGCAGGCCCGACTCTCCTCCGAGAATTGCAACCGGATATCTCCGGTCGTTGGGCTGTCGGCCCCCAGAAGGAATGGCGACGACGATCACCGGTCGCACGTCTGGCAGGACGCTGGTTCGAAACGGCCGGATGATGACCGGACTCTCAGGCAGACGAGCCAGGCGCGAGCTGACCGTCTCACCGCGGACGAGAGAGGCGAAGGCGCGCGCGCGACTCGTCTCAGGTCCTTTACCGGGCACCAGGAGCCCCACTGCAGCATCGTCGATACTCGCAAGGTCCGCGAATGACAATCCTTCGACAACGGCTACCGGAAGTTCACGCGTCGTTTTCCTCGCCGCCTGTGGACCTCCCACGTGCAACGCGATCCCCAAAACGGCCACGAGAATCGCCGCGCCGAGCAGGCGTCGCCGAGCCGCAAGAGTCCGAGAGCCGAATTTGAGAGTGGCGCGCACGCGCGAAGGCTAGAGACACGTCCTCGTTCGTGGGGCATGAACTGTCGATGAGTCAGCCGCGACAACACTTCCAGGCGTCTCACCTCGGCGCGCAGGGCGTTAGTCTCATACACGTGAACGGAAAGATTGCGATCCTCGGCGCCGGGAAGATCGGCGAGTCCCTCATTGCGGGGCTCGTTTCGGCGGGAGTCACGGACATCGTGGCGACCGCCCGCAGCGAGGTCCGCCTTGCAGAACTCGCCGAGCGCTACGGCGTCGAAACGACGAGCTCGAACACGCAGGCCGTCGACGGAGCCGTTGTGGTCGTCGTCGCGGTCAAACCGCAGGACATCGAGGCTCTTCTCCGGGAGATTCGGGGATCGGTGACGTCGGATCAGACGGTGCTCTCGATCGCTGCGGCCATCCCGACCGGCCTGATCGAGCATCACCTCGGCGACGCAATCCCGGTCGTGAGGGCGATGCCCAACACACCCGCGACCGTTCATGAAGGCATGGCGGGCGTCGCAGGCGGAGCACATGCCCTCGAGTCACATCTCGAGCTCGCCGAGGATGTGCTCGCCCACGTCGGCCGCTCCGTCCGTGTCCCGGAGGCATACATGGACGCGGTGACCGCAGTGTCGGGTTCTGGGCCCGCGTACTTCGCGCTCCTGGCGGAGTCGATGATCGAGGCCGGGATCCTTCTCGGCCTATCACGAGAGGTCTCCACCGACCTCGTCGTGCAGACGATGCTCGGCACGGCCAAGTTGCTACGGGACGAGGGTATGCACCCGGTCGAGCTCCGCGAGTCTGTGACATCGCCGGGCGGCACGACGATCGCCGCGATTCGCGAGCTCGAGCAGGCCGGGGTCAGAGCTGCGTTTCTAAACGCCATTCAGGCAGCAATGCGCCGTTCCTCCGAGCTCGCCGAGGGGCACTAGCGGCCGAATGACCGCGTTTACTACCGTCCGGGTTGCGGCTCTTCAAGCGACCCCTGTCATCCTCGATGGAGCCGCGTCGGTCGACAAAGCGGTTGGTCTCGTCGGCGAGGCGGCCGGTGAAGGAGCGAAGCTCATCGTCCTTCCGGAGACCTTCGTTCCCTTGTACCCCTCGAACGCCTGGGCCCACGCCGCGTCGAAGTTCGGTGGATTCGACGAGCTCTGGGAGCGGCTGTGGGCCAACTCGGTCGACGTTCCCGGCCCGCTTGTCGATCGTCTGGTCGAGGCTTGCCGTGAACACGGCGTCCTCTGTGTGATCGGAGTGAACGAGCGCGAAGACGATCGGCCGGGGACGCTGTACAACACACTGCTCCTCCTAAGCGGATCCGGCGTTCTCTGGCGGCACCGGAAACTCATGCCCACCCATCACGAGCGCCTGTTCCACGGGATCGGAGCCGGGGATGACCTGGACGTGGTTCCGACGGACGTCGGGCGCATCGGAGGGCTCATCTGCTGGGAGAACAGGATGCCGCTGGCGCGGTTTGCCGTTTATCGCGGTGGCCCACAGATCTGGGTTGCCCCAACCGCCGACGATTCGGAGGGCTGGCTCGCGTCAGTCCGGCACATCGCGATCGAGTCGGGCGCATTCGTCGTCTCTGTTCCGCAGTTCATTCCGAGAAGCGCGTTTCCGGAAGACTTTCCAGTCGCACTGCCCGACGGAAAGGAGATTTTCGGCAACGGGGGAGCCGCAATCATCGAGCCTGTCGGAGGACAGGTCATCGCGGGCCCGCTCTACGGCGAGGAAGGCACTCTCGTTGCGGATTGCGACCTCAGACAGGGACTGCGGGCGAAGCGCTGGTTCGATGCAGTCGGCCACTACAGTCGTTCCGATGTCCTCGCGGGATCGGCCTCCCTGCCCCCAGAGAAGACGGAGGCACTCGGGGCCGACCTCCCGACGATTCCAGAGGCCCCCTAGGACAGACCGCTCAGTGGATCGACGGCCGCGCCGCGCACGCGAACCTCGAAGTGAAGATGGGGACCCGTCGACCGACCGGTCGACCCGACCATCCCGATCGTCTCACCCCGGGAGACGTTCTGTCCCGGCTGGACATGGATCTCTGAGAGATGCCCGTAGAGCGTCCGGACTCCCTTTCGGTGCTGGACAATGACGAGGTTTCCGAACGCGCCGTACCAGCCTGCGAAAGCGACGCGACCCTTCTTCGAGGAGGCCACGGGTGTCCCTTGCCACGCGGCGATGTCGATGCCGGCGTGGAAACTTCCATCTCGGGGTCCAAAGTAGTCAGTGAGGTCGGGGGGGAGGGGCCAGTGCAGTGGAACCGGTGCGAGCGGGGGAGGGCTCCGGAGTGCTGCGAAAGTCGCGCCTCCCGCGATCCCGTCAGCTGGTAGGCCAGCCCAACGTTGGAACCGCTTCACCGCCTTTCGCGAGCGTTTGCCGAGGACGCCGTCGAATTCGCCAGACGGAAATCCGTGCCACGCGAGTTGGAACTGCAGCGCGGCGACATCGAAGCCCTTATCGCCCTTCTCGAGGGGCCGCGTTCCAACACGATGCCGTCCGAGGTGTCCGAGAGCCTTGCGCGTCGCAGGCCCAACGACGCCGTCGACGACCAGTCCTTGGCGGCGCTGCAACTCCATGACCGCACGGGTGGTCGCCTTGCCGCGGACGCCGTCCACGGGTCCCTGATAGACGCCCTTCGAACGAAGTGCGACCTGAAGAGCCGCGACCGAAGGATCGCGGGCTTGACCGTCCGGTGCGGCGAGCAGAAGGGCCAACATCGTGATGGCCGCCATGGCCACAGCGGCAGGAACTCTCGGAAGGCTTCCCTTCATCACGCCGAGGGGCTATCCTCGCGAGCCATGACCGAAACGAAGTTCCTCCTCAGCGAAAAGGACCTCCCTGGACAGTGGTACAACGTCCTCGCGGATCTCCCCGAACCGCTTCCGCCGGTAATCCATCCGGGTACGGGCGAACCGATCGGGCCAGACGATCTGGCTCCCCTCTTCCCGATGGAGCTGATCATGCAAGAGGTCAGCACCGATCGCTATATCGACATCCCAGAGCCGGTTCTTGATGTCTATCGGCTCTGGCGGCCGACGCCGTTCTTCCGTGCGCGCCGACTCGAGCAAGCGCTCGATACGCCTGCGCACATCTACTACAAGTACGAAGGCGTCTCGCCGGTTGGGTCACACAAGCCCAACACGGCCGTCGCGCAAGCCTTCTACAACAAGGAGGCGGGAGTCAAAGGGCTTTCGACCGAGACCGGGGCGGGACAGTGGGGGAGCGCCCTCGCCATGGCGTGCAACTTCTTTGACCTCGAGTGCGAGGTCTACATGGTGAGGATCTCCTATGAGCAGAAGCCGTACCGACGGAGCCTCATGGAGGTCTTCGGCGCCGACGTGACGCCGAGTCCGTCCGACAAGACCAATGCGGGTCGAGCGATCCTCGAGGCCGATCCGGACTCGCACGGGTCACTCGGGATCGCCATCTCCGAAGGGGTCGAGGTTGCCGCGACCAGCGGGGGTTCGAAGAAGTATGCGCTCGGTTCGGTTCTGAACCACGTCCTCATGCACCAGACCGTGATCGGTGAGGAAGTGCTCAAGCAACTCGAGCTAGCGGGGGAGTACCCGGACGTCATCGTGGGTTGCGCCGGCGGGGGATCGAACTTCGCGGGCTTCTCGCTCCCATTCGTCCGAGAGAACCTCACCGCTGGCAAGAGCACTCGCATCATCGCTGTCGAGCCGACCGCGTGCCCGACGCTCACGCTCGGTAAATACGTGTACGACTTCGGCGATACAGCGATGACGACGCCACTGATCAAGATGTACACCCTTGGTCACTCGTTCATCCCCGCGCCGGTGCATGCGGGCGGTCTGCGGTATCACGGGATGGCGCCGATTATTTGCCACCTCTACGACATGGGGGCGATCGAAGCAACGGCTTGCCCACAGAACGCGATCTTCGAAGCGGGTGTCACGTTCGCGCGCGCCGAAGGAATCGTGCCGGCACCTGAGCCTTCGCACGCGATCAAGGTCGTCATCGACGAGGCGCTCGCGTGCAAGGAGAGCGGCGAGAAGAAAGTCATCGCA
The DNA here is from genome assembly GCA_964436315.1 of uncultured Gaiellales bacterium. Taxonomy (GTDB): domain Bacteria; phylum Actinomycetota; class Thermoleophilia; order Gaiellales; family Gaiellaceae; genus CAYTCZ01. Next base: position 9,446 of record CAYTCZ010000061.1, on the reverse strand, counting down.
TTCAACCTCTGCGGGCACGGGCACTTCGACATGGGCGCCTACGACGATTACTTCGCGAACCGGCTGCCGGACTTCGAGTACGCGCAGGAGGATGTGGACCGGGCTCTTGCCGAGCTTCCTCACGTGGGCTAGCTTCGCTCTCGTCTTTCTGCTCGTAGCGGCGCCGGCGCCCGCGGCTGACCGGATGGGTCCCCGCGCGCACGAGACCGTGCGGGAAATAGCGGCCCTGGGACCGCGCCCGGCAGGTTCGGTCACCGAGCGGAAGGCGGCCAGGCTGATCCGCCAGAAGTTGGCCGCGCTTGGCTATCGGACGAAGATTCAACGCGTGCCGCTTCCCAACGGGGGCGCAAGCCGCAACGTCGTCGCCAGCAGCGGTGGGCCGGTTGACGTGATCGTGATGGCCCATCTCGATGGCGTTGCCGCCGGACCGGCTGCCAACGACAACGCCTCGGGGGTTGCCGTCGTGATCGAACTGGCGCGAGCCCTTTCCGGTCGTCAGGGAGTGATGTTCGCGGCGGTTGGCGCGGAGGAGCGCGTTGAGACGGGCTCGCGAGTGCACTTAGGGTCGGCCCGGCTCGTGAACTCGTTCAACGCGGTCCAACGCGCGCGCCTCCGCCTCACTCTGTCCCTCGACATGGTCGGCTTCGGGACACAGCTTCACGCTCGCGGGATCGAGCCAGCGCCGAACTCCTCCGCCCAACAGGCGCTCCAGAGCGCCAGAAACCTGGGCATTCGGATGACCTACCGCCAGGACTCCGGCGTCTCGGACCACGCAGAGTTCACGAGAGCCGGTGTACCGGCCTCCTGGATTCAGTGGCGATGGGATACCTGTTGGCACACGGCGTGCGACACGGCAAGTCGTGTGAAGCCGTGGAAGCTCGGTGCTTCCGCGAGGGTCGCCCTCAAGACTGTTCGCGACGCCCTTCGTCGTTAGTCAGCCACTTCAGCCTGGGGTTCGATTTCGAAGACCCCCGATACCATTGATCTCGGTGAGAGATCTGGTGGCGCGGAGCGAAACTGAGTTGGAGCAATGAGCGACGTCGACGCGATGAGAGCTCGAACAGTTCCGGCGCCACTGACCCAGGTACCAAACGCCCTCACGATCCTCCGTCTCATCGCGGTGCCGATCTTCGCGATCCTGCTCTATCAGCAGGACGGGGAGGGGAGTTGGGTGCTTGCCGCTTTCTTCGCGGCGATTGCATTGACCGATCAGCTCGACGGGTTCCTCGCACGCCGCTGGCAGGTGGAATCCGAGTTCGGGAAGTTCGCAGATCCCCTCGCCGACCGACTGCTGATCGACGCGACGGTGATAATTCTCTGGCTCGATGGGCGGTTGCCGTTCATCGCAGTCGTGATCATTCTCGGACGGGATCTTCTTCTCATTCTCGGCTACGGCACCATTCGCGATCGCGGTTACGACTTCGCGGTGAACAGACTCGGGAAATGGGCCACGTTCGCGCTATACGCCGGCGTTTGCGGGATCATCGCGTCCGACAAGGGGACTGATTGGCCGCTCTGGCTCTTCTGGATCGGAATTGCACTCGCGCTCGTGGCCGGAGCACTGTACGGATTCAAAGCATTCCGTGACGTCAAAGGCTCAAGGGTGAAGTCATGAAGGCGGTCGTTATGGCCGGAGGCGAGGGAACGCGACTCCGGCCCCTCACGTCAAACCAGCCGAAACCGATGGTGCCGGTCGTCGGGAAACCGTGCATGGAACACATCGTCGAACTGCTTGGCAAGCACGGCTTTGACGACATCGTCGTCACACTCGCATTCATGCCGCAGGCCATCCGAAGCTACTTCGGCACAGGGGAGAACCACGGCGTTCGATTCCTGTACTCCGTCGAGGAATCCCCGGCGGGCACCGCGGGGTCTGTCAAGCTTGCCGAACGGGAACTGGACGAGCATTTCCTCGTCATCTCCGGCGATGCTCTCTGCGACTTCGATCTCGCCGGCCTCGTCGCGTTCCACCACGAGCGAGACGCAGACGTCACGATCGCCCTCAAGAGTGTCGAAAACCCACTCGAGTTCGGCATCGTCGTCATCGACGAAGAAGGCCGGGTCGAGCGCTTCCTCGAGAAACCGTCGTGGGCCCAGGTCTTCACCGACACGATCAATACGGGGATCTACGTCATCAACCCAGAAGTTCTCCGGCACGTGCCGCCCGATCGGTCGTTCGACTTCTCCAAGCAGCTTTTTCCTCTGCTGCTGGAGATGGGGCGCCCTCTGTACGGCTACGTCGCAGACGGCTACTGGCAGGACATCGGGAACCTCGATCAGTATCGGCAAGCGAACTTCGACGCACTCGACGAGAAGGTGCAGCTCGATATTCACGGCGTTCGACTTCGCGGCAACATCTGGTTGGGGGAGGGCGTGGAACTGGACGACCTCGAGGCGGTCGAAGGTCCTGCGTTCATCGGCAACTACTGTCGGATCGCTCCGCAGACGACGATTGGCTCGTACACCGTTCTCACGTCGAGCGTCACGCTTCGCGAGCACGCGAGAACCGTCCGGTCCGTGATCGACGCCTCGACGTATCTGGGACGGAGTTCGCTCGTCGAGGGGGCGATCCTCGGAAAGAACTGTGATATTCGGGCGGGCGCTCGCGTGCACGAAGGAGCAGCGATCGGCGACCAGTGCACCGTCGGAGATGCGGCCGTCATCCAGCCAGGCGTGAAGATTTATCCGTTCAAGGAGATCGAGTCTGGTACTCAGGTCGATCGCAACGTCATCTGGGAATCTCGCGCTGCCCAGACGCTCTTTAGTCGCGACAAGATCTCCGGACTCATAAACGTCGATCTGACGCCGGAAGTAGCGCTCCGCGTCGGGATGGCAGTCGGTACCGGGCTCGAGCGAGGGTCGCGCATTGTGACAAGCCGAGCTGCTCCGCCTCAGTGCAGGCTCGTACGGCGAGCTTTGCTCTCGGGGATCAACTCCACCGGTGTCCATGTCGCGGACCTTCGCGTTCTCCCCGCGGCCGTGAACCGCCACGTTCTCAAGGGCGGCGGATTCGAGGCCGGAATTCACGTCGAGCCCGGTGCATTGGATCCGGAAGCGGTCGAGATCGAGCTGTTTCAGCCACCCGGGGTTCTCGCGTCGCAGGAGTTCTTGAAGGATGTCGAGAAGCACTACCAGCGACAGGAGTTTCGACGGGCCGCATGGAACGAAGTTGGCGAGCTGACATTTCCAGCCAGGGCGGCCGAGAGCTACGTCTCCGATCTCGTCAGAACGCTCGACGACGAGGCGATTCGAGACCGAGGCTTCAAGATCGTCGTCGATTACAACTACTCGTCTGGGTCTCTTGTCCTCCCGCTCGTCCTCGGAAGCCTGGACGTGGAGACGATCGCGGTGCATGGGTATGTGAGCGAGCACGAACTTCCGGCAGGGAACGTCGCGATCAAGGAATCGCTCGAACAGACGAAGCGGCTGGTCACCGCAGCCGGAGCAGATCTCGGCGTCACGCTCGACCAGGCGGCGGAACGTATCTATTTGGTCGATGAGAAGGCGCAAGAGATACCCGTCGAGCAGCAACTACTTCTCTTTCTCTCGCTGCTCAGTGAGCGCGGAAAGACAGGACAGCTCGCCGTCCCGGTCACCGTTACCGGACTCGCCGAAGAAATGGTCAAGGGAACGGGGCTCGAAATTACGAGAACGCCCGCGTCCCTCGTTGCTCTAAGTCGCGCCGCGGCGCAGCCGCGGGTTGCCTTCGCCGGATCCGTGGGCGGGGGTTTTGTATTCCCAGAGTTTCTTCCCGCCTACGACGGAGTCGCCAGCCTCTGCATGCTGCTCGAGTTGCTCGGCCCAATCGACAGATCGCTGTCAGAAATCGTGAGAAACCTGCCGCAGTCGACTGTCATCCACCGCCAGATTCGGTGCCCCTGGGGTAGAAAGGGCACAGTGATGCGCGTCCTCACGGAGCAACTCCGGGATCACGAAGTCGACCTCACTGATGGGATCAAGGTGTACGACGATCGTGGGTGGGCGCAGGTGCTCCCGGATCCGGATGAGCCTCTCGTTCACCTTTACGCCGAGGGGAATTCCGAGCAGGAGACCGCCGACCTCGAGACGGAGTACGTGTCGCTCATCGAGTCGGCTGTGACCTCCGATGACACCATCCCAAGCAGCGCTGAGCGGCTGAGCGTTCCCTCTTAGGAGCGTCCAACAGAGTGAGGTCGAGCTCTCTGGCAGCACTCCCCGTCACCATGCGGTGTCCTCAGCCGCGCCCATATTTCTGATCAATATGATTCCCTGCGTCCTTGCCTAGCGGCGGGCATCGCTCGCCAGCCAACGTTGCCCTCACTCCGTTAAGCGCTCCAGTAGACTATCCGAACGAGCTAAGCCTCAAGTGCAGGTTGATGCCTAAGAAGCCTCCTGCTTTACTTGAGGGACAAAAGCCGAAAAAGACTGGAGCCGACGTGGACGCACTGCCCGACCTAGACACGCTGAGCGACGACGAGTTGCGTCAGCTTATCCGCGAGCTCGTGGAGGAAGAACACAAAGTGAGCTACGAGCGACGAATCCTTCACGGGAAGATCGACATCCTCCGCGCCGAGCTCGTCGCACGGCTCCAGAAGGAGGTCGGCACCGACGAGGGTCTCCACGCAGACGTGGACGTCGCAAAGCTCACCGAGATCCTCGCGTCCAAGGCGCCGCCACCTGGCGACGAGGAGCTCGTTCAGTAACCAGAGGGACGGTCGGTGTACATCCACTGCCCGGAGTGCGGGTTTCAGAATCAGGAGGCGTCGAACTTCTGCACGAAATGTGGCGCTCTTCTGCCTCGGGAGGAATCCGAGTCGGACACGCTGTCGTATGTCCCGGACGAGTCTCCGGATCCGATGGCCGCCCTCGCAGACCTCCGAGTGGAGGGGACCGCGCTCGTTGTCGTGTCCGGTGGGGGTAGAGCCGGGGAGACGTTCACGATCGAGCGGGATCACACGACGATCGGACGGTCACCGGAGGCGGATGTGTTCCTCGACGACGTCACGGTGTCGAGAAACCACGCCGTTGTTCTCCTCGAGAACGAAGCGTGCACGATCGAAGATCTGGGATCGCTGAATGGGACGTATGTCAACCGCCGTCGCATCGAGAGCACGGAGCTCGAGGATGGCGACGAAGTGCAGATCGGGAAATACCGCCTCACGTTTCTGAGTCACTGATGGCCACCCTCGATCAAAGCGCAGACAGCTTCGAGAAGCCCCTGACGATTGGAGCTGTTCGCGATCGTCTGAAGCAGGAGTTCCCGGACATCTCAATCTCGAAGATCCGGTACCTCGAAGAACAAGGCCTGATCGCGCCAAGGCGAACGCCCGGCGGCTATCGCTTGTTCTCGGAGACCGACTACGAACGACTTCGGACCATCTTGCAGCTCCAGCGGGACGAGTTCCTCCCGCTTCGTGTCATCCGGCAGGAGCTTGCGGCGCCAGGCGGTCGCTCCTCTACCCGATCGTCATCGAGTTCGGGGCTTCGATCGACGGAGAGCCACGTCGACTTCGAGACCTTGTGCGAGCGTTCGGGGGTCGATCCGCGCTTCCTTCGGGAACTGGAGGAGTACGGTCTCCTCGAACCGCACTACGACAATGGCGTTGCTCGATACAGCGAGAAAGAGGTCGATGTCGCGGCCGCCTGTGCTCGGCTCGCGCAGTACGGGGCCGAACCGCGAAATCTTCGGAGCCTTCGCACCGGGGCTGATCGAGAGGTGAGTCTGCTCGAGCAGATGGTGGCGCCGGCGCTCCATTCGCAGAATCCCGAGCGGCGCGAGGAGGGCATCGAGGATCTCGAGGTGCTGGCTTCCCTGTCGCGCGAACTCTCACAACTTCTTTTCTGGCGCGCATTACGTGGATTGGTCACCCGATAGCCCGAATAGCGCTGTAAGCTCCGACACCCATGGCGGTCGATCTCGAGTCGAAAATACGTGACGTTCCCGACTTTCCGCGGCAGGGGATCGTCTTCAAGGACATCATGCCGATGCTGGCCGATCCCGAGGCCCTGCGCGAAGCTGTCGAGCGCCTGGCGGAGTTTGCCGAGCCTCGGAAGCCCGAGGTCGTGCTCGGGGCAGAGGCGAGAGGGTTCATCCTCGGCGCGGCGCTCGCCTACCACATGGGCTGCGGGTTCGTTGCGGCGCGGAAGCCCGGAAAGCTTCCGTGGCGCACGGTCGGAGTGAAGTACGCGCTGGAGTATGGGTTCGACGCGCTCGAGCTACACGCAGACGCGATTTCCGGAGGAGTTCGCGTCCTGGTGCACGACGACCTGCTGGCGACTGGCGGCACCGCGCGCGCCAAAGTCGACCTCGTCGAACAACTCGGAGGCGAAGTCGTCGGGCTGGCGTTTGTGATCGAACTCGACTTCTTGAACGGCCGGGACAAGCTGGCGGGGTACGACATCTGCAGCCTCATTCGCTACGCGGAATAGCCGGTTTGATCGGGTCTCGTGGCGTGGGAGCTCGTCGAGACGCTTTGGTTTTCTCGGACGTTTGCCGATTACGTCTCAAGACGATGTATGACTGTTTAACTGGGCGTTACCAGTTCGCTTGTCCCGCCGAGGGTGAGGTGCGCGTGCCGCTCTCATCGTTCCGAACCTTTGAGCGTCTTCCCGGGGCGGAGCATCCAATCGTCTTCAAGGTGACGTTCGAATGTCGCTGTGTTGCGGAGCACGAGGGGCTCGTGACCCACTACGAGCTCGATTGGGCTCCGCTCGCGACCGACGCTCTCTCCTTCTTCAACGTCATGACCTCGCGGATCGAATCGCCTGCGGAGGAGCTTAGGGACCATGCGGTTCGTCAGATTCGGAAGGGAATCTGGCCTTGGAGTTTCTTCTGTTATCCGGAAGAGGCAGCCAGGCCCGCCTTTCCCTCGGACTTCGTGATGCTCGCTCCAGGTGATCCCGGCGTGGGCGTCGCTGTTCGCTGCCCCTCGTGCCGACGGACCTCAGTGAATCTGGTCAGCCAAGATCACATCGACGTGCCCTTCCACAACGACGACCGTGTCGCCGTCGTCGAGCACGTTTTCACCGCAGACAGCGAACGAACGCTCAGCGCGTTTCGCGAAGAGTTGCGCTCCTCGTCATTCGACGCCCGGCGCCGAGACCTCGCCGCATAGCGATCAGCACCCTGCACGAGGCCTCACCGCGAGCATCGCGCGCTCCGTGCGCGCCGCGTCCCTCGCGCCAGGGATCGCCGGACACCAGACGTTCGCCGATACCTTTCGCCATGGAGACCGCAGGGCACCTCACACAGCCCGATACACGACCGACTCGCAAGCTGCTCGAGCACTGCTCGACCTGGCAGTCGAGTGCCGTTCTCGAGCGTCACAGTGTGTGGGCACGTTTGGAAGACGAACTCGGTGACGATCTCGCTCACCGTCTCGTGACAGAGATCGTCGAGAGCGAACGGGTCAACTCGACTTCACTCACGGACTAGGCGCTTCGTCGAGTCTGTCGCGTCAGACGTCGACGAATTCTGCCCATCGGGCGCCTGAGTCGCAACGGGTCTAGAGGTCAAACAACAGGGAGTTCATCCTCCCATCCCAGCGAACGCAGATGGAGATCCACAGTCCGCATCGAGCCTCGATTCGCTCGATCGCCGAGGCCTGTAATGACGTGTTTGTCGTGCGACTACCGGCCGCGTCTCAACGGGTGATTTCCGAAGATCCGCACCACGAAGAAGGCCAGAACCCCAACGATCAATCCAAAGATGAAGGCAGTGCCGCCAGCCACATCGACCGCGAGCAAGCCAACCCACACGAAACCGCCGAACACGACGCCCCAGATTGCAGCCGAGACGCCTTGACTGATGGATGGCGGTCGTGGAGGGTGCACTGTTTCGCTCCAGCGCGGATTCTAGCCCCTCACACCTGACTGAATGGACTCGACCACTCTCGTAGCCGGAAGTGGCCGGAAAAGGGCAAAAAAATTCGCCGAGCCGGTTGCGCTTTCGTCCGCCTCGCCGGCCGGCCTTCCGCTTCCGCGTACGTGTCGCCCGGTGAAACTTCGCTCTAGTCACGCCCCGTGCTCGGCGCAGGGGGCACGTTAAAGGGAGTCACTCCAGAGCGCAAGCGATTTCAAAAGGAAAACCTCGCAAATTGCGAAAAAGTCTTTTCTTTCCACAATTTTTCCACAGGATTTCCTCGCCGAGCGCGAAAGTTGTGGAAATCACTGTGGAAACGCCGCGGTGATGGTAATCGCTTGATTAGGGCGCTGCGAGGCCCTGCGCTGTGTATTCGCCAGACTCGTTCCACAGCATGAATCCGCCCGTATCTGCCCGCCGCGTGGCGTCGACCTGAGCGCGAACCTCGGGTAGGTCGTAGACACGATCGAATGAGAAGTCCTGAAGCCAAGGGATGAGCTCCGCGGGTCGGTCTTCCAGTGCGTCTGCGAACGCCCGTAGCGAACTCGAGACGGTCGTCCCTGGTGCTGCAGGCGGGTTCGGGATGCCGAACTCGCCGGCCTGGAAATGGGAGGGGAAGATGCGCGGGTAGAGCGCATCGACCTGATTTGCAAGCCGCCTTGGTTGCTGCCCGACGCCAAGATTCGTGGACGCTGCCAGCCCGAACAGCGAGACGGAGACGCGGACGCCGAGTGGCTCCAACCGGCTGTTTGCATAGGCGAGGAACCGTTTGATCGTCACGTGTCGTGGCTCCTTGACCTTCCTGGGATACACAGCTCCTTGTCCGTCAAGCGGGAACCGCACCTTGTCGAACATGATCTCGTCGAAACCCGACTCCGCGGCCGCGATCGCCACATCGACGTTGTATCTCCAGACGCCCTCGTTGTACGGGTCTGTCCAGCCGAGTCCGGCGGCATTCGTCCAGATGTCTCCGTCGGTCGTCCGAATGGCCATCTCCGACGCTCCGGCGGCGAGAATCGGGTCCTCGAAGACCACGACTCGCCCGATGAGGTAGAGATCTTCGCCGTATACCGTTGCCGAGAGCGCGCGGGGATCGTAATAGCTCCGTTCAGCCCCGATTGCGCGAGCGAGTGTCGCATCGGGGATCGGGAATGCGATCTCGCCGTTCTCATCTTTCACATCGACCTCGAGTGTGTTGAGGCCGAACCGCTTGAGATCGATGTAGCTCTGGAGTAATTCCTCGGTTGCGAGGGTCGGCGCGGGGATGTGTACTCCGCGGATCTCCGCGGGCGGATCACTCGGCGCTGCGTCAGCCAACGTCAGATCCACTGATGGCGCGGCCGGCGCGGGCGTGGGGTGCTCAGCCTCGTTCGTTACGACCCTCGGCTCGTCGCCGCCGAACGACCGAACGCCGAGGGTTAGGCCCGCGGCGGTAAGCGCGAGGAGGGCGAAGATTCCCAGGCGCCGCACCGCCCGGCGCCGGCGTTCCTGGCGCCGGCGTTCCCGGAACCGTTCGTGCGGTTCTGGGGTGGGATGCAGCATGGGAAGGGGAAGCTAGTGCCTTCGAGTGATCTTCGCAACTTAGTGCCAAGTCTGGCGACCGAAC
>CAYTCZ010000060.1:22056-23285 GCA_964436315.1 uncultured Gaiellales bacterium | reverse complement strand
TCCGCTGATACGTGGGGTTTTCCGTGGATCTGCCGAGCGCGTACTTCATGGGGAAGAGACCACTAGTCTAGGGAGGGATGCGTGTTCTCCTGGTCGATCCGGCTGCCTTCACGCCGGCCTACGATCACGAGCTCGCGAGCGGGCTCGCGTTTCGTGGGCTCGACGTGACGCTCGCTACGTCACACTTCCGGTTCGGAGAGGTTCGGGAGGCAAAGCTCTACACACGTGCCGAGATCTTCTATCCGGTGAGTTCGCGCCTGTTTGGACGGTCGAAGCTGCGGCTGCCGCTCAGAGCGGTAGAGCATCCCCTCGGACTCGCGCGTCTAAGAACCCTGGAGTCCGACGTCGTGCACGTCCAATGGGCGCCCCTTCCCCAGCTCGACCTCCATCTCTTGCCCCCGGACGGGTTGTCAGTCATCACGGCGCACGACATCCTTCCTCGCCGTACGGCGAGTAGGCGCGGCCTCTGGCGTCGGCTTTATCGCCGATTCGACCGGGTCGTCGTTCACAGCGAGCATGGGCGCAACCGCCTGATTCGTGAGGTCGGCGTGGCCCCAAGTGCGATCTCGGTAATCCCGCACCCAGTGTTTCCGAGTGTCCCGCGGTACGAGGACGACGGCCGAACGATCCTCTTCTTTGGGACGATCCGACCGTACAAGCAACTCGACCATGCGATCGAGGCGGTTACGGGGGTCGGCGCGCGGCTGCTCGTCGTTGGCGATCCAATCATTGACGTAGCCAGATTCGCTCACCGACCAGGGATCGAGTGGCGGCTCGGCTATGTGAGCGACGCGGAGGTCGATCAAGCCCTCGCTGAAGCCACGGTTGCCGTGTTTCCCTACCAGGCGGAGCTGGATCAGAGTGGCGCCCTCCTCCGTTGTCTTGGAGCCGGCGTTCCAGCAATCGCCTACGACGTCGGCGGAATTGCTGAGCCGGTTCGAGCGTACGGAGGCGGCACTGTGGTCGAACCAGACGACTCACACGGTTTGGCGGTCGCGATCGAGGCGCTCTTGGGTGATGGAGCTCGGATCGAGGAAGCGCGCGCTGGAGCTCGGCGGGCGGCGGCCGAGCTGACGTGGGAGCGCTCGGCCGCGGCACACGACGCGCTGTACAGAGAACTCGAGACTCATGGTATTTAGGCGAAGGGGACGGTTCGACGAGATCATCGATCGACAGCTCGACGTGTTCGAGGAAGATCATTCGCACGACTTCGAGGAGATCGTGGCCGC
>CAYTCZ010000060.1:6032-21956 GCA_964436315.1 uncultured Gaiellales bacterium | reverse complement strand
TGGGTGGAGCCTGACGCTTCCGTGTGAGTTCGTTCGCGATACTTGCGTCACAAACGACTATCCTCGTTGGTGGGCGGCGGGTGGTGGTGGCACCCCCCGAGTCCCGAGGCTTCGGCGTCACGAGACCGCTGGGCGTTACAGAGCGTTCTGCGGCCTGTCGCTTGACAGGCCCGCCAACACGAGAGAGGCTAGCGTCGTCCGAAGCTGTGCGCACTCGGAAGCGACGAGCGCACCTCCGCGTCGTTTGCGACACGTCTGGCAAGAGGGCCGAGTGTGACGAGTTCATCGACGATCACATTGCGATTTCGATCGACTCGCTCGTAGCGCCCCCGCGCTACTAGTAGAGGCTCGCCTCGAACCACGGGTCGGTACTGCTCATAAACCTGCGGGGGAATGATCAGGTTTATCTGACCGAACTCGTCCTCCAGCAACATGAAGACCACTCCCTTTGCTGTCGAAGGACGCTGACGCGCCACCGTCATTCCCGCAACCGTCACGCGGGTTTGATGTTCGAGATGCAGAAGAGCACGACTCGTGACCACGTCTTGAGGGAGATGTGGGCGAAGGAGTTCGAGGGGGTGCGTACCGACCGAGATACCGGTCAGGTTGTAATCGGCCAGCATCTTCTCCCACGGTGTCTGTTCGGGCAACTCAGGGGTCGGGGTCGCCGGCTCGAGCGGAAGCGTGAGCTGTCGCTCTGCGCCGTTGGCTCCAACGCTCACCGATTGAGGCGCAAGACCAAGACGCCACAGGAGCTGGCGTCTTGGCCACCCAAACGAGTCGCATGCCCCCGATGAGACGAGCGCCTCGAGAGCCGGTCGATCGATGGGCGCGCGCTGTGCGAGATCCGAGACACCACGAAACGGTCCGTCCCGATCCCGCTCATCAGCAAGCGCCTCCGCTGGGTCATAACCGAGATTTCGGATGTAGGCAAGACCGATTCGGACCGACGAGCCTTCGATTGTACATTTGACTCCACTCAGATTGACGTCGGGCTGAAGGACCTCCACCCCATGCCGCTGGGCATCGCGAACGAGGCTCGCCGGCGGGTAGAAGCCCATCGGCTGCGCGTTAAGGAGCGCGCAGAGGAACTCAGGCGGGTAGTAGTGACGAAGCCACGCCGACTGGTACGCGAGTAAGCCAAACGCTGCAGCGTGAGATTTCGGAAAGCCAAACTCTGAGAAGCCGACGAGCTTTTCAAACACACTCTCAGCGACCTCGGTAGTCACTCCTTGCGCTGCTGCGCCATCGAGAAAGCGACTCCGGTGTGCCTCCAGCGCCACTCGACTTCGCTTACGACTCATGGCTCGCCGAAGTCCCTCGGCCTCACCGGGAGAAAAGCCAGCTAACGCGATCGCCACCTCAAGAACCTGATCCTGAAAGACGACGACGCCGAGAGTGTCACGCAGCGGCTCCTCGAGAAGCGGGTGGTCGTACGGTGGGATGAACTCCGGGTCATCTCGCTTGCGCTGTCGGCGTTCGATGTACGGATGAACAGCGCCTCCCTGGATCGGCCCCGGGCGTACGAGTGCGACCTGGATCGTGAGATCGTCAAGATTCTCGGGCCGCGTTCGTAGCAGGCTCTGCATTTGGGCGCGGCTCTCAATTTGAAAGAGGCCGACGGTGTCGGCGTCTTGGATCTCGTTAAAGACCTCTGGATCGTCGAGCGGGATCCGAGAGAGGTCGATCGTCTCTCCGTGAAGGGTCACGATCCGCTCGACGCACTCTTCAACCGCCGACAACATGCCGAGCCCGAGGAGATCGATCTTCAGAAAACCAGCGTCGGCGCAGGAGTCCTTATCCCATTGACAGATCTGGCGACCCTCCATTGCAGCCGGTTCGACCGGCACGAGATCGATGAGCGGTCGCGTCGAGATCACCATTCCGCCAGGGTGCTGGGAGAGGTGTCGCGGAAGCCCGGCAATCTCTCCGCAAAGCTCACTGAATGCTCGCCAGCGCGAGGACTGGAGCTTCAAGTCCGTCCCCGGTAGCTGAGTGAGCTCTTCCCTTACGCGTATTGCACTGAACCCGTCCGAGAATCGGGCAAGTCGTTCGAGTTCAGAGACTGGGAGGCCCAAAGCCTTGCCGACATCTCGAATCGCCCCTCGCGACCGGTACGTGGAAAAACTTGCCACGAGAGCAGCTCGCTCATGCCCGTACCGCTCGGTGACAGCGACGATGAGTTTCTCGCGAATGTCCCGTGGGAAGTCGAGATCGATGTCTGGCACTGAAACGAGTTCCTCGTTGAGGAATCGCCCGAGCGAGAGACCGGCGGTGACAGGATCGACGTGGGATAGACCGGTCAGGTAACAGACGATCGAGCCAACTGAGCTTCCGCGGCCACGGCCAGGCGGAAGAAGATGTCGAGGCGAGTCCGGACCGCGTACGTCGAGCGCTACCTCTCGAGCCAACTCGAGCACTTCCCAGTGAAGAAGGAAAAAGCCCGAGAGATCGAGGCGATCGATGAGCTCAAGCTCCTTCCGAAGGCGCGCATCGGCCTCGTTGCGCAACCCTCGAGGAGCGTGGCGATAGCGCTCGTCGAAGGCTTGACGGCAGATCCCCCGGAGTTGCACTGCGGCAGGCTCTTCGGCGTCCGAGAAGTCGGGATAGCGATATCCCAGCTCTTGCGTGAGATCGAAGGTGAGTCGTTCACCGAGCTCGGCAGTCCTGACGACAGCGGCGGCATCTTCGGGAAAGCGGTCGGCGACCTCGTGTGGTGGCAGAAGAGCGATTTCCTCGTTTCCTCGACGCTCCGGCTCACAGGCCTCGAGGGAAGTGCGGTTCTTGATGGCAACAAGAACGTCCTGTAGCTGCACTCGATCGGGGGCATGGGCGTGGACATTGCCTGTGACGACCGTGCTCGCTCCGATCGCCTCGGCAAGGCCGCGAAGGGCCGCATTTCGACGCAGATCGCCGCGCGAGTAGGGCCTCTGCAGCTCGACGAAGAACCGATCGGGACCGAGCGCCTGTCCAAGCCGGACAGTGGCATTGGGGTCGGAGACGGCGAGTCCTTGCCGAGCACAACCAGAGAGGCAAATCAGGCCATCAGCGTGCTCCATGAGGAAGGCCGGATCCAGGCGAGGATCGAGGCGTTCTGCAGAATGAGCTTTCGTGAGTACTTGACAGAGGTTCGAATACCCCTGGGGTGTCTCGACGAGCAGTGTGACGTGCGAACCGTTTGTCAAGGTGACCTCGGCACCGGTGATCGCCCGCAAACCGATCGCCCGTGCTGCATGAGCGAACTCGAGCGACCCATAGACGCCGTTGTGGTCGGTCAAAGCGAGTGCGGGATACTCGAGCTCCGCCGCCCTTACCGCGAGTTCCTCGGGGAGAGAAGCCCCGTCGAGGAAGGAGTACGCGCTGTGGCAGTGGAGCTCGACGTAGCTCATCGCGGTTGAAAAGATGGCCGCCGATGAAACCAATCCTGCTCAAGCCTGGCGACGGGGAGCTTCTCTCGGTCGGGAAATCGACAGTCACTCTCAAGGCGACGGGGGACATAACCGACGGGGCTCTGTTTCTTGCGGAAACGACTCTCGAGCCTGGTTTTCCCGGCCCCCCACTCCACCACCACGAGAAGCTTCAGGACATGTTTTATGTTCTCGAAGGCACGCTCGTTTTTCGAATTGGCAACGAGACGGCGGAAGCATCCGCGGGCACGTTTGTATGCATCCCCCCGAAAGTTCCGCACACGGTTTCGAATCCGTCTGAAGAACCTGTCCGATTTCTCAACTTGAACACGCCGGCGGGCTGGGAGGGTTACACGCGCGATCTGGCAGAAGCGGCTCGAGGAGAATCCTCTGATCCCGCATCGATCGGACGAATTGCCTCGAAATACGACTACGTCGTCGAGGACTCGCTTCCTCACTAGAGGCGACGCCTGACGAAACATGGAGTAGCTGTGCGCTCTCGAAAGGTCGATTGTCTGGCATAACGGGTAGGTGAGCTCGTTTGTCGAGGGGAGGGAAGCTTCACGCGACTCTTTCGACAACTTCGATACTCCGAGCAACAGTTCGGTGAAGCTTCGTGCGGTACCGTCTCTGGCGGGTGGTGGGTGGATCAGACCTCCGCGCCCCACCCTTGGGAGGGGATATTGAGCCTCATGGCTGTTCCCTCGTGACTTGTAACGAGAAAGATGCGGCCAGGTCTTGTCCGCTGCCGGCTCTCTACTAGCTAAGCGCGCTGCCGGTACCACAGTCCTGTTCGTATGTCGCAGAAGACGACGGTGTTCTCGCCGGTCTCGAGAACGACATCGAAGTACCGCCTTCTAATTGGATCGTCTGTCCACCAGCGATCGCTGATCCGCCATTCTTCGCGCACGAAAGCGACGCGGGTTCGATTGACTCCGACTGGAATTTCGTCCCTGACCTCGACTGCAGTCGCTCGCGGCTCGTTCAGTCGTCGCGCGGAACGAGAATCGATCTGCTCTCGGGAATGCGTGACCATGGTGCAACCTCCACAACGGTGCAGACTGCCTCGATACCCGCAGTTGCGCGGACCTGTTTCAGACCCTCCCTCAGTCGCTCCCGAAGGCGATTCCCCTGCGGTTCGACAAGCTCGGTCTGGACACCTATCGACTCTGTGAGCTCTCCGAGTTCGAGCCCGAGCGAACACACGGGCGCGGGCACCCCGCTGAGCTTCGGTGTCAGAACAGTCCGCAGTCGCTCTGGCTCGGCCGATGGCTCACGAAGGGAGACGACACTACGCCAGGACCCGCCCCCGACAAGCTGGGCCGAAAGCGCAAGGCGACGCGCGAACCGTCCTCCGCGCTCTGGTCGTGCAACCAGACGCTCGACGAGAGCCGCGACTGCACGTCCGAGTGTGAGCTCGTTTGCAATCGGCTCCGGAAACTCGAGCGCTTCCGAGATCACTGCCGGTGGCGATCTCGGCGTAACGGAGTTTCCGCCTTCTCCCCGAGCGAGCTTCCAGGCCTCCATACCAGCGGACCCAAGACGATCGACGACAGCTCCACCTGGGAGTCGAGCGAGTTCGCCGAGGCGTTTCACGCCGAGCGCGGAGAGCTCTAGCCGACGTTCTGGAGGCAGCGGGAGCAGTTCGAGAGGCAGCGGCTCGAGAAAGAGCTCCGTCTCGTCGTCATCGACCACGAGTGCTTTCCCGGCGGGCGCGACACTCGCAGCTGCAAGCGCAGCGAAACGGCGTGAGGCAACCCCAAGCCGGGGCTCCCAGAACGGGCCAACCGTATCGAGCGCCCGGCGGAGTGCCTCCTGGAGCCCCCCGGCCAGCCTCTCGATTCCTCTCGTCTCAAAGTATGCGCACCCAGACTCGACCGGCTCGACGGCGAAACCCGCATCCTCGAGTCGGCGCAGAATCTGTTCCCAGCACTCCTTCTCACCGGCCGGATCCTGCTCGACGAGCTGAAGGCGCGGACAGGAAGCAAGTGCCTCTGAGAGCCTCATCTCCGCTCGAACTCCGGCCTCGGCAGCAGCGGTGGTGCACGCTCCAACGAGAGGCTGTTCTCCTGGTATTGGAGCGAGTGCTGTCGGTCGGTCTCGGAGATCCGGCCGATGGCGGAGTGCGACTCGAAGGGCGAATGACGGAATGGTCAGGCAGGCAATCATAGGAACATATGTTCTACACGAACATGCGTTCTCCTGCAAGGCTTTGCTGGGATCCCGATCCAACAGACTCGTGGGCGCTGGCCGAGTACTCCTCCTCCTCCTCCGTATGCCGACGGGGCGATCAGGTCGGTTCATGAGACCCATCGTGTCGGGTCTTTGCCCGTGCGGACTGGCTGCGGTTTCTCTCTGAGTCTGGATTCAGCGCGAGCACGGCCATCGAGCCGACCTCTGAAGACCGCGCGCCTCGCGAACTCTTCGTCGGCCATCGAGAGAGGCGGCTGCTGAGACGGCCGAGATTCGGCTCGCTACGACGTCGGCCGAAGCCGTCTCCGTCAGACCTCGGCAGGGCGCTCGGACGGCTCTGCTGCCGAGAGATCAACCTTGCAGCTCGAGAGGCCGCGGAACCTGACGGTTAGCGCCACCCCGAGGAGCGCGATCCCCGCGATGCCCAAAACCGGTTGGACCGCGGCGAATGACGTCGACGCTCCCGCGGTGCCAAGTGCGAGGACGGCGATCTTGTTACACGTTGGGCAGCCAACTGCGAAGAACGACAGCAGCCCTCCGGCGTACGCAAGCTTCGGACGGTCGCCCACAGAGACAGTGATCTGGCGATCTCGGGCAACGTAGGTGGCAGTGAGTAGTCCTGCCAGGACCGCTGTCACGCCCCAAATCGGGTAGTCCCACCACGTGACGTCAATCGGCCGCCCGAACAGAGGCGTCGGAATCAGGTCGGTAGGGATTCCGGTGATGAGGAGGACGCCGATCGCAACACCGACAGCGGAGAGCCAATGCTGCGGCCCCCACGATCGGACGTGCTCATAGACGGGACGGATATGCACTCCTGAAAACGCTAACGGTTAGCACTCGCTCACGTCGAGCAGAGTCGAACGGCTTCCGTTTGAAGGGCGATCGCCGCCATCGTCGGTTAAATGCACGAAGAGCCGAAGGAACTCACTGAGCCACGATTTCGGCGATCACGCCGTCCATTTCACTCAGCCGGGGTACGACGTCGTGGAGTCCGATTTGCGCGCACCATTCGACGTCCGCCCCGAGCGCGCGCTCGCGCAGGTTGGCTGCCGATGCGCTTTCATTCAGGGCCTCGACCGGATCGGGAAACGACTCGGCGATGCGTACGGCCGCCCGGGCGGCGTCTGTTCGCTCCCCGTCGAGCAGCGCTGCCACGCGGCCTGCGCAATACGCGTCGTCCAGGACGAACGCTCCCTCTTTGCCAGCGCATACGACAACAACGTCACCCGCATCGTTGGCTGATTCGACGACCGCGGTCAGGTTGAGGAGACTGCCGATCAGTACACGGTCGCAGTGGGTCCCGGCAGCGACGATTGCTCGAGTTCCGTTCGTCGTCGTCAGGATCACCGACTTCCCGATGGGCTCGGTGTATTCGCTGGGCGAGTTCCCGAGATCGAAACCGGGAATCGCGACGGCGTTGCGTTCCCCTCCGAGGACACCTTCCCCCCGGGTAGCGTGGAAGTCAGTGGCCTGGTCGACCTCGGCGCAGCAGAAAACCCGCTCGTAACCGGCAGCGAGGGCCTCAACGATCGTTGACGTCGCCCTGATGACATCGACAACGATGGCGGTCGAGGCAGCCGCCAGGTCCTCGGGAGTAAACGCGACATCAACGCGCATGCGCCGAGACGTTATCTGGTACGCCACCTGAGACAGCCGTCGTTACGATGGCTGCATGGCATCGCCCGATTCCGTCGAAACGGCGACGTGCTACCGGCACCCTCGGAACGAGACGGCCGTCAGCTGCTCGAACTGTGATCGCCCGATCTGCACAGATTGCATGGTGTACAGCTCGGTCGGCATCAAGTGCCCCGAGTGCGCCGGCACCGAGTCGACGAAGCGTCAAAAGCAACACACGCGGAACCTTTCCGCCGGGCTTCTCAGCGGCGCGACGGCACCGATCACGAAGGCGATCATCGGGATCAACATCGCGGTGTTCGTCCTTCAGCTCGCCCAGGCCGACGGCTTCAATGCGACGGCCAACAGTCAGTTGTTCAGAGAAGGGGCGCTCTTTGGCCCGCTCGTCGCCGACGGGGAGTGGTACCGGCTCGTAACCGCCGGTTTCCTCCACGCAAACTTCATCCACGTCGGCTTCAACATGCTGATCCTCTGGTGGTTCGGGCGCGGGGTCGAGGGATACCTCGGAAGCTTGCGCTACCTCGGCGTGTACTTCGTCTCCATGCTGGCCGGAGCCGCGGGAGCACTTCTCATCGCTCCTGACACGCCAACGATCGGGGCCTCAGGCGCCGTGTTCGGCATCCTCGGTGCGGGCCTCGTGCTCGAACGACAGGGAATCTACGTGTACGGCGGGAGCGCGCTATTCATCGTCGCCCTCAACATCGTCCTGTCTTTCGTCATCTCGAGCGTGTCAGTCGGCGGCCACATCGGCGGACTGATCGGAGGCGCTCTCGCGATGCTGGCGATCACCCGTCTGGGACAGGCGAACGCCGCGGCGAGCGTGATAGGCCTCGTCACCGTCGGGGCGTTGTCGCTCGTTATCGCCTACTCGAGCGTCCAATAAGGATTCGGTCGCTCCTCGTCGCGAAGCGACGAACTCCACAGTCCACAGGGGCGGTTTCCCACATGATTCGAGCGCAATTTGCAGGAAGTTCCTTCATCTTTCCCCAGTTCCAGACGGAACCTCTCCAGGGGAATCCACAGCCCGGCACTTGCGCCAGCTGACCCATTCGCTAGCGTGACCTCGTGGCCGTCGTTACGCGCCAGAAACGGCGACGTTTGCCGGGATACTGTCCCGTTGATCCTGACTACTGGCTCTGCCGATGCGAGGGCTTCCGCGTCGACACGAGCGAGGGCAAACGCGGCGTCGTCGAAGAGGTGCGTTTCGGCACGCGTCTCGATCGACCGGATTGGATTGCCATCCGAGGTGGTCTGTTCTCCCGCCAACTCGAGGTGGTCCCGGTTGACGAGATCGCAGCCATTTACCCTCGAGAGGGTCTCATCCTCCTCTCCGTTTAGGGTCCCGTGGCGTTGAGGTCAGCCGCCCACTGCGACGGCCTCGACGCCTGCCTTGCGAAGCTCAGTCTGCGCCGCAGCGAGCCTAGCCAGCGGCACTCGATACGGCGAACACGACACGTAGTCGAGGCCGAGGTCAGCGCAGAAGAACACGGACGCAGGGTCGCCCCCGTGCTCGCCGCAGATCCCGAGCTTTATTGAGGGCCTCGATTGTCGAGCGCGCTCAACTGCAATCTGCATGAGCTCGCCCACGCCGCTCTCGTCCAAGGTCTCGAACGGGTTCGAGCTGAGGATCCGATCCTCGAGGTAGGAGGTCAGGAACTTCCCTTCTGCATCGTCTCGTGAAAACCCGAGCGTGGTCTGAGTGAGATCGTTGGTCCCGAAACTCAAGAACTCGGCAACCTCGGCGATCTCGTCGGCGCGGATACAGGCCCGGGGGAGTTCAACCATCGTGCCGATGGTTATGTCGAGCGTCTCACTCTCGCCGATTTCAGTCTGAATGGCTTGCTCGGTGAGTTCGCGAAGACGCCTGAGTTCCTCGGCGAAGCCGACGAGGGGGTGCATGATCTCGACGAGGGGTGCCGCTCCGGAGCGCTCCTCCACGGCCTGCGCGGCGCGCACGATTGCCCGAACCTGCGTCTCGTAGATCTCCGGGTACAGAAGTCCGAGGCGACACCCGCGGGTCCCGAGCATCGGGTTCTGCTCCTGAAGACCGCGGATCCGCCTCGCCATCTCGGGTGACTCGGCGTCCTCGAGCGAGGGAAGAAACTCGTGGAGCGGTGGGTCCAGCAGCCGGATGGTGATCGGGAGGCCGCTCATTGCCTCGAAGATCCCCTCGAAGTCCCCTTGTTGGAGAGGCAGCAGGCGATCGAGCGCATTCCTTCGGCCTTCTTCCGTTGACGCCATGATCATCTCGCGGACCACCGCAACGCGATCCTCGCCAAGGAACATGTGCTCCGTCCGACAGAGGCCGATCCCTTCGGCGCCGAATGCGCGGGCCCTCGCAGCGTCCTCGGGGCTGTCGGCGTTGGCCCGAACCCGAAGCACGCGGAGGTCGTCTGCCCAGCCGAGGATCGTCTCGAAGTCTTCGTTTATCTGAGGCGGAAGGAGCGGCACAGGTCCGGCGATCACCTCGCCTCTTCCGCCGTCGACCGTGAGGACGTCCCCCTCTTTGAGTTCAAGTCCGCCGAGTCGGATCGTTCGAGCGTCGAGGTCGATCGTCAGCTCTGCACAACCCGCGACGCACGGCTTCCCCATCCCGCGAGCGACGACGGCCGCGTGCGATGTCATCCCACCCAGCGCGGTGAGAACCCCCTCAGCCTGAACGAGGCCGTGGATGTCATCTGGCGTTGTCTCACGTCGAACGAGGATGACATCTTCACCTGCTATCCCGCGTACCTCGGCAGTATCCGCATCGAGCGCAATTCGGCCGGTCGCGGCACCGGGCGATGCGTTCAAGCCGACGGCGACGACCTCGTAACTAGCGGTTGGATCGATTCTCGGGTGGAGGAGTTGGTCGAGCTGCCTGGGGTCGATTCGCACGATCGCCTCTTCCTTTGAGATCAAGCCCTCGTTCACCATGTCCACGGCAATTCGAAGGGCCGCAGAGGCGGTCCGTTTCCCGCTCCTCGTTTGCAGGAGGTACAGCTTCCCGTCCTCAACGGTGAACTCGAGGTCTTGCATCTCTCGGTAGTGCTCCTCGAGGCGTACCCGAGTTTCCTCGAGTTCAGCAAACGCTTCGGGTAGCTGCTCGACCATTTTGGCGATGTCTTCCGGCGTCCGAATGCCTGCGACCACGTCCTCGCCCTGGGCATTCGTGAGGTATTCGCCCCACAGTCCCGGCTCACCCGTCGAAGGATTTCGCGTGAAGGCGACTCCGGTTCCAGAGGCCTCGCCCGTGTTGCCGAAGACCATCTGAACGACGTTGACCGCCGTCCCGAGGTCATCAGAGATTCCGTGAACTCGGCGATAGACCTGCGCCCGTGGCGTCTCCCAACTATCGAACACGGCTCGGATAGCCCGCTCGAGCTGGACGTCGGCATCCTGCGGAAACTCGGCACTCGTACCGGACCGGTAAAGTCGCTTGAACCGTTCGATTAGATCCTCGAGGTCGTCGGCCGTGAGATCGGTGTCTTTCTTCCGTCCACGCTCGGTCTTCAGCTCGGCCAGTTCCCGCTCGAACAGATCCCGATCGACACCGTCGACCACCTCGCCGTACATCTGAATCAGCCGCCGGTACGCGTCGTAGGCAAACCTCGGGTTCGCGGTTGCGCGAGCGAGACCGGAGACGGCATCGTCGTTCAGGCCAAGATTGAGAATCGTGTCCATCATCCCCGGCATCGAGACGGCCGCACCGGAGCGGACCGAGACGAGCAGCGGGTCGTTCTGATCCCCAAACCGTTTCCCGGTTGCAGCCTCGAGAAGCTTCATGTGCTGGGCCACCTCGTCCTGAAGTCCGGGCGGGAAGTCACCACGACGCATGTACTCGATACACGCTTCGGTCGTCACGACAAATCCGTCCGGAACCGGGACTCCGAGAGCGGTCATCTCGGCGAGGCCGACTCCCTTGCCTCCGAGGAGAACTCGACCCGCGGTGCTCCCCTCCGCGAAGCCATAGACGAATTTCTGCCTGCCCGAACCCCTCACCGAGGTCACACCCTAGAGCGTCTGCCTTCGGCTAGCCACGCAATCAGGCGAACTCCCATCCAGACCGGGGTCAGCAGGATATAGAAGATGAACAGTCCGATGCCGATAAGCGGGATCCAGAGCATCCAGTAGTAGAAGGGAATCTTTGGCCTCCGCCTCACTTGCGGACTGCCCTCCGCCGGCGCTTCTTCTTCGGCTGGCCGGCCTCGAGAAGCCGTTGTTCAACGAGTCGGATGATCCGACCGGCGGTCTCCTCGATCGAGAGCGTCGAGACATCGATGACGGGACAGCCGAGGCGGCGGTGAATCTCGTCCGCGTACTCGAGTTCCTCGTAAATCGCCGTGAGCGCCGCGTAATCACGTTGGCCTCCGCGCATGTTCCGAACGCGTTCACCACGAATCTCGGCGAGACGCTCCGCTTCGATAGTGAGTCCGACGATCCGAGCCGGCAAGACCTCTCCCAGTTCCTCGGGTGGCGCGATTCCCTTCACGATCGGCACGTTCGCAGTCTTGTAGCCCTGGTACCCGAGGTACATCGAGAGCGGAGTCTTTGACGTCCGCGACACGCCAACGAGTACAAGGTCGGCATCCGTGAGTCGATGCGTCGAGAGCCCGTCGTCGAATCGAACCGCGAACTCGATTGCAGCAATGCGCTTGAAGTACGACGAATCGAGGACCGGCCGTGCATCCGGCTCTCCCTTCGCCGGCGTGCCCGCGACACGGGCGACGGCCTCGAGCGGATGACCGAGCAGGTCACAGTAATGGAGCCTGTATCGGCGACAGAGCGTTCGCATCGCCTCGCGGAACTGTGGGTCGACCAGCGTGTAGACGACCACGGCTCGTCGTCGACGTGCCCGTGACGCCGCCAGCTGCACGTCGTCGGTGTTCGTGATTCGCGGGTGACGGATGACTTCGATCTCGAGATCAGGAAACTGTCGTTCGACGGCCATCACAACGCGAGTTGCCGTCTCGCCGGTCGCGTCGGAGATGACGTGGAGTTCGACCGGGCCTTCACTCATCGTGGAATGTGAGAAAAGTCGCCGAGGAGTCCCAGCGTGTCCCGGACATCGAGGAGCAATCGCAGGCGGTTGCTTCGAACGTCCTCGTGCTCAGCCATCACCAGCACTTCGTCGAA
Organism: uncultured Gaiellales bacterium; assembly: GCA_964436315.1. Taxonomy (GTDB): domain Bacteria; phylum Actinomycetota; class Thermoleophilia; order Gaiellales; family Gaiellaceae; genus CAYTCZ01. The sequence goes on along the minus strand of CAYTCZ010000060.1, from coordinate 9,603 downwards.
GAATCGATCGACCGGCGCCCCGAGTTCTGCGCCGGCCTGGATCGCGCCGTCGAAATCACGCTCTGCCACCTTCCTTTCGAGCTCTGGTCGGACCCGCGACAGAATGTCGAACAGCGCAATCTCGGCCTCTTCAGTCGCAAGTCTTCGATCGGTCTCGGCAGCTGCTCCGTCAGCTCGCCCCGCCAGCCTCTCGGCGCGGTCGTAGGCGACGTAAACCCGATCGAACGGCTCAGTCGACGATGCTTCAGAGAGTGCCAGCGCGAGCTGGGCACGCGCTCCCAGTTCAGAGACCCCGCTGTCGCCCGCAGCTCGAACGTACTCAACCGGAATATCGAGCAGGCCCTCGAGGCGTTCATGGACGAATCCTCGGAGATCGGAGGGATCATCGGAAACGGAGGCGCCTTGCTCAAGCAACAGATCGTGATCGAGCTTGACGAGCAACGGCAGATCAATGGAGAGACCTCCTTCGAGCGCAAGTCGATTGAGTCCGATCGCTGCGCGCCGGAGTCCATAGGGGTCACGCGAACCGGTCGGACGTTCCCCGAGCGAAAACGCAACAGTGAGCGTGTCGAGCTTATCGGCCGCCGCAAGCATCCGCCCTGACTCGGTTTCGGGAAGTGGCCCGCCAGCAGCATCGGGGAGGTATTGCTCCGCAATGGCCGAGCAGACCGGGTCAGGATATCCGGCAAGGTGTGCATACGTCCCGCCGATGATCCCCTCGAGATCGGGGAACTCTCGCACCAGCTCGGCGGCCTGATCCGCCTTTGCCAGGCGAGCGGCTTCAGCTTCCATCTCGCTGCCGCCGAGGGCTTCGACCAACTTCACGAGTCGCTCGGTTCTCTGCGCGTACGACCCGACCTCCGCGACGAACGTGATCTCGTGCAGGCGGTTCGCGAGCTCGTCAATTCCGAGAGCGACGTCCCGCTGGAACGTGAAAGCGGCGTCCTCGAGACGACCTTCGAGTACTTGCTCGTTCCCCTCCCGAACTGTGTCTGGATCACCCCAGTTCGCGACGAACGCGAACCCTGCATCGCCACGAGGGAAGTAACGCTGGTGCGACTGCATCGCGGTCTCGATCACTCGGCGAGGGAGCTCGAGGTACCGAGCGTCAAACTCTCCGCCGAGCACAACCGGCCATTCGACCAGATAGACCACCTCGTCCATGACACCCGCTGGATCGCTCCAGCCCCCAAGTGCATCGAGGCCATTCACGATCGTCTGACGACGAACCTCAGAATCAGGCTCGACGTTCACCGCGCGCAGGAGCTCCACGTAGTTCTTTGCGTGATCGACGCGTACCTCCCCCCTCCCGAAGCGATGACCGAAGGACACGCAGCCCGACGGGACTCCGTCAAGGTCTATATCGATCGTCTCGCCATCGAGCTTGGCCAGAAGCCACCTGACCGGACGTGCGAAGCGGAGGTCCGGTCCCCAACGCATGGATTTTCCGAACGTCAGCCCACGCACGACGCCGGAGAGGTGAGCCGGCAGCGACTCGGCGGTTGACCTGCCAGGCACGAGCGCCCAGACGTGACCGTCGCGCCGCTCGAGATCGTCGACCGAGATACCGGCCCCGCGAGCGAACCCTTCTGCGGCTTTCGTCGGCTCGCCATCGTCGTCGAATGCGATCCGCTCAGCGGGTCCTCGCCGTTCCTGATCGGGCTCGCGTTCAGGAAGATCATCGACGAGGAAAGCAAGCCTCCTCGGCCCGATGAACGTCGCGCTCGGTGGTACTCCGAGCGCCTCTTCGACAAGGCGCGGAAGCTGCTGGCCGGCTTCGCGGCAGGCGGTCGCCGGCAGTTCCTCGCAACCGACTTCAAACAGCAGTTGCGGCAAGGTTCTCGACGTAGAGGTTGGCCACTCGGCGCGCCAGCCCGCGCACGCGCCCGATGTACGACGCGCGTTCGGCGACCGAGATCGCCCCCCGCGCGTCGAGAAGGTTGAAGACATGGGAGCACTTCAGGACCTGGTCGTAGGCCGGAAGGGGCAGGTCCGCCGCGATCAGGTCGAGGCACTCGGCCTCGTGCTCGTCGAACCGACGGCTCAACACACTCACCGGCGCCTGCTCGAAGTTGTAGATCGACCATTGGCGTTCGTTCTCGCGGTAGACGTCTCCCCACGTCACCCCTGGTGCCCACTCGAGCTCGAAGGCAGTCCGCTTCCCTTGCAGGAACATTGCGAGGCGCTCCAGTCCGTACGTGATTTCAGCCGGAATGAGCTCGAGATCGAAGCCGCCGAACTGCTGGAAGTAGGTGAACTGGGTGACCTCCATCCCGTCGATCCAGACCTCCCAGCCCAGCCCCCAGGCTCCCAGGGTCGGCCCTTCCCAGTCGTCCTCGACCAGTCGAACGTCATGCTTGTCGAGGTCGATACCGACAGCCTCGAGCGATCGAAAGTACGTGTCGAGCACATCAGTGGGCGACGGCTTGAGAATCACCTGGTACTGGAAGTAGTGCTGAAACCGAAAGGGATTCTCGCCGTATCTGCCATCTGTCGGCCGAATCGAGGGCTCGACGTACGCTGCCTTCCACGGCTGCGGTCCAAGACATCGCAGCGCCGTTGCCGGATTGAAGGTGCCGGCGCCGACCTCGGTGTGATACGGCTGCATGATCACGCAGCCGTAGTCGGCCCAGTAGCGCTCGAGTGCTGCGATCATGTCTTGATACGAGAGCGTCGTCACCGCGCCGCCATCCTACTGACCCGACGGTGTGATTCGGTTCGACCCGTACCCCGACGGAAACGGGGCGCGGGGCTACGAGGCCCGCTGGGCAGTCCGAAGCCGAAAGCCGCCGTGAAATTCGTAGAGCGATTCGATGGCGCGCATGGCGCCCCGCAGTCCCGCTTCCCCACAATCGGCCTCACGTGACTCGGAGAGAGGACGCTCGAGGAGAGCCCGTATCGCCGTGAAACCTTCAGGCACGAGCGCGACCGAGTTTGCCCTGCATCCCTCGCAGACTCCTCCGCCGGCTTCGGCGGAAAAGGCAACAAGCGAGCCATCGTTTCCACAGGAAGCACAACTCGCAAGGTGCGGTAGGTAGCCGGAGAGCCAGAGCAGTTTGAGCTGAAACGAGAGCACGAGCGGGTCGAGCGCCGGCTGAGCGGGCAAGGTCGCTTCGATCTCATCTAGGAGATCGAGAAAACGCGTAAGCGCGTGAAAGACCGGCGGACTTTCTTCCTGCTCGACGAAGAGTCGAAGTACCGCCTCGAGCCCAATGTGGCCAACCGCCAGCCGATAGCCGTCGGTACGTGATGCATCGTGGGAGCGCAGGAGTTCGACGCTCGTGACCGTGTACAGATCCCCACGGCCCTCGTACAGGACAGCGTCGACATGACTCAACGGCTCGAGACGGGCGCCGAAACGTGATCGCGTCTTTCGAACACCCTTGGCAATCGCTCCGACGCGACCCCGTTCGAGCGTGTACAGATGGAGGACAGAGTCCGCTTCGGCGAAGCGAAGCGATCGCAGAACGACAGCCTCAGTCTCCACCGTCCTCGACGCCATTCGATGAGTGTAGTGAGACATCCCTCGGAGCAAGATGCCTGCCGAGGGCGCAACTGGTCACGCGGGCGC
>CAYTCZ010000060.1:0-5932 GCA_964436315.1 uncultured Gaiellales bacterium | reverse complement strand
GGAACGCGGCAACTACAACGCCGGTTTGGCGCTTCACCCGCAAGAATTGCCTCGACCCCGAACCTGACGACCGTGGTCGCACGAGCCACATCGTGGGCAATCCCCCATTACCCAGCAGGCGCCGAGTGCCGATAGAGAGAGCATGGGCGAGTGGCCAGCAGACAATCCCGCGGCGACGCTCGGGTTGCTCTTCCTGGCACTTGCGTTCTTTGCTTGGCTTCTGATCCGGTTCCTGGGGCAGTAGTTCCCCCAAATGGGGTACCCCCGATCCCTCGAACGGGGTAGTCAGATTGCGGGCGGTTCTCACTGGTTTCCATGTAGAGATTTGCGTCGGCCATTCGGGGGCCAAGATCCAGCAGCCGCGGGAGACGAAGTCAGCTGATGCTACGTTTCGTGAAGTAATGGCCAAGATCACGATGTACACGACGGCCTGGTGTGGCTACTGCACACGAGCGAAGGCACTGCTCGAGGAGCGCGGGCTCGAGTTCGAGGAGATTCGGGTCGACGATGATCCGAGCTTCCGGCAGCAGCTGGTCGAAAAGACCGGCGGCTGGACGGTCCCCCAGATTCTCGTCGGCGATGAGCCGATCGGCGGCTACATGGAGCTCCGGGCGCTCGATCAGAGCGGCATGCTCACGGAACTCGTGGCCGCGTAGGTACTCGGCCCGCCTTCCGATGTGCTAGCGGTCGTTCGCAGCCGGACAGCCCGGCGCTCCGGTCGCGCTCCGGACGGCATCGCGAATCGCGACGGCGGTGACCTCGGACGCGACGGCCGTCACGACCAGCGGATCTTCTTCGACTTCACCGCAGGCCACGCAGTAGGCACAGTCACCGTCAACCGCAGTTGCGCTCGGAGAAACGGCCTGCGCGATGCCCGCGTTCGCAGCCCGAGCGACACGCCACGCCTGCGTCTTCGTCATGGCTGCGTCCGTCATGACGCACACGAGCGTCGTCGACTCGCCCCAGCTCCGTGCGGGAGTATCACCGGCTGCCAGCAGTGCGACTGTGCGCACGTACGCATCGTCTCGCCAGAGTCCGGCGAGAACCGATCCGTCGGCATCGAGGACCTCACCGAACGCGTTGACGGCGGCAACGCACGCCACTGTCGCGCCGCTGGAGAGGGTCATCGACCCGAGGCCTAAGCCACCCTTCGTCCACCCGTTCGAGCCATCCAGTTTGCCGACCGAACAGCCGGTGCCGACGCCGACGCTCCCGCGATCGACATGACGGTCCGCGGCGAGGCACGCAGCCAAACCCTCTTCCGGACCAGGACGCGCGTCCGGGTCACCGAGCGGAAGGTCATAGACGACGCTGGCCGTGACCAAGGGAACGAGTCCGGCCCGCGTCTCGAGGCCGATCCCCCGCTCCGTGAGGTAGCCGACCACCCCGTCGGCAGCTTGGAGCCCAAAGGCGCTCCCGCCCGTGAGCAGTACGCCGTGAATCTCTTGGGCCGCGGCAGCGGGTGAGAGAAGATCAGTCTCTCGCGTTCCCGGCCCTCCCCCTCGCACTTCGCACGCGGCGATGTTCCCCCTTGGCGGCAGGATGACGGTGCAGCCGGTCCAGCGTTCGCGGTCGCTCCAATGCCCTATGCGGAATCCGCTCGGCACCTCCGGGCCGCTCACGTTTGGCACCGTCCGCAGAACCACGTTCCCCGGCCCGCAACCCTGGACTTCTCGATCGGCGAGCGACAGCGAACGCACCGCTCTCCGTTACGCCCATAAACGCGAAACTCGTCTTGCATCCGGCCAGCGCCGCCGTTCGGATCGGTGAAATCCCGTAGCGTCGCCCCGTGCCGGTCGATGCCCCGCCTAATCGCCTTGCGAAGACCGCGCCGCAGGGCAGCGATCTCGTCTACATCCAAGCTCCCGGCAGGTCGCTGGGGATGGAGTCTCGCCCACCACAAGCCCTCATCGGCGTAGATGTTCCCGATCCCCGCGACAGCTCTCTGGTCGAGCACCGCGGCCTTGAGAGCAGCCCGTCTCTCCGCGAAGGCAGCCGCAAGGTACGTAGGCGTGAACGCGCGATCGAGCGGCTCGAGGCCGAGGCGCTCGTCGAGGTACGGGTGAAGCTCGGCCTCGGAAACGAGGGACCACGTCCCAAACCGTCGGACATCGCGATAGACGAGTTCTGCCCCGTCGTCGAGCCGGATTTGGGCACGCCTGTATGGATCAGCATCTCGCTGGACCCGGCCCTGGGGAAGGTGGCGGAGGCTGCCGGTCATTCGAAGGTGGATGAGCAGCCGAGGATCTCCCTCGAATGTGACGATCAGGTATTTCCCGCGCCGATCGAGCGAGCCCACGCGTTGGCCCGCCAGCGCGCGCACGACCGATTCAGGCCGCTCTGGACGCGTGAGCCGCAGGTCGTTGATCTCGACCTGCTCGAATCGGCGACCGGTGAGCAGCGGGTCGAGTTGCCTTCGGATCGTCTCGACCTCGGGAAGCTCCGGCACGACTATACGCCGGAGGACCGGAGGATGTCGAGAACGATCGGTACCGGCTCCGGCGCGACCGTCCCGATGTCGTAACAGCTCTGGATGCCCTGTACCGCGCGCTCGGCACTCGCCTCGTCGGCCGCATATACGTCCACGAGCGGATCCCCCGTCTCGAGCGTATCGCCCCGCTTGGCGTGGACGATCAGTCCCACGCTGTGGTCGATTTCGTCCTCAGCCGTCGCCCGTCCAGCGCCCAGATGGAGGGCAACTCGTCCAATCGCCTCGGTGGCGATGCTCGAAACGAAGCCGGCGCTCTCGGCACGGGCGGTCCGCACCACGGCCGCAGACGGCATGCGTTCGAGGTTGGGATCGCCACCCTGGGCCGCAATCCAGCGCTCAAACGTTTCGTAAGCAGCGCCGCTCTGAACTGCGCGCTCCGCACGTTCCCGGCCCCCATCGGCGTCCACGCCGAGATCCGAGAGTGCGAGAACATGACCCGCCGTGCCGAGCACGAGCTCGGTGAAGTCCGCCGGCCCGTGGCCCCTGAGCGTGTCCGCGGCTTCCTGAACCTCGAGCGCATTGCCAACTGCCCGACCGAGCGGCTGGTCCATATCGGTGATCTCTGTGACGATGTCGCGGCCGGCGCGCTCTCCAATCTCGATCATCGCGCGAGCGAGTTCCCGAGCACCCTCCAGTGACCTCATGAATGCACCGTCGCCGACCTTCACGTCCAAGACGATGGCGTCGGCACCCGCCGCGATTTTCTTCGACATGATGCTCGCGGCGATTAGTGAGTTGTTGTCGACCGTCGCGGTTACGTCACGCAGCGCGTAGAGGCGCTTGTCGGCCGGAACGAGGTCGGCAGTCTGACCGATGATCGCCATCCCGACGTCTCGCACCTGCGACAAGAAGGTTTCTCGATCGAGCTCCACCTGAAAACCATCGATCGACTCGAGCTTGTCGAGGGTTCCTCCTGTGTGACCGAGCCCCCGGCCGCTCATCTTTGCGAACGGCACGTCGCACGCTGCGATGATCGGACCGAGGGCAATCGACGTCTTGTCGCCGACCCCTCCGGTCGAGTGTTTGTCGACTGTCCGGCGACCGAGGACAGACAGATCGACGATGTCGCCGCTCTGGATAAAGGCGTCGGTTAGCGCATGTGTTTCTGCAGCGTTGAAGCCGCGGAAGTAGACGGCCATCATGAAGGCGGCCATCTGGTAGTCGGGAACTTCGCCTCGCGTGTATGCGAGGATGAGCTCGCTGATCTCCCCCGCGGCCAACTCGCCACCATCGCGCTTTCGCTGGATCAGCTCAGCAGCGTGCAACGGTCACCGTCCTGCGGTCAAAGTTGACCGAGAGGCGATCATGGTTCGAGGAACGGCTCACCGGGGATCCGTCGCGGCGGTGCCTTGCCACCAAACCACGCGTTGACCGTCGCGCCGACGTCGGCAAATTCACCGTCATGCATCTGGCCAGCGACGTTCCTGCCTTCGACATATGCGAGCAGGAGCCCGTACTCACGGGAGTGGTCGGTCGACGGCGTCGTCGGGTCACAACCGTGGTCTGACGTGAGTACGAGAAGGTCCCCTTCACGAAGGACCGCGAGCAGATCAGGGAGGCGCCGATCGAAGTCCTGAAGCGACCGGTGAAAGTTCACGGGATCGTTCCGATGGCCCCAGAGCATGTCGGTCTCGACGAGATTTGCGAAGACGAATCCCTCATCGAGCTCGTGAAGGAGCGCTTCAATCTGCATGATTCCGTCGAGATTGGACTTCGTCGGATAGGAATGATCGATGTCGGCGCCCGCGAAGATGTCAGGGATCTTTCCGACCCCATAGATCTCAGTACCGGTATCGCGAATGAGAGTCAGGTAGTTCGGCTGTTTCGGCTTCAGAGACCAGTCGTGGCGGTTCGGCGTCCGTGAGTAGTGGTCGGGCTCACCGACGAAAGGACGGGCAATGACTCTTCCCACGGCGTGCTTCCCGGTCAGGATTTCCCGAGCGATCTCGGAGCTTTTGTAGAGCTCGTCGAGGGGAATCGTCTCCTCGTGTGCGGCGATCTGGAAAACGGAGTCAGCAGAGGTATAGACGATCCACTTCCCGGTCTCCTGGTGCTCCTCGCCGAGCTCCTGGATGATCTCGGTTCCCGATGCCGGTTTGTTTCCGATGACCCCGCGTCCGGTCCGGTGAGCGAACTCCTCGATGACTTCGAACGGGAACCCGTGTGGGTAGGTCGGCATTGCTGTAGGAGTGACGATGCCCATCAGCTCCCAATGCCCAGTCGTCGTGTCTTTGCCCTTCGAACGCTCGAGAAGTCGTCCAGCGAGTGCCGGCGCACCGGGCTGGGGCGGGCAGCCCTCGAGCTCCCCGATATTTCCGAGGCCGAGGTGCTCCAGGTTGGGAAGGTCGAGACCGCCGACCGCTCTGGCGACATTGCCGAGCGTATTCGAGCCTTCGTCGCCGTAATCGGCTGCGTCCGGCAGCTCTCCCACCCCAACCGCGTCCAGCACGATCACGCAGGCTCGCGGCATGGTCTCGCTATTCTAGTGTCGGCATGGAAACAGTCCTCGACTTCATCGGGATCGGCCTGTGGATCATCGCAGTCCTCGGGCTCGCCGCGTCCATGACGTGGGTCATCGTGAAGCTCTTCCCGGGCGAGAAGTCCGAAGAGGCGAAAGCAGAGCAAACAAACTCCAGCTCCTAAGCGCATTCACGCGGCGGACTGGACCGCTGCACGACGCGCGTCAACCTGGGCGCCGCATTAGGCCGGAAGGAGATCTTCGACCGGTCGGTACTCCTCGCGGTGGGCTTCCGCAACAACCCGGCGCGTTAGGCGTCCCTGTGTGGCGTTGATGCCCCGGCCCAGCGTCGGATCTCGTGCGATCGCCCCGGGTAACCCCTCGTTTGCGATTGCCATTCTCCCGTCGAGCATCTCGAGATCGCGCATGCGCGCAACGTACAGGTCGAGGAGCCACACGTCCGCCCGCATTCCCACGGCGACAAGCGCCGCGTAGTACCCGACGATTCCACCCCGATGATTTCCACCCTCGCCGGCGGGACTCCGGGGACGCCGCCCGACAGAATGCCGCGACCGCCTCGCGACGATTCGAGCGCCCACGCACCCATCTGGGTTGCGAGTCGACCTGCGACCTCGCTCATTGGAGCGAGAAGGGGGAAGCCGGCCCTCGTCGGTCTCGACCGTTTCGTACGCGATTGCCGTCATGGCTGTCGAGGAGCGCTTGCGTGAGCTTCGGGTCGGCGGCGAGCTGGAGATAGGTGAACAGAATGAGCCCCGCGCGGAGCCGCGAGTTTTCCTCCTCGATCGGCTCCTTCACCTTCAGAACGAGATCGACGTCCGACCAGACCGCATGCGTCGAGGCAAGACGTGCGCCCGCCGCGTCGAAGGCCTAGTCTGGACAGTCACCGAGATGTACCGACACGTTCGGCTCATCTCGCCACCTTCCGCGAACCGTAGACGAGCTCCGCAGGTACACGCCCCTGC
>CAYTCZ010000059.1:4252-23646 GCA_964436315.1 uncultured Gaiellales bacterium | reverse complement strand
TGCACCGAATCGGTGCTGGAGATGCGGACGACACCGCACGGCGGCAGTCCTACGCTGACCTGGTGCTCGGTCCGCTGCAGCGCACCTAACGGGCGCGATCCCGAGCCCGTTCCAGCACCGACGAGGGCACGTGTGCTCCAGGTCGTGCGATCAGGCCAGGTCGAAGCGGTCGAGGTTCATGACCTTGTCCCAGGCAGACACGAAGTCGCGCACGAACTTCTCTTGCGTGTCGGCAGAGCCGTAGACCTCGGCGAGGGCACGCAGCTCGGAGTTCGATCCAAAGATCAGGTCAACCCGGCTGCCGGTCCACTTGACCTCACCCGACCCGCGGTCGCGACCCTCGAACACGTCCTCGGTGTCCGATGTGGCCACCCACATGATCTCGGGGTCGAGCAGGTTCACGAAGAAGTCGTTGCTCAGCGTCTCGAGTCGCTCTGTGAACACGCCGAGCTCGGAGTCTCCGGCGTTGGCCTTCAGAACTCGCAGGCCGCCGAGGAGGGCGGTCATCTCGGGCGCCGACAGCTTCAGCATGAATGCCTTGTCCACCAGTAGGTGCTCGGCCGCGAGGTCGTGGCCGTTCTGGAGGTAGTTGCGGAACCCATCGGCGGTCGGCTCGAGAACGGCGAACGACTCGGCGTCTGTCATCTCCTGGGTCGCGTCGGTGCGCCCCGGCGTGAACGGCACCTGCACGTCGTGCCCCGCCTGCTTCGCGGCCGCTTCGATGGCGGCACAGCCGCCCAGCACGATGAGGTCGGCGAGCGAGACCGTCTTGTCGCCCTGCTGCGCGCCGTTGAACTCCTGCTGGATCGCGCCGAGGCTCTCCAGCACCCGCGACACGCCGGAGGTGACGTTGACGTCCCACTCCGCCTGCGGCGACAGACGGATGCGTGCGCCGTTCGCACCGCCGCGCTTGTCGGTGTCGCGGTAGGTCGAAGCCGATGCCCAAGCGGTCGAGACCAGCTGGGAGATCGACAGGCCAGAGTTGAGGATCCGGTCCTTGAGCGCTGCGATGTCGACGTCGTCGATCAGCGGGTGCGTGACGGCGGGGACAGGGTCCTGCCATAGGACCTCCTCGTCGGGCACCCACGGGCCGAGGTATCGCGGGCTGGGGCCCATGTCACGGTGCAGGAGCTTGTACCACGCCCGGGCGAAGGCGTCGGCGAGCTCGTCCGGGTTCTCGTAGTACCGCTGTGAGATCTCCTTGTAGACGGGATCGGTGATCAGCGCAATGTCGGTCGTCAGCATGACCGGCACCTGCCGCTTGCCTGGGTCGTGCGCGTCGGGCACGGTGTCGCGCGCTTCGGGGTCCTTCGGCGTCCACTGCTTCGCGCCGGCGGGACTCTCGTTCAGCTCCCACTCGTAGGAGAACAGGTTCTCGAAGAAGCCGTTGTCCCACCGGATCGGGTCGTTGGTCCACGCGCCCTCGAGACCGCTGGTGATGGCGTCCCCACCTTTGCCGGTGCCGAAGCTGTTCGCCCAGCCAAGGCCTTGCTCCGCGATGGCGGCACCCTCGGGCTCGCGATCGAGGTAGCTATCAGGGGCCGCGCCGTGAGTCTTGCCGAACGTGTGGCCGCCGGCGATCAGCGCCACGGTCTCCTCGTCGTTCATCGCCATGCGCCCGAACGTCTCACGGATGTCGCGGGCCGCTGCCATCGGGTCTGGGTTGCCGTTTGGGCCCTCGGGGTTGACGTAGATCAGGCCCATCTGGACCGCTCCGAGCGGGTTGGCAAGTTCACGGTCGCCGCTGTAGCGCTCGTCGCCGAGCCACTCGCGCTCAGGACCCCAGTAGACGTCGTCCTCCGGCGCCCAGATGTCCTCACGACCTCCGCCGAAGCCGAGGGTCGTGAACCCCATCGTCTCCAGCGCTCGGTTGCCTGCGAGGATCAGCAGGTCGGCCCACGAGATCTTGCGACCATACTTCTGCTTGACCGGCCAGAGCAGGCGACGCGCCTTGTCGAGGTTGGCGTTGTCGGGCCAGCTGTTGAGCGGGGCGAAGCGCTGGGCGCCGCCGCCGCCGCCGCCCCGGCCGTCGGCGATGCGGTAGGTGCCGGCGGCGTGCCAGGTCATCCGGATGAAGAGCGGGCCGTAGTGGCCATAGTCGGCCGGCCACCAGTCCTTTGAGTCGGTCATCAGCGCATCGACGTCCCTGGCCAACTCGTCGAAGTCGAGGCTGATGAACTCGGCGGCGTAGTCGAAGTCGTCGCCCATCGGATTGGCTCGCGGATGGTTCTGGCGAAGGATTCGCAGGTTCAGGTTGTTGGGCCACCAGTGCTGGTTCGCCGTCTCTCCGACTGCCTGGGGGATGGTGTGCATCACCGGACATTTACCGTTGGTTCCGTTCGTGTCGGTCATGTGGCCTCCAATGGGTGTGTCGTGCTCTGGTTCTCCTCCATTGCGCGTTGAGCCCGCTCCGGGATCGGAGCGAATACTTCGTCTCGCATGAGATCTTCAACGGTACCCCGCTCGCGAATGACTCGCCATGCACCATTCTCGACGAGGACCTCAGCTGGAAGCGGCCGAGCGTTGTAGTTCGACGCCATGACGCGTCCGTACGCACCGGCGAATCCGATCGCGAGTAGATCACCGGGTTCGGGCTGTGGCAGCTGGCGTCCGAGCGCGAAGAAGTCCCCGCTCTCGCAGACGGGCCCCACGACGTCGACGAGGCCGTCAGGTCGACTTCCATCGGCGATCGTTTCGATCGGATGAAAGGCATCGTAGAGGGCCGGGCGAATGAGGTCGTTCATCCCGCCGTCACAGACGGCGATGGTTCGTCCCGGAGCGTCCTTCGTATACAGCACACGCGTCACGAACGTCCCCGCTGCCGCAACGAGCCACCGGCCCGGCTCGAGCACGAGCGTCGCATCGAGTCGAGTTGCGGTCTCAGTGAGCGTCTCGGCATATCCCTCGAGATCGGGCTCGCGGCCCCCGTTGTACGGAACTCCAAGCCCGCCGCCACAGTCGAAATCACGCAGCTGGATGCCTTCTTCGCGTGCAGCGAGCCAAAGCTCCTCTGCTCGTTCGCTGGCGCTGCGAAGAGCGTTGACATCGAAGATCTGTGAGCCGATGTGGAACGACACACCGACTGGCCTAAGCGACCTGCTCGCATGCGCACGTCGTAGGACGTCAAGTGCGTCGGCGAACGTGAGCCCGAACTTGCTCCCCGCGGATCCGGTCGAGATATAGGCGTGAGTATCGGCTTCGACATCGGGATTCAGACGTACCGAGACTGGAATCGATTGCTCCCGCGATCTGCCTTCGGCCTCGATCACGTCGAGCTCGCCCAGCGACTCAACGTTGAGTGAGCGGATCCCCGCGTCGGCCGCGGCAACGATCTCGGGTTGCGTCTTTCCGACTCCGGAGAAGACGATCCGGTCGGCGGGCACTCCAGCTCGAAGTGCCTTTGTAAGCTCGCCGCCCGAAACGATGTCCGCGCCAAGGCCGCTTCCCGCGGCCAGTGCGATGAGCGCGAGGCTGTCATTTGCCTTCACCGCGTAACAGATCAGGTGCGGGACGTTCATGAGAGCGTCATCGAGCCGCTTCATTCGCTCTCTGATGACGTCGGCGTCGTACACGTAGTACGGCGTTCCGACGCTGTCTGCTATCTCGCGATAGTCATTCATCTGCTCGTAGCTTAGTTCCCGACGTGATGGATTCTCGAGCCCAGGGGGCGGATAGGCTCTGCAACCAGACGACTGAAGGAGGTTGCGCCCGATGGCTCACGCCAAGAAGGTTGCGTCACATCCGTGGGACGGAGACTTCCGTTTCTCTCAGGCCATGCGCGTTGGCGACCTGGTGTTCGTCTCCGGACAGGCTGCGATCGACGAGAACGCTCAGGTCGTGGGCGAGGGAGACTTCATGGCCCAGGCCCATCAGGTGTTCAAGAACCTGAAGGTGATCCTCGAGCAGGCCGGTTCGGGGCTCGACCGCATCGTCAAGGTCGGCATCTTCATCACAGACATGAGCTACTTCCCACAGATCGTCGAGCTCCGTGGTCAGTACTTCAGCGAGCCCTATCCAGCCGACACGATTGTGCAGGTCGAGGCGCTCGCACTCCCGGGCCTCATGCTCGAGATCGAGGCGGTGGCCACCGTGGATTAGGTACCAGGATTGTCAGTTCTGAAGTGGCCAGGGCGACGTGATCGGCTCTGACCCCGGGGTATCTGCGTACGCCTCCCGCGGGGAGTCCGTCTCCCTGCTCACGGCCTTATAGCTTCCTGCGAGGTCATTCACTGGATACGTGACGCGAGAGGACGGCGCGCGGGCCAACCATGAGAATGGCGCACGGCCCGTCGGCGTCGCCGACAAAGACGTGCTCGGTCTCGGGTGGGCAGTGGACGAAGTCCCACGGCTCGAGCGTTCGCTCCTCTCCCTCGACGATCAAGGTGCACGTGCCGGAGAGAACGAAGGGTCCTCCTGCTGATCTTCCCGGTGGTAGTAGCAGCTGGGTTGACCGGACTCGAGGATGTGGATGTTGATACCGAACTGGTCGAACGCCTGATCTCCCTCGAAATCGCAGAACAAGCCGAAGCGCTCGTTCTTTCGCCACGCTGCTGCTGTCGCGTTGACGACACACCAGCCCTCGCCAACCGGGCGAAGCCCGAATTCGGTCTCGTCGAGGCGTGCCTCGGGAACCATCTGTGCGCCTCCTCCTGTCGTTGACGACGAAGCTTACGAGAGGCGAGTCCGCGCCTCGAGAATAGCCGCGCGCACGTCGCCGGGGCCGGGGGCGCGGCGGTTCTGAACGCTCGAAGAAGCCGTCAGGGAGGTCTCGTACGTGCGTTCGCGAACGGACGAGGCGACTTGCTCGTGGGCATCCCGAAATGGCGTGCCTTCGCGAACCAGGTCCTCAGCAACATCCGTCGCGAGTAGCAGCGGATCGCCGGTCGCTGTGGCAAGGCGCTCTCGGTCGAACTCGGCAGTTGCGATGAGAACTCTCAGTGCGGCGAGGGCCGAGCCGACGTCGCGGCGGGTTGCGAATACGGGAGGCTTGTCTTCCTGAAGATCGAGGTTGTAGGAGAGTGGTAAAGCCTTCAATGTCGCGAGCGACCCGGTGAGCCGGCCGATGAGTGTTCCGGTCTTTCCACGGACGAGTTCGGCAACGTCGGGATTCAGCTTCTGCGGCATCATCGATGAGCCCGTCGCCGCTAGTTCGGGGAGTCGGAGAAAGCCGAACTCCGTCGTTGCCCAGAGCACGATCTCCTCCGCAATGCGCGAGAGATGGACGAAGAGCGCGGCGGCAGCGAAGAGGTAGTCGAGCGCGAAGTCACGATCGGAAACGGCGTCGAGCGAGTTGCGCAGCTGCTCTTCTGGCGGGGGGAGGTCGAGCGTCGACCCGGCAAGGGCGCCGGCGCCGAGCGAACTCGGCGTGGCTCGCTCGCCGGCGAACGCAAAGCGCTCGCGATCTCGCTCGAGCATCTCCACCCAGGCAAGGAGGTGGTGGCCGAGCGTCACCGGCTGCGCGCGCTGCAGGTGCGTATAGCCGGGCATGAGGGTCTCTGCTTCCGCTTCGGCGCAGTCGAGGATCGCGTGCGCAAACGCCGTGATCGAGTCGTCCGCATCCCGGCAGGCGTCCTGGACGTAGAGGCGAAATGCCGCAGCAACCTGGTCATTGCGTGAACGGCCAGCGTGGATCTTCCGTCCAACCGGACCGAGTTGGCGCTCAATCGCCGAGTGGACGTCCTCGTCGCTCTCGTCGATCGCCGAGGCGCCGAGCTGTGCGATCTCGGCGAGCTTTGCCTCCACCTCTTCGAACTCGCTGTCGGTGAGGAGGTCCGCCCGACGCAGGCGGTTGGCGTGAATCAGTGTTCCGCGACAGTCGTATGGGAGAAGCTCGAGATCGTCGCCGCGAAGAAATTCTCGAACTTCTGGGGCGAGGTCCCCCTCGGTCCGTCCGGACCAGAGCGTCACACGCGCTCCTCCGTTTTGCCGCTCACACCTTCGCCCGTTTGCGTGCCCGCGCCGCGAGCAGCTCGGTCTCGAGCGACGCAACGGTTACTGCACCTTCCGCTGCCTGGTGCGGAAATGTCTCGCCGGCACCGTAGGACGCCAGCGTCTCGGCGTAGAGCGCGTTCTCCGAGCGACGGCCGTTGACGGTTGCGCTCCCAGGCGAGAGCTCGAGCCGAACGTCGCCCGTGACGACCTTCTGAGTCGCATCGACAAACGCGTCGATCGAGGTTCGCAGGGGGTGGAACCAGAGCCCGTCATAGACACACGTCGCCCAGCGGTCCTCGAGGTGTCGCTTCAACTGGAGCTCCGAGCGAGTAAGAGTCAGATCTTCGAGGGCGCGATGCGCTTCGATCAGGGCGAGGAGTGCCGGCACCTCATAGAGCTCCCGGCTCTTGATGCCGATCGCTCGGTTCTCGATCATGTCGACGCGCCCGAAGCCGTACGCGCCGACCCGGATGTTGAGGTCCGCAATGAGTTCGACGAGTCCAGCGTCGATTCCGTCGACCGCTGTCGGCAGCCCCTCGGCGAAGCTGATCACGATCTCAGACGGCTCGGGAGCGTCAGCCGGTGGCGCGGTCAGTTCGAATGCGTCCTCCGGAGCCGCTGCCCACGGGTCTTCGAGCACCCCAGCCTCGACGGTGCGACCCATCAGGTTCTCGTCGATCGAGTACGGATTCTGCCTCGTCACATCGACCGCGATTCCGCGCTCGAGCGCGTACTCGATTTCCTCCTCGCGCGTTCGCACTTCGTCTCGAAGCGGGGCGATGACGCGCACGCCGGGGTAGGTGGCTTTGAATGCCAGCTCGAAGCGAATCTGGTCGTTTCCTTTGCCCGTGCAACCGTGAACGACCGCCTCGGCATCGAGTTCCTGGGCGACGAGCGCAACGGCCTCGGCGATGACGGGCCGAGAGAGTGCTGAGACGAGCGGATACTTCCCCTCGTACAGAGCATTGGTCTTGATCGCCTTCGCGACCTGATCAGCCGCGAACTCGTAGCGGCGATCAACCACGACGATGTCCTCGGCTCCAGCCGCTGCACCGCGTGCGCGTGCGACTTCGACATCTCCTTGCTGACCGACATCGACGTAGACGGCCACGACCTTGTCGAAGCCATAGTCCTCGCGCAGCCAGGCGATTGCACAGGATGTGTCGAGTCCACCAGAGTACGCAAGCACCGCCGTGCGGGTCATGCAGCTCCTTTCGTCCCGTAGCCGTGTAGCTCGTCTCGAAGCGCAGAGCCAGCGATACCCTCGCGCGCGACGACGACAATGGTGTTCTCGCCGGCGATCGTTCCCAGGATCCTGGGGTGATGAGCTTCATCGATCGCCTCGGCGAGCGGGTCGGCGTAACCGGACGGGGTCGTGATGACAACGAGGTTCCCGCTCGACTCGAGCGTTACCGCCCACCGCCGTAAGGCCGCCTCGAGGTCGGCGAGCCGATCGAGATCGGTAGCGCCCGATAATGCGTAGATCAATCGGCCGTTTGGGCCCCGCACTTTGACGAGGCCAAGTTCCGCAACGTCCCGGGACACCGTCGTCTGAACGACGTCGACCCCCGCGTCGTGCAGTGCCTCGGCGAGTTCTGCCTGGGTTGAGATCTCACGCTCCTGGACGAGGCGGAGAATCGTGCCCTGTCTCTCTCGGCGAGTCACGCGAGCACCTCTTCGAGGACGCCGAGGGCCTGGTCAATCTCCTCCGGTGAAACGGTGAGCGGTGGGGTGAGTCGGACTGTGGTCTCCCCAGCCGACGTGACGAGTAGCTGGCGCTCGAGACAGGCGCCGACGATCTCCCCGGCCCGCTGGCCGGCATCGAATGCGAGCAGTAGACCGCGACCGCGAACCTCGCTTGCGCCTGACAGAGACTCGAGACCGCCGATGAGTTGGGTGCCTTTGGCAGCGACGTCGTCAAGAAATCCGTCGGTCAAGGAGTCACACACGGCGCACGCCGCCGCGCAGGAGACGAGGTTGCCGCCGAACGTCGACGCGTGGTCACCCGGCGCGAAACCTCCGTCTACCTCGTCCGAAACCAGGAGACAGCCGATCGGCAGCCCGTTCGCGAGCCCCTTGGCGAGGGTGACAACGTCGGGACGGACGTCGAGTTGCTCGAACGCGAAGAAGCTTCCGGTACGGCCCACGCCGGTCTGGATCTCGTCGAAGCAGAGCAGTGCGCCGATTTCGGTTGCGAGCTCGGAAGCGGCGGCTGCGAAGCCGGGCTCGAGCGGCCGGACTCCTCCCTCCCCGAGGATTGGCTCGAGCATGATCACCGCGGTCTGGTCTGCCGGAACCACTGCAGCCTCGAGCGACTCGATGTTATTTGGCTCGGCGAAACTCATGCCGGGCACGAGCGGCTCGAAGCCTGCCTGCTTCCCCGGCTGACCGGTTGCGGAGAGCGCGCCGAGCGTTCTCCCGTGGAAGGAGCCTTCGAGAGCCACAACACCCGCACGTCCGGTCTTCTTTCGCGCGTACTTCAGCGCCGCCTCGATGGCTTCTGCTCCCGAGTTGCAGAAAAACGCCTGGGCACCTCCGAAGCGGTCGGAAAGCCGCGTCGCGAGTTCGAGCATCGGCTCCGTCCAGTACAGGTTCGACGTGTGCCAGAGGCGATCGAGCTGAGCGCGCGCCGCTGCAACGACCTCGGGGTTGCAATGGCCGAGTGCTATTACGGCGACGCCGCCCGCAAAATCGAGATATCGCTTACCGTCGTCGGCGACGAGCCAAGTACCGTCTCCTTCCACGAACGTCACTTCCTGCCGTGCATAGCACGGCAGGATATTTGTCCTTAAATCAACTGAGACAGGCGGCGGCTTCATTGTTCGCGAGTCTCTCGGGCGCCTCTTGATGGCCGGAGCACAGCCGAGTACTCCCGACCCGAACAGCGATTCTCGGCATCGCCGAGAATCGCTGTTTCGCCGATCTCGGCTTGGACTCCGAGGCGCGCGGCGCGAACGGCAGCGCTGAGCTTCGGCACGATGCCGCCCGAAAAGGTTCCGTCAGAGAGGAGTTCGTCCGCCTCATCAGCGGCGATCGACGAGATGACAGCCCCGTCGAGCAGCACGCCGGGAACGTCGCTGACGAAGAGGAGTCGATCCGCGGCGAGGCCGACGGCAATCGCGGCAGCCGACTCGTCGGCGTTCACGTTGAGCGGCCCGGCCGCGAGCGGGGCCACGACCGGGATGTCTCCGGACTCGAGCGTCTGCACCAGCAGCTCGGGTCGGCTCGGGACCGGATCGCCGACGAGTCCGAGTCCAGGAATCTGCTCGGCTTTGAGCCCGATTTCATCCCCCATGAATCCACGGGCTTTCGGCCCGATTGCGGTGCACAGCCGGGCGTTCACGTTGGCCATCGACTCCCGGACGACGCCGAGAGCCTCCGGAGTGGTCACACGTCGACCTCCCACGAAGTCGACCGTGAGCCCGCGCCGCTCCATCTCCTCAGAAATCTGGGGGCCGGCCCCGTGAACCACGCAGATTTCGTGGCCGCGGGCCACGAAATCTAAGACCAGCGAAGCAGCGTGCTCTACTACAGCACCGCCACACTTCATCACGGTGAGGTCTCTGCCGGTCCGTTCCGGCGAGACGTCGCCCAGGTCGATTTCGGCACCTCGGTGTGAGCGCCGCGCAGCGGCGGTCACGTTGTGTACTCCGCGTTGATCTTCACGTAGTCGTAGGTGAGATCGGTCGCCAGATACGAGGCCTGGCCGGTGCCCAATCCGAGGTCGAGATCGATGCGGAGCGCCGGGCCGTCGAGCGACGGCTGGTCGCCACTAGGGAGTCCGTTCGCGAAGACCTCCGTTCCGTTGAACGAGAGCTTGAGCCGCTCTGGATCGAGTGCGGCGAATCCTCCGTTCAGCGTCGCCGAGCCTGCAGCGACAAGGACCCGGCCCCAGTTGGCGTCGTGGCCGAATGCGGCAGTCTTGACAAGCGGGGAAGTCGCGATCCGCTGGGCAATCGCCACGGCATCGTCGTCGCTTGCGGCGCCATTGACCTCGATCTCGAGGATCACGGACACTCCCTCGCCGTCGGCGACGACCTGCCGCGCAAGATCCGCACAGACTTCTCTCAGCTTCGCGGCGAAGGCCTCGTCGTCGCGGGGGGCGTGGCTCACCCCGTTCGCGAGCAGGATGACGGCGTCGTTTGTCGAGCACTCGCCGTCGATGGAAATCCGGTTGAAGGTCGATTCAACCGCCGGTCGCAGGAACTCAATTGCCTCGCCGGGGCGAAGCGGGTAGTCGGTCGTGATCACCGACAGCATCGTGGCGAGCGCCGGATGGATCATTCCAGACCCTTTCGCCATACCGCCCACGGTGAACCCAGGACCTTCGGCAGCGGCCTCCTTCGGCTTGGTATCGGTGGTCATGATCGCCTTCGCGGCATCAGTACCGCCGTCTGTGTCGAGGTCGGCGACAGCCTTGACGAGTCCGGCGCGGATCTTTCCGAGCGGCAGCGGGACACCGATGACACCGGTCGAGAGAACGAGTACTTCGTCCGCGCTCAGCCCGAGAAGACGTCCGGCCTCGGCGGCAGTAGCAGTCGCGTCGATCAGGCCACGCTGTCCCGTGGCTGCATTAGCGATCCCGGAGTTGATGACGACCGCCTGCGGTTCAGCGACCGCGAGGTGAGACTGGCAAACCTTGAGCGGCGGAGCCTGCGCGCGGTTCCTCGTGAACATCGCCCCGCCGGTCGAGGGCTCCGACGAGCGCACCACCGCGAGGTCGGCAGAGGTGCGCCGGATGCCGCAGGCTATGCCGCTCGCAATGAAACCCTTGGCCGCGGTGACGGACATTACGAGTGGCCTCCCACTAGACAGTTACTCCGTGCAGTTTCAGGCCCAGGGTTTCCTCCAGCCCGAGCGCGAGATTCGCGTTTTGAACTGCCTGGCCCGCGGCTCCCTTGCCCAGGTTGTCGATGGCGCAGATGACGATCGCCTGTCCGGTTGCGCGATCCTCGAACAACGCAATCTCGGCTTCGTCGGTGTGTTGGATCCGCGAGAGCTCCGGAGTCAAGCCCGGCTCGAGGACAGTCACCGCCGGGCTCGAGGCGTAGGCCGCCTCCAGGCGGCTGCGGAGGTCGTCGCCGGATGGGCGTGCATAGCACGTCGCGATGAGGCCTCGGCGAACCGGCAAGAGGTGCGGAACGAAGCAGACGGGCAAGCCGAGAGCCTGCTCGATCTCGACCGCGTGTTGGTGCGTCCCGACCTTGTAGGGCGAAAGGTTCTCGAGCACCTGAGTTGCATGAGAAGCCGGTTTCAGAGTTCGACCGGCTCCAGAGACACCGGACTTCGCGTCAATGACGACGGTCGTCGGATCGATTGCCCCCACGAGCGGCCCAAGCGCCAGGAGCGCTGCCGTCGCGTAACACCCCGGGTTGGCGATCAGCCGGCCTTCGGGCGGCGTGAGCTCGGGAATCGCGTAGCTCCACTCGGCGAGGCCGTCCGGCTTGGGGTGAGTGAACCCGTACCAATCGTCGTACTGGTTTGCGTCGCGTAGTCGATGTCCACCCGAGAGGTCGACGACCGTTCCGCTTGCGGGAGGCTCGAGGTTTGCTGCCCGCTCGTGATCCAGGCAGACAAAGACGAGTTCTGCTCCGCTCGAGAGCGCGTCCTCGTTAGCGACGAAAGCCGGGAGTTCCGTCCCATTCCGCCGAAGACGAGGGTCGAGTGCGTCTGCGGGTTCGCCGGCGAGCGAGTCGGACCCGAGAGCGATCAGCTCGAGTTCGGGGTGGGAGAGCACGCGATCTAGGGTCTCCTGACCGGAGTACCCAGAGGCCGCCACAATTGCAGTATATGCCATGACTCTAAATATTATGCATAATTCATGCAGATGGCGCACCTGGTTCTCGAAGATGGCACTGCATATTCGGGCGTCTCGGTCGGCGCGTCAGGGACGACCGCGGGCGAAGCATGCTTCACCACCGCGATGGCTGGCTATCAGGAGGCTGTCACCGACCCGAGTTACTCGGCGCAGGTTTTGATCTTCAGCTATCCGCTGATCGGTAACTACGGCGTCGATCCGTCACGACTCGAATCAGACCGCGTGCAGACACGCGGCGTCGTGATGCGACGCGCCAGACCCGAGTGGGCGAGTTGGCTCGCCCAGGAAGGCATTGTCGCGCTCGACAACGTCGATACCAGAGCGCTCGTTCGCCGCATTCGCGAGGAAGGAGCGATGCGTTGTGCTCTGGGGGATGCGCCGCCTGAAGAACTCCTCGCGCTGGCGCGCGCAGAACCGCACATCGATTTCGAGCGTGCCGCGGCCGAACCCGAGCTCGCGATGCCGCCGCTCGCTCTCGATGTCTGTGTCCCGGCCGAGTACACCGTCGGGGAGGGTCCGCGGATCGTCGTCCTGGACTTCGGCTGCAAGCGCTCCATCATCCAGAGGCTCGCCGGAAGCAGGCTCGAGGTGGTGGTCGTGCCGGGCACGTACGACGCTGACGCCGTACTCGACAAGGATCCCCGCGCCGTGCTGATCGGGAACGGGCCCGGTGATCCGGCTCAGCTGACCGATCAGATCGAGACTGTGCGTGGGCTGCTCGGCCGGCTCCCCGTGTTTGGGATCTGTCTGGGGCATCAACTTCTCGGCCTTGCGCTCGGTATGCGCACGTTCAAGCTGCCCTTCGGACATCGGGGAGCCAATCATCCGGTCCGTGCGCGGGCATCGTCGCGTGTCCTGGTCACCGTCCAGAACCACGGCTTCGCCGTCGAGGCTTCCGACGCCGCCGAGGTGAGCCACTTCTCCCTCAACGACGGGACGGTCGAAGGGCTGGAGGGTGACGGCTTTGCGAGTGTGCAGTTTCATCCCGAGGCCGCTCCCGGGCCACTCGACGCTCTTCCGTTCTTCGAACAGATTGCCGCCGCGTGCCGAAGCGCACCGATCTACGCAGCATCCTGATCGTCGGCTCTGGGCCGATCCGGATCGGACAGGCCTGCGAGTTCGACTACAGCGGCGCGCAAGCTTGTCGTGTGTTGCGCGCCCAGGGCTATCGCGTCGTTCTCGTCAACTCGAATCCGGCAACGATCATGACCGACCCACAGTGGGCCGACGCGACGTACCTCGAGCCGCTTGATGTCGGCACGCTCGCGCAAGTGATCGAGCGCGAGCGGCCCGACGCTCTCCTTCCAACTCTCGGTGGGCAAACCGCTCTGAACCTGGCGGTTGAGCTGACGGAAGAAGGCGTGCTCGACCGCTACGAAGTGCAGCTCATCGGCGCCGACTTGCCCGCGATCCGCCGGGCCGAGGATCGTCTCGAGTTCCGGGAAGCCATGACCGAGGCCGGAGTCGACGTGCCGGAGAGCGTCATTGTCAACGCGCTCGACGAGTTGCCGACCGGGCTCGCACCGGCGGTCGTGCGACCCGCGTTCACGCTCGGTGGCAGCGGCGGCGGCCTCGCCAGAACGGAGGAAGAGCTCCGAGCGCAGGTGGCCCTCGGCCTCGAGCGAAGCCCGATCACCGAGGTACTGGTCGAGCAGTCGGTCGAGGGCTGGGGTGAATTCGAACTCGAAGTGATGTCGGATCAGGCCGGCAGCTGCGTTGTCGTCTGTTCGATCGAGAACGTCGATCCGATGGGAATTCACACGGGGGACTCATGGACGGTTGCACCGCAGCAGACTCTGTCGGACAGCGAATACCAGCGACTTCGAGAAGCCGCCTTCACGTGCGCTCGCGCAGTCGGAGTCGCAACCGGAGGTGCCAACGTTCAGTTCGCCTACGAGCACGAGAGCGGCGAGCTGCTGATCATCGAGATGAACCCGCGCGTCTCACGTTCTTCGGCGTTGGCCTCGAAGGCGACTGGGTTTCCGATCGCAAAGCTCGCAGCTCTCCTCGCGGTCGGGTACACGCTCGAGGAGCTTCCGAACGACATCACGGGAAAGACGACTGCAGCGTTCGAGCCGGCGCTCGATTACGTCGCAGTCAAGGCGCCCCGCTTCGACTTCGAGAAGTTTCCGAGTGCCGAACGAACACTTGGGACACAGATGCAGTCCGTCGGCGAGGCGCTCGGCCTCGGCCGTACCTTCCCCGAGGCCTTCCTCAAGGCGCTCGAGGGTCGGGAGGTTCATCAGGAGCTTCCAAGCTTTCCCAAAGCGCATCCGTACTTCCAGCGAGAGCTCGAAGAGATCGCGACTGCCGAGCGGGAACTCGCGGAGAGCGGTGATATCGAAGTCGCCAAGCGCTTCGGTCTTCCCGATTCCCGGATCGCCCGAGTTCTCGGTGTCTCCGAAGCCTCCGTGCGCTCAGGGCGGCCGATTCCAGGCCGACTGGCGGTCGACTCGTGCGCCGCGGAATTCGAGGCCAAGACTCCCTACTACTACCTGTCGTACGAAGCGTCAGACTCGAGTGACAACGGCGTGGGAACCGAGGCGATTGTGATTCTCGGATCCGGGCCCAACCGGATCGGCCAGGGCATCGAATTCGACTACTGCTGCGTTCACGCGGCGCAGGCCTTCCAGGCTCTCGGCTACGAAGCCGTCCTGCTCAACTCGAACCCCGAGACGGTGTCCACCGACTACGACACGAGCGATCGACTCTACATGGAGCCCGTGACCCTTGAGCGAGCTCTCGACGTGTGCGCGATCGAACAGCCCCTTGGCGTCGTGGTGACGCTTGGCGGACAGACTCCTCTCCGAATTGCGGCGGCGCTTGGCGAGGCGGGAGTGCCCTTGCTCGGCGACCCACTCCCGGCGATCGACGCCGCCGAGGATCGCGGGCGACTTGGAGCGATTCTTGGCGAGCTCGGGCTTCGCGCTCCCGCTTGGGGTGTCGCAGAGAATCACGAAGAGGCGATTCAGGTTGCTGAAGAGATCGGCTTTCCCATGCTGATTCGTCCGCACTACGTTCTCGGTGGACAAGGGATGCGCGTGGTACGGAGCGAGGAGGAGATCTCGGTTCTGGGCCCCTCGCTGGTGGACGAGTTCGTCGATGGTGCAATTGAGCTGGACGTCGACATCTTGTGTGACGGCGAGTCAGGCTGGGTTGCCGGAATCCTGGAACATGTAGAGCCCGCTGGAGTCCACTCGGGCGACTCCGCGTGCGTCATCCCGGGTCCGTCGGTGAGCCAAGCGTTAGAGCTGGAGGTTCGGGAGCTTGCGGCCGCCCTGGCGAGCAGACTCAAGGCACGCGGACTGCTCAATCTGCAGTTGGCTGCGCGAGGCCGCGACGTCTACGTGTTGGAGGCCAACCCGCGCGCGTCGAGGACCGTGCCGTTCGTCGCCAAGGCGACAGGGATGCCCATCGTGGACTACGCGTGCCGGCTCATGCTGGGCGAGTCGCTGTCGGCTCTGGAGCTCCCCGATCGCGCTGCTCCGACGCGGGCCTGGGCGAAGGAGGCGATCTTCCCGAGTGATCGGTTCGCAGGGGCCGACGATCGAGGCCCCGAGATGCGCTCGACGGGCGAAGTTATGGCCGGAGGCGAGACGGCGGCAGAAGCCTACGGCCGGGTGCTCCGGGCGGCCGGGAAATCGCTGATTCCTGGGCCAATCGGGCCGTCGCTCCAGGAGCTCGCCAGAACCTAGGGTCTCCCGAAGACGCCCTCGACGAGACTCACTTCAGCCGCGCCACGCGGCGATCAACATGCCGAGAGCGATCGCTGCGGCAACGAGAACGATGACGAAGTTCGCCGCCAGGGCGACCATGAGGCGATTGCCGTTGATACGCGCGCGCCTGGTCTCGTCGGCCTCTGTTGACCGCGGAGAATGAGGGCGGTTCGACCGGGGCGTGGGAGCGTCCGGCTCCAACTCTCCGCCTGCAGGTTGATTCTCGCCCCACCCGACCGCCTTCGCGAGGGCTGTCGAGATGAACTGGTTCAGGCTGACGCCGTCCTGCGCTGCGGCCTGCGCTAACTCGCCGTGCAGCTCCTTTGGCATCCGGAGCAACAATCGCCCGCTGTGCTTGCCTCGAGGACGGCTCTCGAGGCCGGGCGAGCCCTTTGCGGGTGAACTCGCCATGGACGAATTGTACGAGGCAAAGGCGAAACCCTCAACGGGTGCCTGTTACGCAGCGGCTGTTATTCCGTCCCTCATAAGGTCTCGTTGCATCTCATCCAACGCTTGCCGCAACAGGCGAGACACGTGAATTTGTGAGATTCCGACCGCCTCGGCGATCTGGGACTGCGTCATCTCCCCGTAGAACCTGAGGTGGAGTATCCGCTGCTGGCGCTCCGAGAGCCTGCTGAACGCCCTCGTGAGCACTGCTCGAAGGACGGCGAGATCGGCAGCCCCGTCGTGCTGGAGCGCCTCCGGAGCTCCATCGACATCGAACGCGACGATGGTCGAAAGTGAGACCGGGTAGCGCGCATGTCGGGCGACGAGTGCCTCCTCGGCCTCTTCCGTCGACACACCGGCCCAGGCGGCGAACTCTCCGGGCGTGAACGAAGAGTCGTACCCGGCCGATTCGTTCAACTGCCGGTCGAGTGAGACACTGAGCTCCTGGATCCTCCGAGGGACCCGCACAGCCCAGGCTGTGTCTCGGAGATAGCGACGGAGCTCACCGAGGATCGTCGGCACGGCGAATGCCGGTAGGCCGCATCCGTGCTCGGGCTCGTAGCGGTCGATGGCCTTGATCAGACCGATCGTGCCGACTTGAGCGAGATCCTCGAGCTGATCCGCGTCGAGCGCGTAGCGGCGCGAGAGCTTCCAGACGAGCGGGAGAAACCGCTCGATGAGTTCGTCACGTGCTTGTCGATCGCCGGCGTCATGCCAGGCGGCGAGCAGACGCTCCACTTCGACGCGGGCGGATCCGTGCTGGTCAGCTCGCGGAGCGGAGGTTCCGCGGATCATCTTTTTTGGGTCGAGTCAATTGTGGCCTGATTTTATCGATTATCGTTAATTTGACAATAACAGCAGTTCAGGTTGAGTCAATATATTGTTTACGAATTCTTTTTTTTGGGTAGATGCAAGCTGTATCCGAGTTATGTGAGCGTTTGGCGAAAGAGTCTTCCATCTTGCGATTCATGATTCTCTGCCTTCTGGCCGCCCTGTTCGGCGGTGCCGAGGTGGCCTGGGCGGGATCTGAGCTGATGGAGCGTCCGCCGTCCGAAACCGTCGAGAACGCGTTGGAGGTCGATCTCGATCACGCGCTGGACGTTCCCGAGCTCGCGGCGGTTCAATCGGCTTCGAGCGATCAAGGCGCAGGCGCCGCATCGCTCGCGATCCAGAAGAGTCCGACCAACGCCAGTTTTGTGGTACGGCTCCTCAGTCCCGGCGACGACGAGGCTCTCCATCAGGCGACCGCAAACGGGGCGGATGCGACCTCCGCCAATGAGACCTCGATAGGTCAGTCGGCAGAGCAAGACCAGGTGGCAACAGGCGACGCGACAGGGGGCCCGAAGCAGTATCAACCCGGTGATATCACGCAGAATCAGGCGGAAAACGCTCCTCTCGAGGGCGAAATCGCTCAGTCGTCGACCCAGAGCCAGTCCGCAAGCGCAGACGCGGTTGCGCTCCAGCTCACGCCCGCGAATATCTACGTCTCGATTCGTGTGCTGAGTCCCGGCGATACAGGGCCCGTGATTCAGCTGATTGGCAATTCAGCTGGTTCGCTCGCGACGAACGCCGTAGAGACCCAGCAGCTTGCGGAATCGCAGCAGGAAAGCGGGCCTGATCCGCTCCCGGTTGAATACGACACCCCCGCCGAGCCGACTCCGAGTAACCCTGAGCCGGCGGGCCCTACCGACGTCGAGGGTTCCTCCGGTGACACACACGAAGATGAGTTGGCGACGCAAGATCCACCTGCGACAAGCGACCAGCCAGAAGGGCTGAAAACGGAGCTCGGCATCCCCCCTTTGGACTCGCCGACCGAGGACATCGAACAGTACTACGTAGAGCCAGATCAGTATCAGAAGCTGATACCAGATCTAGCTTTAGATCTTGATCCCGAAGTTGTGTTAGATCATCAGTTAGAAATGGCAATAGATATTGAGAAATTACTCGCTTGGATTTGGAGTTCGAACTGGGAGAGCGTCGCAGGCCAGGTCATCGATCTGATGCCCGAAAGCGATTCCGC
This sequence comes from uncultured Gaiellales bacterium, assembly GCA_964436315.1. Lineage (GTDB taxonomy): Bacteria > Actinomycetota > Thermoleophilia > Gaiellales > Gaiellaceae > CAYTCZ01. Next base: position 5,714 of record CAYTCZ010000059.1, on the reverse strand, counting down.
AGCCCTGATGACCGAGGTCGACGGCCCAGTTGACGAACTCCTGCATGAGCTGGAGTTGCCGCCAGTCGTTCCCGTCGAAACGGTCGAATCGCCGAGTCAGGCGGTCGAGAAGCAGCAGTTCACGGACGACAAGGCCGGTGACTCCGAGCCCGCGCGACGCGGGCCACAGCGGGAGCGGTCACTCGTAGTCAAGCCGGGCACCGCGGAGGTTTCAGCGACGTCCGGCACATCGTCCGGATCCGAACGAGGCTCGACCAAGGAGAGAGCGAGTCAGGCCGTCGCGTCGACTTTGGCGGAACAGTCGATCGTTCTGGTCGGAGCCGGCTCTCAGACGGCGGAGTCCGGCCCATCTGTGTTCGCCCTGGCGAGGATTGGTCTTCCGCAGTTTCCGAGCGACCTCCTGAGTTACGGCGCGAGTCCCGGGGCCGGTGGGCCGGCATCGCCCCAGGCTGTGCTCCCAGCCGCGGTGCTTGGTCTCGGCGCTTTCGGATTGTTCTTGTTTCTCCAGCTTGTGTTCTCCGTTTGGCGTGCAAGAGGTCTGGTCTTGCCGCTGGAGCGGCCTGGTTAGCTCGGCACCCTGAGTCCGCCGACGGTCGGGCCAAGCCTGACGAAGTCGGGCCCCCGACGAAGCGACACGAATCTGAATGGAGGAGGCTCATGAAACGCAGACTCGCTGCAATCACGGCAGCCGCCCTCATGCTTGGTGTGGGCGCGGGATCCGCTGCCGCAGCGGACGGCAACGGTCAGGCGCAAGTGATCGATCAGAACGCGATTACGGCGCAGGACGCCGAGTCCATCGCGCAGGCCGTGCAGGACGTCATCAACTCGGATGCGCCCGTGCTCGAAGGATGGGCCTTGGACGAGCTGATGGACAGCTACTACGAGCCTGATGGCAAGACGCTTCCCGCGAAGGATCCGGGCCCGCCACCGCCCGAGCCACTCGCTCCGACTCAGAACGCCGCCGACCAGGCGACCGAGAACGAGGCGGAGTCAAACGCGGGCAATCACAACCTGACCCTGCAGGCCGCCAACGCCGAGCAGGAGGCCGGCGATACGAAGTGCGGCTACGGCTGTGGTGGCGCCGGACAGGCGCAAGCCGTCGAACAGAACGCCGGTACGGCCCAGGCGGCCGGTGCGAAGGCGAAGGCCGACCAGACAGCGGTCAACGCCAATGTGCCCGTCACCATCGCCGCCGGGAACGTGGACGGTGGTGAAAACTCGGCAGAGCAAGAGGCCGAGAACGAGGCGGAGGCAAACGCCTCCAACAAGAGCGCCACGATCCAGCTGGCCGAGGCCGAGCAGGAAGGTGGAGATGCCTCCTGTAAGGCTGGCTGCGGTGGATCAGGCCAGTTCCAGGCGATCGGTCAGGACGCCGTCACGTTGCAGAAGGCAGGCGCCTACGCGGGTGCCGACCAGACAGCGGTCAACGCCAATGTGCCCGTCACCATCGCCGCCGGGAACG
>CAYTCZ010000059.1:0-4152 GCA_964436315.1 uncultured Gaiellales bacterium | reverse complement strand
ACGGTGGTGAAAACTCGGCAGAGCAAGAGGCCGAGAACGAGGCGGAGGCAAACGCGGGCAACCACAGCCTGACCCTGCAGGCCGCCAAGGCCGAGCAGGAAGGCAGTGAGGAAGATCCGTGTCGGAAGCGCTGCGGACCGCCCTCCGACGGGAAGCGGGACGACGGCAAAGCCCCGCGAGAGGTCTCGAAGGAATAGGCCTCGGGCAAAGGGCGTCGACGGTCGGTACCAAGCTGATCGTCGACGCCCGTCCCGCCCAAACAGAAGGACCTCCGTTGACACTCCTCGAAACCGGTAGTAGCTTCAGATGTAGACGACGAGCAACGTAAGGCGGTGGCCTTTGGTATGGCGTGCCTTATGGTTGCTGCGGCAGCGGATCACGGGGTCGGTCTGGAGAGCCCGGCAATTGGCCGTGCTCGTCCTCGGCTTCTGTCTGCTCCCGGGCATCGCGCAGGCTCAGGAACCGCGGCCGGATCTCCCCCCACAAGACGCGACGGGGCTTCAGCCGGCGGCCGTGCCCGAACCGCGCCCCGACGTCCCGGCCGCATCGACGAAGTCGATATCGCCTAAGCGCGCGGCCCCGGCCGAGGCCGACGATCCTCCCGCCGTCGTCGAGAATCCCGCGCCGACTCGTGTCGAGGCCGGCTCGCCCGCGAACGGCAAGAATCCGAAGCCGAGCCGGGAAGGACCTCCTCGAACAGAGACACCCGCGTCCGAGCCGGCCGCCGAAGGCTTCAAACCGGTTCGTCCGCCGGGGGCGCGTGAGCGTGTTGTCCGCCTAAGTCCGGCGACGAGGGTCGAAGTGGCTCCCCAGGTTATTCCCGGACCACGCATCGCCCAACCGCTCAGTCAGCTTGTGTCGAGAGGCGCCCCACCGGCTGAGGATGGCGCGACCAAGCTCATGCTGGCGCTCGGTGCCCTTGGGCTCGCGGTTCTCGTCGCGTCGAGCACTGGTTTTCTGTTCGCCATCGCGAGGCACGACCGGAATGAGCAGGAGCGACTTGGATGAGGAAGAGACCGATGCTCGCTTTCCTGACTGTCGTGGTGGGCGCGCTCGTCCTCGTTCCGACCGCAGCCGCAGTCGACACGACACCTCCGATCGTAACGCTCAATCTCAGCGGTACCCCAGGAGCGAACGGCTGGTTCGTCAGTCCGGTGACGGCGAGCTGGTCGTACTCGGATCCCGAGAGCACGATCACGTCGACGTCGGGATGTAATGTCGTAACGCTCAACTCCGATACGACCGGCGTGACCATCAGCTGCAGCGCGACGAGCGAGGGCGGCACGGTAACGATCACTCGCGCCCTCAAGCTTGACCAAACTCCACCGAGCATCGACGGAGCCGTGCCGTCGCGGTCTCCCGACCGGAACGGGTGGTACAACCACTCCGTCGACGTTGAGTTCAGCGGCTCGGACGCAACCTCAGGCATCGGCGCGTGCGCTGTAGGCAGCTACGGGGGGCCGGATTCGGCCAATGCGCTCGTCTCTGGGACCTGCACCGACCTCGCCGGGAACGAGAGCGCGCCAGGCTCGTTCACGTTGAAGTACGACTCGAGTCCTCCGACCGTGACTGGCGCGAAGCCCGATCGGCAGCCGAACGCGGCAGGTTGGTACAGGCGACCGGTCTCGGTTGCGTTCGCCGGAGCAGACTCGCTCTCGGGCCTCGGCGCCTGTACATCGACGACGTACGGCGGGCCCGACGACGGAAGTGCCACGGTTCGTGGCTCCTGCGTGGACCTTGCCGGAAACATGAGCGCCGAGGATGCGTTCCCGCTTCGATACGACTCGACGCCGCCGGCTCCGCCGAAGGTCACTGTGCTGTCGGGCGACCGAACCATCACGCTCAGATGGAAACTCGTCGACGACGCGCGAGTCGTGGAAGTGCTGCGGTCTCGCAAGGCTGCCGCGCGGAAAGTTCGGGTATTCCGCGGGACTGCCAAGAAGTTCAAGGACGCCGATAGACGTCTCCGTAACGGAACGCGTTACCACTACGTCGTTCGCGTTTTCGACGCCGCCGGCAACGTCCGGACAACCACGCTCCGAGCCGCGCCCGACACGATGCTCGCTCCAGCGCGAAACGCCCGCGTCAGGAAGCCGCCGCGCCTGCTGTGGACGCCGCGAAAGGGCGCTGACTTCTACAACCTCCAGCTGTTTCGTGGCAAGGAGAAGATCCTGAGCGTCTGGCCGAAGCGGAACCGGTATCGCCTCCGCTCCAGCTGGGTCTGGGGCGGCAAGCGCCATCGGCTTTCGCCCGGCCGTTACACGTGGTATGTCTGGCCGATCGCGAGATCGACGGCCGGCAAGCGCGTCGGCAAGAGCACGTTCGTACGGGAGCGGTGAAGGACGCAAGGTCCCAGGCGGCTGCCCGATTAGGTCGGTCGTCCTAGACCTGCGCGGGTTGTTACAAGAAGGCTCTGCGATAGAACCCTCTTGATAGAGGGACTTTACGACGTCTCGGGGTGAAGACCGCTGGAACGGGTGGTGTCCGGGGAAGCGGCCAACTGGCCCACCGACCCAAACTGGACGTTCGACTGGCCCTCCGAAATCCGTCCTCGCGGTGGTCACCACCTCACCGCCACGGGGACGTGAGATCGGCGGCGGCCCGCATACGTCGGCAGCGGGTCGCCGCCTCCCGATACCAAGCGAGACCGGAGGCGGCCGCTAGCTGACTGGAACGTTCGCGTCGGTGAGAGTCCTCCGGAGCATCATCGCGTTCGTCGGAGCCTGGGCCACCCAGCCGCCAGTCGCATCCTGGCTCCGACCGTTGTTATTGAAGAACGCGTAGACAGCCCCCGCACGGCCGGTCAGTTCCCGAAATGGCTCCGTCCACTCTCCCAATTCGCCCTCTGAATAGAGGTAGTCGAAACGTTGCGCCGCGCTTTTTCCCCGAACGTTCCAGGTTGCCGCGTTTCGTCCGTGGAACCGCACGTAGGCCGTGTCTCCGGTCACGGCCTGGACGGTTGGAACGACGTTCGTCGCCTCAGTCCGTGGCGAGTCGGTGATCACGAAGTTCGCGCCGATGTCTTCCAAGAAGGAAAGTGTCTGTGCTCGTTGTTCACCGTCGAGCCATGAGCGATGACGGAATTCGACGAGAACCTCGTCGTTGTCCAGCTGTTTCCGAGCCCATTTGATGTACTCGGTGGAGCTCTCGCGGGGAACGACGTACGGCGGGAACTGGAGCAGCACTCCGCCGAGTTTCCCGGCAGCGCGGAGCGGCTCGAGCGCCTCGCCGAAACGCGAAAAGAGCTTCGCACGAAACTCCCTCGACGGCCGGTACACCCGACCCCGATCATCGACCTCTGCCTCGTCCCGGAGGTCGGGCGGAAGCTGCTGTACCCGTACCGGGTGCCGGGTCATCACGCCGAACGCCTTCACGTGAAACACGAACCCGGGCGGAGTCCGCTCGGCCCATCGCGTCGTCATCTCGACTTCCGGCAAGCGGTAGTAGGTCGAGTCGACCTCGACGGTGTCGAAGTGCTCCGCGTAGTAGCGAAGCCGAGCTTCTGCGCTACGGACCTCGCGTGGATACCAGAGCTTGAGGAGCGATTCGTCGGCCCACGAGCAGGTGCCGATGCGCACGCGCAACATGCCTTGATCGTACGGCGTTGCACCACCCGGCCGCCGTCAGACTGGTTACGTCAACTACGGTGATGTCGGCGTGAGTTGGACTGACGAGTCTGAACGAGAACCGGCCGACGAGATCTATGAAATGTGGGTCCGCGAAGCAATCGCTTCACTTCCGGACGATCTGCGTCGCGCAATGTCGAATGTCGCCATCGATATCGACGACATCGATCCGGCGCGCCCGAACCGCCTTGGCCTTTACCGTGGAATTCCTCTGACCCGTCGAACACACAGCTACGTCTTCCAACTTCCCGACCGAATCACGATCTACCGAGGCTCGATCGAGCGGTTTTACGGACACGACGCAGTGCGGCTCGAGCGAGAGGTCAAGCGGGTCGTGATTCACGAGATCGCGCACCATTTCGGGATTTCAGACTCTCGCCTACGCGAGCTCGGCGCCTACTAACCCCTCGCGCCGCTGGACGGGCGGGCTCTCGCGGGGCAAAGCCCCGCTTCGCCTCGCCCTGACGACGCTGGCGGCGGGATCCTTCGGCTTCGCCCCTCGGCCGTACCTTCGACGTACTGTCCT
>CAYTCZ010000058.1:0-24265 GCA_964436315.1 uncultured Gaiellales bacterium | reverse complement strand
CGCAGGGCGAGCCACCCTCCGCCGACGACCATCACGACCACGAGGCTCACCGCGCCGACGAGCCACACCACCTGCTGGGGGCCTCGCGTGGCGTACTCGGACGCCACGGTCAGCTGCCCAGCCGGAAGCCGGCGTTCACGATCGCGACGGCGGCGCCGATGACGATCGCACCGACGAACCCGCCGATGACCATGAACCGGCCCCAGGTGACGCCCTGGGTGTGCGCCCGGTTGGCAGCTAGCGCCCAGGTGGCGCCGCCGATCACGACGACTCCGGCCGTGAACAGCAGCCCGGCGAGTGTCAGCCCGTTGAGGGCGGAGACGATCTGGTTGTAGTTGGGGATCCACCGCTGCCCGTCGGACGGGTTGAGCGGGGGGACCTGGGCGAGCACCCGGATCGCGGACGGCGCCACGTCGTACCTCCCTGTCGGCCCGGCTCCTGCCGGTCGTGCGCACAGAGGGAGTCCCGACGACGCATCGCCGACTGTGACATCAATGCGCCCAGCGCACTCGTGTCACAGCTGGCAGCACGCGACCGGGACTCCCTCTGGAGCCAGGGGGACCGATGCGCCGACGACTCCGCAAGCTTCTGACCCGACACGTCGACCGACGTGGGTCGACGAACTCGCACGCGGCCGCCAGATGATGCGCGTCGTAGTCACAGGCGCGATGCTGCTCGCGCTGAGCCTGCCGATGGGCGTGGCCGCCTCCTCCGGGGCCGGGCGCGGGGCCGGACCGTTCGCGTCGGCCGCGCTGGCCGGGGCCATCCCGCAGCCGATGCTCGGCGCGTACCTCGACGCCGCCGAGCAGTGGGACATCGACTGGGCCCTGCTCGCGGCCGTCGGCAAGATCGAGTGCGACCACTTCCGCAACCGCGCGGCGGGCTGCTGGCCACCAGGAAGCATCAACAGCGCCGGCGCTCGCGGCCCGATGCAGTTCCTCGGCTCGACCTGGCGTTCGTCGGCCGGCCAGTACGACCTCGACGTCGCAGGGCCGCCACCCCCGCCAGGGCGCGGTTACGGCACCGACGGCGACGGCGACGGGATCGCGGACCCCTGGTCCGTCTACGACGCGGTCCACGCCGCCGCACGCTTCCTCGTCGCACTCGGCGGCCGCCACGGCCCACGCACGGCCGCCAGGTACTACTACGCCGGCCCCTTCAATCCCGACCCCACCGCCGGCGAGGAGTATGCGACCAGGGCGGCCGAGCTCATGGCTGCGTACCACGCACTCGCCGGCGCCGGCGGCCCCGGAACCCCATCAGGACCGGTGGTCCGCGACGGCTACGCGCTGCCCTTCGACCCTGCCGGACTCGAGGCCGTCACCACCAACGCCACTCCCCCACGCGACCCGATCTGGGCGATTACCAAGCCCCACCATTCGGGCCGCATCGCCGCGGACGTTCCCTTGCCGGTAGGCACGCCGCTGTACGCGCTGGTGGACAGCACGGTGGCCTATGCAGGTTCGGCAGGGAACTGCGGCCACACGGTCACGCTCCACCATGCCCCCACGCCCGCCTACATCACCTACTGCCACCTCAGCCGCATCGACGTGACCACCGGCACAACGGTGCCAGTCGGCGAGAGGCTGGGGACCACCGGGGGCGCACGCGGCGCCGAAGGCGCAGGCAACTCCACCGGTCCGCACCTGCACCTGCACATCGAGACGTCGACAGGCCGCCGCTGTCCCCAGCCGCTCCTTCTCTCGCTCTGGAGCGCCGCGGACGTGCCGGCCCTCGACAGCCTCCCCTCCTTCGGCTGCGCCTGAGCCCCTCCGCTCGTCCGCGTGCTTCTCGTGTTCTCATGAGGACAAGGCCGTCTTGGAGATCTCTCGAACGACGCGCCCGATGACGCGGGGGCGGTCGGGAACGCTAAGCGGGGCCACCCCGTTTCCTCCACCCAGGGTGACGACGCCGTCTTCCTCCCACCACGTTCGTACCGTAAACCGCAGACCGGTGTCTGGGTCATCGAGCGGGAGTTCCAGAAGCACGACTTCTCCTTCCTCGGGTACCTCATCACTCGCCTCGACGAGTACGAGTGTCCCGGGCGGATAGCGATCCGCGAGGGTCCGTCCACGAACCTGGACAACGATCTGGTCATCGACGATGACTGATTCGTCAGTGCTTAGGTAGCCAGCAGCGACGTCTAGGCCGTCGCGCAGGTCGAATACCGGTATCCGTCCATGCCCCGTTTCGTCATGGAGCTCGGGAAGCTCGATGGCCGGGGCGGCCTGCAATTCGTCGCGCAACGCGACCGCTTCCCAGCCGTCGTCGAAGAAGAACTGCTGAACCCGGTTGGCGGGATTCTGGATCCTCCAGAGGCGCGCGCGCTCGTGGTCGGTCGCAAACTCAACGACGTACAGCCAGTACCGATCGCCGTGCTCCTTGGCATGCGAGAACTGGGCAGGAGACATTGCGGCGCCACGCGCGCCCCACTCACCGGTCAGCGACTTCACCTCGATGACCAGCTCTTCGCCCGTCTCTGTCTCTCGGGAGACGATGTCGAAACCCTTATTGTGGTGCGGCTTGACATCTGGCGTTCGGCCCGCCGCTTCTTCAAAGCGCACGACATGGGCGACGCCCGCCTCGTCAACCTCCGAGCGTGCCCTGCCGTTGCCGTCCGAGTCTCGATCTTTGCGAGGCTCGTGGGACACATAGGAACGCAGCTGCCCACTGGAGCGTGACCCGCTCGGGCGGGCTCGGCTGCCTGCCGAAGCCCCTTCTCCTACTCGGCTCGAGGATGCGGCACCAAGCGTGCCGCCGGGCCGGCCCAAGCTCGGGTCGAACCCGGTTGCGCCCGAAGAGGCCGCTGGAGAACCTGCGTGCTCACTCGGCCCTGTCAAGGCCGAGTCGGCATGTCCCGCGTCCTCGTCTACGAACTCAGAGTCAACGGCGTCGGCGCCTTCATCTCGCCCGACGTCAGCGGGTCCGTCCCGTTCGTCCTCTAGGTCGACCTGCTCGTCGCTGTACGGATCAGTCGTCTCATCCCCTTGGTCCGCAAGGGGCTCATCATCCTCTCCCGCCAAGTCAGAAAGCACCGATGATGGCTTCACTTCCGGAAGCGACTCAACCAGTCGTGCAACATCGAAGGCGTCGAGGAGTTCATGCGCCTCCTCGAGACTCGACGCACCGAGGACGCTTGAGAGTGCGGCCACGAAGCTGACCGGATTTGACTCCGGCGCCAAATGCCTCGCAAGTTCTCGAGCGATGTCGCGCCGAGCACGGTCAACGTCCGTGACGTAGAGCTGAGGGACCGGGTCCCTTTCGAGCAACACCGAGCCAGGGCGCTGGACGGGGTTGACGAGACCCGGGTGGCGGCGGAGTCGGTATTGGATGGCGAGCTCGTCCACCCTCGAGATATCGAGCGCCAGGAGGCGATCGCGAGCCTCGTCGAGAGGTGCATCCGAGACTGCAGCTAGGACGCGAGCGATCGCTGGCCACAATTCGTACCAGCCATCCCGGAGACGCGGAAGGGGAGTGATGCCCGAGAGTTCGACCTCAACCGGGACTGCGTCCTCGCTGAGGTTGAGCACTCCCGCAGCCCTGTGAGCACGCCAGATCAGTTCGTCTCGATCGATCAACCCAAACGACGGGTGCGGCGCGATGGCGCGCGCGATGACCGGCGAGTCGGCCAGATAGACCGCGGATGGCGCCGCGAGCTGCCCCTCCTCCAGCAGGACGCAGGTCCGCCGGGCGAGGGCCTCCTCAAGATCCGCTGCGGCAAGATGACCATCCTCGAGGTCGCGCTGGAGGATGCGCCACGCCGCGCGCACTGCACCGCAATCGTCCTCGCTGAGTGGGTTTCCCCTCGCCTCATACTCCGTAGCGATCTCCAGGAGGAGCTCGATCGCGTCTTCATGACCAGGCTCATCCTTGACGCCCATCGCCTTGAGTAGTTGCGCGAACGGAAAGGAATCGCCGAGCACGACCCGTCGGCGGCCAAACGGGTTCTCACGCGAGAAGACGTGGGACGGCGCGACGTACGTGCCGCCCTCTATGAGCAGGCACTTCGTCGCTCGCAGACGTGAGATCGCAAGCGCGTCGTTTTCATTCCCGGCTCGGCTATTGAGTCTCACGTAGACAGCACGGCTGACCGGCTTTCCAGCCCGAGCTAGATTCGCGAGATGCTCCACGATGGCTCCAGTCTCCGGGTCGTTCCGAACACCGAGGACGTCAAGAGCCGTTGCGATCTTCTGCTGCTGTGGGAATTCCAGATCCAGGAATGGTCCCACAGATCCCACCAACGGTCGCACGAAGGCGGTGTAGAGCTCGTCAGGCGCGTACCACCGAGTCCGGTCCTCCTTCGCCGGAAGCCACGCTCGTGTAGCAAGGGGCTGGAAGGCGCCAAACTGGGGCGGCCGCTCCCTCAAGCCCGGTTGGTACCCGAGCCACTTCAGGATGTTCTGCGCCAGACTCCTCGCTCGGGCATCACCCGGATGTGGCTGAATGGCTTCGAGCACGCTGAGGAGGTGTGCTGGCCGCGGCTCGTTCGCTACCCCCAACCTCGCGAGGAGTTGCGTCGCCGCTTCTCGCCGATGCTTCGGCATGGAGGCGGTGGGGTACTTGGTGCCCAGGCATCGCGAGACCTCCTCACTCGGGAAGTACGCCTCCCGCGGCGTCACAAACGGGGGGCCCTCCCGCGTCGTTGGCACCACGGGACACCGCACGAGGGACCGGACCATCTCCGGGTCGTCGATGATCCGCGAGGACGAACGCCAGAGGAGGTCCAGAAGCCGTACCCATCTCGCTGGGTCCTGCTCGTGCACGCCGTCCTCAACCGCCTGCGGAACGACCAAGGAGATGTACGCCTTGAAGTCGAGCGGAGGAGCCCCTAGCTGGGCGAGCAGCGGACGGGCTTCCTCAAGGCCCGTCAGGATGAGAACATCGGCTAGGCCAAGTTCGTCCTCGAAATCCGCAGAGGGCAGCCGCAGATTGCCGATCGGAGCGAGGCCTCCGGCCGTTGGGAAGACAGGGAGCTCGGCGAGGCGCCGTCGTTCGGCGTCGCTGATCTCGTTTCGATGCCTCGACAGCCACAGCAGGACGGGGCGGCACCGGTGCGGGTCGCCCATGAGTTCGGCGAGACGCTCGCCGACCTGGTCATGCAGGCAGCGGATGAGGTAGTCGGGATCGAGTGGCGTGCACTTCTTGTAGAGGTCAGTGGACGTGCCGCTTGGCAAGGCAGATGAGTCGATGACGGGCAGGACACGCTCCGACTCCAGGAAGCCGAGCTCCGGTGGCAACTTCGGCAGAACCGATAGGACGCTGCGCCAGGTCTGGTCTGTGCAGGGGAGGACCGCTGCCTTCCCCAGACCGGAGTTGTGGAGCACATCAAGCTTCTCCCGGGTGATGAGGATCTCGACCTCGCGAAGCAGTGCGTTGACACACTCGTTGTCGTTGAGTGGTCCGGGAAGGTCTTCCGCTTCGACCTCGTCTTCGAGCCCGAAGGCGACAAGCTCTGTACCGAGGTGGGAACTCGTCAGCAGCTTGAGCCCGAGCTCTGTCGCCTTCAGGCCACGTCGAGCGACTTCTGCTACCTCGCCGCCTGCGACCCTGAGCCCGAGCTTCGCAAGGGCAAAGGCGTTCTCCTGCTCACTGGCGTCCTGGAGATAGTAAGCCGTACTCGGAGCGACCCAGCGACCGTCAGCCGTGAGCAGAACGTCCGCCGTGCGCGCCGTTCGGGCTAGTTGAACCCAGTACCGGTCTCCTCCCCTGACCGAATCCAGCTGAGCCAGCTGGTAAGCCGCAAGCAGCAGGTTCCAGATGATCGATACGTCAACGCGCCCGGGCAAGAGTGACAGTGCCTCTGAGAGTGTCTGGGCGGCGCAGTCAAGGGCCGCGTCGTTCCACTCCCCTCGAAAGCCTTCACGAACGAGATGCTTCCGTTCGGAGTTCGGGAAGAAGTCGCCGTTGATATGGACGGGCAGTTCAGTGCGATCCTCCGTCGGCAAGCCCGCAAAGTACAGGCCCGGCTCCTTCGCCGTTGACGTCGGAACGGCGACTTGCACGGTGTGCGACCGTGAATCTTCTACGAGGCCCTCATACCTCTCGCGCAGAGAACTCGCTTCCGTAGGGAAGGCCCCTTCGAGGAGGATGAACTCTTCCGTCGTTACCTCAGTCGCCCCGTCAACGCGTATCGTCAGCGAGTCGCCTCGGCGTTCGCGACGAGCGAGGCAGCGCAGCTCGCCGTTAGCCCTCACCTCCACGGCCTTGAGACGTCGAAGGAACGTCAGTGCCCTAGGCACCGCCCGGAGCAGTTCGTCCGTCAGGCGGCTATGCACGTCCTCGGGAACGGGCTGAGATCGAGTCTCTCGGCGAAACTCTGAGTGAGCGTCCGACGCCCACGGGAGCCGCAGGGTGGTCCCTTCGGCGGACTTGCCACACAAGTCACAGTCCGGCAGCTCGCACGCTTGGATGCCTTCAGAGCGAGCCGCTGTCTCGTCGATGTACCAGTGGTGACCGGCGGTGGCCAATTCGGGGCGGTCGGTCACCTGATAGACGGCTGTGAAGCCGATGCCAAAGGCGCCGGTGGTCTCCTCCCGTTGTGTCTTGTTCGCACCACCGACGCGCCGAAAGCTGTGAAGGTCACAGCGATCCCCCGTCGCCAAGTAGGACGGGCATTGGTTTGGCGGTACCTCCTGGTCGCCACAGTCGGAGAAGACACCGTCGTGTTGGACGATGAGCGCATCATCACGCACATCGAACGCCAGCCGGGTGGCCCTGCGATCGTCGTCCGCGTTCTGGATCAGCTCGTAAGCGAGGGTCGAGTACCCGGTGAGGTCGCGGAGGATCCGGCCGATCTCTCCGAGGTAATCGATGTCGCGGTCGTACGTCTTCATCTCGTTCCCCGCTCCCCCCTGTCAACCCAGGGCTGGCTCTAGGACCGTGGCTGGCTCGCCAACCCATCCGACCCAGGCCGCATCCCGTGCGCGTGTCAATGCGACGAACAGTTGTCGCCTCAGGAGGTCGAGACGTTCCTGGTGCGCAGCGTCATCCTCGCCGGGGCGTCGTACTTCGCCGACAGCCTCGGCGTCGAGGCGAGGCAGGAACACATGCTTGAACTCAAGCCCCTTCGCCCGCTGGTAGGTCCCGACCTTGACCGACTTTGTCGGCGTCCCGTCATACTTCTGGAGCTTCTGCGTTGCGTAGCCGAGACCACTGATCCGCTGGGTGTACTCGTTGACGAGCTTGTTGGTCGGGACCAATACCGCAAGGTCTCCCGGAGTAACCATCGGGGAGTCGGCCGCGTCAGCTATGGCAAGTACGAGTGCTTCGTCGTGGTCGTCGAGGGTCGATGCCCCGTTCAGCTTCGGTGCCGACCCCCTGCGCAGACACGTGACCGGTCGTTGCGCGTTGGTCAGACCATCGTCACCGTCGTCGTACGGACGTCCATCGACGATCTTGCGCGCGAAGTCGAGCAGCTCCTGCGTGCTGCGGTAGTTCACCTTCAACAGTGACGAGCGGCCCTGCACACCGATCCCGATCGAGGACAGCGAGTATCCACCGGGATAGACCGATTGCTGCCCGTCGCCGAGGAGGAACAGCCCATCGGGGCTGTCGCGTCCGGCCAGCTCGTAGGCGAGCTGAACGCCAACCTGAGTCAGGTCCTGCGCTTCGTCGACGATCACCGCGTTGTACGCCCTGCGGACCCCGCTCTCTCGAACCATTCGGAGCGCACCGATGAGCAGGTCGTTGAAGTCCACGGTTCGCCGCTTCGCCAGCTGTCGCTGGTACTGCTCGAATAGCTCCCAGACGGCGCGTCGATGTGTCTCCGGCAGCCCGGTCCCCCGCCCGGTCCGCTCGATCTGGAGGTAGTCGTCGAGCCGGCGGACGTCGCGCCCTTTGATGACCCAGTCGATCTCCTCGCGGTAGTACTGCCGACCGAGCCCGCGCTCCGCGAGATAGCTGCCCGGTTCTACACAGTGTCGCCAAGCCGCCGCGAACGCGGCATTCACGTTGTTGGCGTCGAGCTCAGGCCGAGCACCTGAGTTCGCGAGGAACCGGTACGCCCAGCTGTGCAGGTTGCGAAACTCGACCGTGCCGTCTGAATCCGGCGCGAGGCGTCTGAAAAGCTGCTCGAAGACCGTCGGCAGGTTCCGCACGTACGTCGTGAAGAGGACCCTTCCCCCGTAGGTGGAGGCAAGATGCTTGGCACGGTGCAGCCCGACCACCGTCTTCCCGGTCCCTGCGGAGCCGCGGACTCGGGCGGGGCCCGAGAAGGGACGCTCTGCAAGCTTCGCCTGGTCTGGATGCAGGAAGACCATCCAGTCCTCGATGGGGCGGCTCAACACTGATTCCAGTGCTTCAATCGCCACGGGAGCGAACTCCGAGCGGGAACGCTTCGCGGATATCGCGCGTTCCAGGGCGCGCTCGTCTGCCTCGTCGTCAGCCGTCTCGACCGGCTCGGTGGGTTCTGCAGCGGACTGTGTGACCTCGCCGTCAGGGTGGCCGTACGCGACGAGGTTGAAGGCAGCCCGCCAAGCCTCGGGGCGCATGTGCTCCTCGAGCTCAAGCAACTCCCCTTGCGACTGAAGGCCGCGGAGGATCATCAGTTCGTGATCTTCGAACCCAAACCCGGCGAGGTCCTGGTCCGTCCAGGCCATGAACAGCACACCTTCGCGCTGGCGTCTGGATTCGTACGGGATGGCCTCCTGCGAGCGCGGGTCCTCGTCGTAGACCCGTGCGAGATCCTTCTCCAGATCGATCTCAACCCGAATTCGTTCGGCCCGCTCGTATACGGCGTCATGCTCGCCGACGAGCAGGAACACGACCGTGCGGTTGACCAGCCGCCAGATGATCCGGTGGCCGCGGCCCCCGACGTACGAGGTGTAGGTCTTGCCGGCAGCCCGCTTCACCCGATGGGTGTTGAGCGCGGGATCATGGAGTGGATCCACCGCGAAGCGCGGCAGCACCTTCACGAGCGCCTTGGTGAACTCGGGGTCCGATTCGTACTGCTTGAGACAGTCGTTGTACGAGGGCGTGAAGAAGTACTGGTACATCAGCTGGGCTCCACCGCGATCCCACCTGCGAACCGGCCGAGCAACTGAACGCCGCCGGGGTCCTCGACCTGCAGGGGATCGACGGAGCTCGTGTGTCGAGCGCTGAGCATCAGGCCGATCAACTCACCGCGGTCGTCGAGCTCCGGCCACCAGGCTCGGATTGCGAATCGGGTCCCGGTGTCCGGATCGGTCTGTCCCCCCAGATCGAGGAGGACGGTAAGACCCTCCTCAATGTCTGTCTTGTCGTCAATCGGCTCGAAGAGGATCACGCTGCCCCGCGGGTAGCCGTTCTCCAGCGAGTACCCCGGGTGCTGCACGCCGAAGGCGTCACCGGAGAGGAGTACGCCTGGGACGTGGAGCCACCCGAGCTCCTTGTCCGCCTCCGGCGACTGACCGCTCGCGAGGTCGTACACGGGCACCCATCCGGTCGTGTCACCGACCTCCTCACGCGTGACCAGCGGGAGAAGGGGCAACGGCTCTGGCTCCGCCGTCGGTGGCGGCTCGGGCGAGGCCTCGCGCTCCACGACCGGGGCTACCGCGGCACTGCGCTGCTCGATCCCCAGCCGGCTGGCGAGCTGCTCGAAGCCCGGCTCCTGATCGTCCATGTCGATCTCGACGACCTTGTGGCCGAGCGCCAGGAGCTTCCGGCGTTGCACGGCATCGGCCCGCTGCACGTGCTCCCAGGTGTGCGGGTCTCCGTGGACCCGCACGACGATCTTGCCCGGGTACGTGAGGTCGGCCTCGGCGATCGCTACGCCGTCAGCATCGGGAATGACAACGTGCTGCCCTTCCGGTGGCGGGAACCCGCGCGTTCGGAGCGCGCTCAGTACCTGAGCCTCGGCGCTGCTCGCAGCCCCCGCCGCGAGGCTGTCCCACCGATCTTCGGGTCCACCGAGGTCAAGGGAGATCGGCCCACTCGCGAGCTGGAGCAGCCACTCGACGGCGAGGTTCCGGTCGAGCAGCCCGTGGTCGAACTGGTTGTAGAACGACAGCAGGCAGTCGTAACAGGCCGTCGTGCACGCGTCGGGGCGATCGCGCCCTGTCGCGAGATCGATGTGCAGGAGCTCGAGGGCCTTTCGAGCAACGCGCTGCCACGCGTCGGCTTCCACCAGGTGATGGAGCAGCCCGACGCCGCCTTCCTCCTTCTCGTAGAGCAGGATGCGGACCTGCTGCTCGCCGCCTTCGGTGTAGACCACACCGGACACTTCGGATTCGTCGGCCGAGAAAGCGATCTCGAAGCCGTCCAAGAGGGCATGGAGGACGGAGGTGCCGAACCGTCGAGGCTCCGCATTCGTCGGGACGGAGAGGTCGACGGCGATCACGTCGTGCCGACCTTCGGCCAGCAGCCAGATCCCGTGAACGACATCGTCCCGGTCCCCGCCGGCGGGGCAGGATCCCCTGGGGTTGTCGTCGTCGACGTGACGCTCTTCCTCGGTGTCCGACAGGATCCAGCGACGACACTTGGTGCAGAGCTTGAACCCTTCCGGCGTTCCGTCCCGGACGCGTGTCCCGAGGTTGGCCGACAGGAGCGTCGCACCGTGGGCGTACGTGACCTCGCCCACCGGGTCGCCACCGGCTTCAAGGGCACCCTCGATCCGCGTGGGAGGGAGTGCGTAGTTGATGCGGATCTCGTAGCCGCGCCGTCGTCGGTCGTCCTCGTCACTCGAGATCCGGTTCTGAGGGCGCGCGACAGCGTCGGGAAGTTCGAGCGAGTGGGCATTGGCGAACGTCTCGGATTGGTCGCGGCCGCAGACGCGACAGACTGCAGCGGTGCCCACCTGCTCACCGGACACGTACGCGCCGCAGTCGCACAGCTTGACCGTCGTCCAGTTGATCTGGCCGCCACGAGCTCGCGGCTGGGCTCGCTCGACCCGGTACCGCTGGCCTCGGTAGTAGACGCTGGCCTCTGGGGCGAACTCGCGAAGGGCAACGACACGGTGACGGCCGACCGATTCCTTTCGGTCCGTGAAGTACGCGCTCGAGGCGCGACGCGGGAACGCGTAGTTGGGCAGGAAGCCCTGTGAGCCCAGGTACGTGTAGGGGACGAAATCGCCGTGTCCCTGCCGCATGTCGTCCATGCGGCCGAGGATCGACCGTCGACGGATCTCCGCCTCCTGCGACGTGTCGCCCTGTTCCTGGGCCGCGGCGATCTCGCGCGACTCTTCGCGGATCGTCACATACTCGTCAATGAGGGGTTGCCAGGCTTCCCGGTAGCGCTGCGGGAACGTGCTGATGTGGTCGGCGACCCAGCCTCGTTCGCGGTCGACCGCGCTGAACTCGGGCCCAAGAGCGCTCCAGGCGTGCTCGGTGAGGTCGCCGAGCTGTGCGTACACCTTGCCCTGCAGTTCCGCGACCTGATCGGGAATGAAGTGCACCCGGTCCGAGAAGTCGATGAACTCGTCCGGATGTGCCCGGACGCGGAAGTCGAGGTACTCGAGGACGAGGGCGTTGAGGTGGGACCTGAGGAGGTCCTCGTTGTGCAGCAAGAAGCGCGGTGGTGCCACACGGCCGGCGACCATGCGATCCGGGAAGCGGTAGAAGTACTGGTCGTGGGATCCGAACTTGCCGAGCGTGCCGCAGAAGGTTGCCACGTACGCCGGCTGCCCATGACGGCCCGAGCGGCCCTGACGTTGGGCGTAATTGGCCGGCGAAGGGGGAACATTGCGCATGAAGACGGCCGACAGGCCCCCGATGTCGATCCCGAGCTCCATCGTGGGGGTGCAGATCAGCGTGTTCAGCGGGTCTTCGACATCCTTGAACCGCTTCTCGGCCCGTTTGCGATCTGCTCCCGGGACCTGGGCAGAGTGCTCGTCGGCGAGCACTGGGGTGCGTTCACCGACGTCGGCGAGGTACTCATTCCGGATGTAGTCACGCTGCCACGAGTACGGGAGGGTGGTCAGGTTGTCGATCCCGCACTGCGGGCAGGACCGCTCGAGTCGGAACTGCCACCGTGTGCTGCACTTCGGACAGCGTTGGCCCTCGTGTCCGGTTCTGGCCACGACCAGCAGGGCGTCTTCGTTGATCTGGTAGGTGAGCCCACCTTGCCGTTCCGCTACGTGCAGGAGACCCCGGTCCGTCAGGATCTCAACGACTCCGTGGACCAGCTCCTTGGCGTCATCACGGTCGTGGACGCGCGAGTTGAGGGCCATGAGGTAGCGAACGAGCGCGGGGCTGCGCGGGTTGTCCTCGTGGAACGTGAAACGGCGAAGGGTGATCCGCTTGTCGGCGGCGCCAGTCGCGAGCTCATCGCTGAAGATGGTCGGACGGAAAGGGGGGAGTCGAGGTTCGTGAAACAAGCCCTCCGAGTCCAGCCGGTCGATCACGTTCTCGCGGAAGTCGTCACCCTTGGTCAACGGCCCGGTGTCGACGGCCAGCCCGATCCTCATGATGTCAAGGATGGCGCGGACGATGTCGTGCCGATCATCCTCGCTGGCGACGGCCATCGCCGGTTGGCCGGCCCAGATCGAGTCGTCTGCAGCGATGTCGGCGAGGCCGGAGTACTCGATGTCGAGGAGGCCGACGTCGTGGAGGGTCCGGTTGTTCTGCCACCTGGTGCGCCCGACGAGGTCCGCGACCACGGTAAACCCTAAGTAGCGGGCGTAGCGGTTCCGCGCTGCATGCCGAGCCTGGCCCACCTCGACATCGGGACCGCTGAAGCGAGGCAGCGTGCCGGCGCGCTCCATCGTCTCGAGTATGTGTGGCCCGAGTTCGGTGATCGGGCGCGCTGCCGCTGCTGTGTCCACGGCGCCGAGGTGGTGGAGCGTTCGCCACATGGCCCGCCGGAAGTGCACCCGCCGTTGGAAGTCGTTGATGTGGGCGGCCTGGAAGGCGGTGTCCTGCCGGTTGTCGGCGAACGCGATCAACGAGCGCTTCTGCCGCTCGGGGACCTCGGGAACCCGTTGCAGGATCTCACCGATGAGCACGTCCGAGGCAGTGGCACGGCCGACGAGTCCTGCCTGGAAGAACTTGTGGTACTCCGCCGAGCGACCCGTGTACTGCACGCCGCAGGACGGGCAGAGGAAGAGGGGCGCGACGACCCACGCGAGCTCGATGCCACCGTCGTCCGCGTAGCTTCCGGTTGGTGCGAGGTAGAGGTTTTCGGGCACCGCACCGGACCAGCCCTTCCTCGCGTTTCCGTCCTTCTTCACCCGCCTCTCGTCGGGTGGTACCGCTGCCCGATCCCAGTGGGAGGTGAACAGATACCCGGCCTCACCGCGGATCTCGTCGCCGGCGAAGTCGCTGGGGACGTAGCGGACCTCCTCGCCGGACTCGCTCCGGGCGGCGGAGAGCGCCGTCGCGCCGCAGCTGTTGCAGAAGACGACGGGGAAGGCCGGCTGCTCCGGTTCGCACTCTGAGCAGCTGACCTCGCCCCGATCGGAGAAGTGCCCCCGGAGGCAGCGCGTGATGGGCCGGCCCTGCGAGATGAAACTGTGCACCTTCGGGATTAACAACGGGACGTCGTCGCCATCGACCTCGACCCGGGTCGCGTTCCCCACGACCATCGCTGCCTCGAGCTCTCGCTGTACGGCCTCCGGGTCGGCACCGGACCGGTGGTCCGTTTCGTAGGCGTCCTGGATTTCCCGCCAGGATCGAATGCCACCGGCACAGAACCGTTCGAGGAACGCAATGGTGGCTTGGCGGCGCAGGTCGTCCCCAGTGGGTGCCGTGAGCCCTGTCAGCGATGCCGCCGCCTCGCGTAGCGCAGCGGGTTCGCCGGTGTTGAGACGCGCGAGCAGGTTGGGACCGATGCCGGGGGTCGAAGGCAGATGATCCGGCTCGTCGGTTACGGGGTCGGCGTACCGCTCGGTGATGACGGCATCGGCGTGAAACCGTTCGCCGAACAGCTCGGTGGCGAAGTCTGCGATCGCGGCGCGGCCTTCGACCTCGCCCGCATCCGAGTCCACCGTTGCGGAGGTACCGATGCAACGGAGCCGTCCCGAGGTACCGGTGTGTTCCTTTAGGCGTCGGATGAGGCAGGCGACGTCGGCACCCTGTCGGCCGGTGTAGGTGTGGACCTCGTCCAGGACGAGGAACTGCAGCTCCCCGAGCTGATCGAAGGGGAAGATGCTCCGGTCGTCGAAGCGCGTGAGGATGAGCTCAAGCATCACGTAGTTCGTGATGAGGATGTCGACACCGCGCTCGCGAACGTGATCCCGACAGATGACCTCGCTGTCGTACGGTTCGGACCTGCCAGTGAGGTCGTGGAAGTCCCGCAGGGCGGTCTCGTACGCGCGCGGCATGTCGCCGGTGTAGTTCGCGACGGTGAGCCCAGAACCCTGGAGCCGCTTGGCGATCTCCTCGTACTGGGAGTTCGCCAGCGCATTCATCGGGTAGATGAGGATCGCCTTGACACCGCGGTGGCCGGCCGACCTGGCCCGAAGGGCTTCCGACACGATCGGGATAGAGAAGGTGAAGCTCTTGCCCGAGCCCGTCCCTGTGGCGACGACGACGTTGCTCGGCTCCTCGTCGGTGAGCAGCTTGATCGCGTCGGTCTGGTGCTCGAAGGGGCGGATGTGCGCCGCGTCGCGGTCACCGACCGCGACGGTGAAGCACGGGAGTACGCGGGGGTCAAGGTAGCCCTCGTCGACCAGCGTCTGGAGATCCGGGCCGTACTTGAAGCGACGCCGGACGGTCACCAGCGGCTCGCGCCAGAGGAACTGCTCCTGGTCGATGCGATCCTCGACCCACTGTTCGACGTACGCGTCCTGGAAGTGCTGCGACGAGCCGACGAACCGGCGGTACGCGTCGGTCAAATCCCGGTGGACAGCCAGCGGGTTCATCCGAGCCTCCGGTAGGCGGAGAGGCAGTCGTGCTTGAAGCGGTAGCGCCCATGCTCCGCCAGTTCCTTGCGGGCCAGCACCTCGAAAGTGTCGAGGATCACCCCGTACTCCCGCTCAGTCACGCCGTACGCGTGCGCAACGAGCGCGTCGGTCTCCACGTCCAAGCGGTAGCGCTCCTCCTCGTCCCAGGGGTACGGATCCGTGTCGAATACTCGGGCCACAGAGTGAGAGGTGAGCGACAGTTGCCTTGCGTTCTCGGCCAAGCGAGAGTCGCAACCAGGTGCGGGCATGGGCAGTTGACTAAGCATCCAGACTAGCTTCACCCCGCTGCCAGGCATCTTCCCTCGAACGAGGAAATCAAAAACGGTGCCGTTCCAGAGTGCCAGGAATTCAAAGGCCAGTTCCGCACGCAGCCCAAGTACGGGCAACTTGTCAGTTGCTGGATAGCGTGGGATCAAGGCAGCTCTCGCCGAGCGCTGATTGGTCCAAACAGCTCCGACATCCCGGAAGGCAAGAAGTACACGATCGCCAATTGTCGCTTCGAGACGCTCCTCGGCAGTTGACGCGAGCATCCAGTACCGCGGCTCGATTTCGTAGTCCGGGTTGGCGAGTTGTTCCAGGCCGGTGAGCGGGATCCCTGGCTTCCTTCCGTACTTTTTCTCGGTCGGGTAGCCCTCGTATGTCCTGGCACGGTGGTTGTAGCGGTTCATGAGTTGCCCCTCATAGAGGGGCAGCGCGGTCTGGTCGCCACGGCGAAAGACCATGTCGGTGCCGATTCGCCAGTCCTCCGCCTCAAGATCTTCCCGTCGTTCGAACTTTCGTGAGGCAGTCGTGGAGTTGAAGAGGGTCGCGTACCTCAGGTCCCAAGGGTTCTGGGGACGCGCTCGCACCCCAGAGGCCAACTCATCCTGCGTGGGTTCGTCAAAGTCGAGTATGCTGTGCGTCTCCTGCAGGCGTTTTCCGAGCTGCCAGGTGGACGGTTCGCGGAAGCTGGGCAGGCTGAACGTCACTGGACTGAAGGTCGCCAGCACGTCCCGGTCGACGTCGATTGGTTCGCGTTCTCTGGCTTCGTCGATGGACCAGTTCATCATCGACGCCGTGAAGTGAGTGTCGTCGCGTGCGCCGCCGAGGCACACAGCCGCGAACCGCTCCACCTCAGCCACGCCCTCGAAGATCACATGCTGGCGACGGCCACCGTTCACGATGTCGATGAAGGATCGGACCTGCCCACGCTCCACCAAGGGACGAAAGACCGCCGTACCGCCCTCGTCGATGCCCAATCCGGACTTGACGAGAAACCCGGATATCCCTTCTGGACCAACAAGCTGGGCGTTGAGGTCGGTGAATAGCAGATAGGTGTTCACCTTGCCGCCGGAGTCACTGAATCGCTGACTCTTCTTCGCGAAGTCGCTCATCCGTGCGTTCGTCGTAGAGAAGATCGCCCACTCACGTGCTAGGGCAGGTTGCGTGACGGCAAGCTCCGCGATTGCTTCCTTCCGGCGACTACCTGTGAGTGCAGTGATATGAGGTGCCCGCACCTCGAACCACTCCTTTTCACGGCTTTCAAACTGCTCCCAGGGCGGGTTCCCTACTACAACGTCGAAACCGCCGCGCTCTGCGATTTCGGGAAACCGAAGGGGCCAGTGAAAGGCGTTCATTGAACGTGAGAGCTCCCCGGCACCAGCTACGATCGACTCAGCGAACGTCCTCTCTACATTGAGCTCAGTCATCTGGCTATCGCGGGTCTCGAGGGCAGTTCGCAGAGCTCTCCAGTAATCCAGCGACGTCGGAGCGACCTCGCCGACCTCTTCGTTCCAGAAGAAGCTCGAGACCCATACGTCAGCTGCCGCTGTCCATGCGCGATAGGGGATGGATGCTCGGTACTCGTCGTAAGCTTGTGCCTTCTTCTCAACATCAGCGGGAGACTTCTCTTCCTCAGACCACAGCGCGGGATAGTCCAACTTCACGTCCGGTCGTGGGACGTCTTTGGCAAATAGGTCGAGTTGGCCTTCGAGCGCAGCTCTATTTCGTGCCCGGGCGTCGGCACAGATCTCCTTCGTCCGTTGTGTCCCTTCCGTCTGACTCTTCGTCTTGTAGGCGGCCAGAGGAATTTCCTCGGGAAGTCCCTTCATAGGCCATCCGATAAGCGAGTTGCCGCATTGGATGCGATGATCCAAGAAATTGAGGGGTAGATCGCTCACCGCACAGTGAATCCAGAGCGCAACCTTGCAGAGCTCAGCTGCGAAGGCGTCGACGTCGACGCCGTAGATGCAGTTTTGCAGGACGTCACGACGAGCCTCCGCCAACTGCCGCTCGGTCGGTTGCGCGCCGTCGAGCCGAACGTCGGCGAGCCGCTCCGCGATCCGGTCAATCACCGCGATCAGGAAGCCGCCGGATCCACAGGCTGGGTCGACGGCTCGGATGTCGAGCAACGCCGCTTCCTCGTCCGCCCTGCTGCCGGCAGCCTCGAGTCGTTCGTCGAGAAGGCGATCGAGGGATCGCTCGAGGGTGAGGTCGACGAGATCGGGTGGCGTGTAGTAACTCCCGAGCTCACGGTCGCCAATTCGTTCGAGGTACAGCGAGCCGGTCGGAACGGTCGCTCCATCCTCGACCTCGGTCGGGGCGGTGGCGATGCGCGGCGTGTAGTCGAGCAGCCGCTCGTAGACAGAGCCAAGTTCCTCCACACCGATCGTGGCGAATGCGACGTGCTCGCGATGGCCGTCGACGACGATGCTCGTCATCGCCCTAATGGCGCGGATGAGATCCCGGTTGGCGATGGTCCCGGCAGTCATGGTGGGCGTCGCGGTCTCGTCGAAGAGCTGTCCGTTGAAGGCGGTGATGCCGAGCGCCTCGCTGCCCTGACTCATCAGCCGGAACGTGACCTTGAGCCCCTCGTAGAGGTCGGTGCGCCGCGGTTCAACGTCCCGGGCCCTATCCGCGAGTTCGCGGAGGCGAGTGACGCTGTAGGTGTCTGCGTAGAGGGAGTTGCTGCCCGGCAGCATCCCCCGCTGCTCGGCGAAAAGGAGGAACAGGAGTCGGTAGACGACGCGCAGGACCTCGGCGTAGAAATCACGGGCTCGTTGCGCATCGGCCACAAGCTCGCGTACGGATGGGTCCTGCCGAAGGATGCCGTTGGCCAGGTATTCGATCGCTTCCCTGATGCGCGGGTGGAGTGCCTTGCCGACCGTGATCCCGGCTGCGCGAGAGCGTTGGTAGAGCTGCTCAAGCGGTGCGCTCGAGGGATCGCCCGACTGCGTCGGGAGGAATCGCGAGACATGCGCAAGCCGGTAGAGCGCCTGCCAACCCTCGAAGTCGCGCTCCGTGAAGAGGGCTTCCAGGTCCACACCGACGAACCCCTTCGTGGTGGTGTGGTGGAAGTCGCGGAGGAGGCGAAGTTCCCGGCCGTCGGTGACTATCCCCCACAGCTCGTCCGCCAGGTTGAGGTACTGCTGGAGCTCGTCGTGAGGGCTCCGTGACCGGGGCGCTGGCCTCGCGTCCAACCGAAGCTCGTCGTCGTGGCTGGGCTCGATGTGGACGGGGGGTGCGGATGGGTCGTCCCATCCCCGGTGGCTGACCGAGAATGTCGCGTCGTCGATCGTGGTGGGCCGCAGATGCTGTCGCTGGTAGCTCGGCCGCCAGTCGAGGGCTGAGAGCAAGGGGAGGACCCAACGTTCCCGCAGAGCCGAGCGATCAAGCATGGGCAGCTCGTCGGCGAGCTCATCGTAGAGCGCACACAACTGGGTGAACCCGTCCTCGAGAGCGTCATCGAGGTCGTCTACCGGGGTGCCATCGAGACGCCGGAAGCTCCCCGGAGCGAACTCGCCGCGAGCCCCCCCGGTGACGGCTTCATTCAGGATCCCCGGCGTGAGAAGGCCGCCCGAGACATACACGGTCGCGTGGTCGCTCATGATGCGGGGGGCTCCACGACTGTGAGCGTCAGGATGTCGCGGCTGGCGAGAGACAGGTCCGCCATCCCTGCTGCCCACGGACCTCCCGCTTGCGCAAGCTGCCGACCTCGACTCTCCAGGTCCGCCTGGCGCTCGCCGATGGCGTGCGCGATGGCCGCGTCGAGCGTGCCGTTGCGCACGACCTCACTGACAGCATCAGCGACGTCGCTCGGGTACAGCGTGGACATCGCCCGAGCCGGTGAGAGCAAACCGACTGCCTCCTCACTTGGAACGACGGCTTGCTCGCTCCACGGTCTCACCGCTACCGGAACCAACTCCTCCATGAGAACTGGGGGGGCGCTAGCGGAAAGGAACCGAGCCAAGACGTGCGCTAGGACCGTGACCTCCGAGGCGGAGGGATGGGCGTATCCGGTCACTCTGCCCACCTGACTGCCGTCGAGGTTGCCCACGCCCTCGTCACGTACGAGATCGACCAGGCGCCGGACGAGCGGATGCGCCAAGTCCACGACGTCCACGCTGAGATCCTCGCGCGCGAGCTCGGCGTCGAGGGTAAGGACCATGGGTTCGCCGTCCGGACTGAGGTCCGCGAGGTGCTCGCTCCGTGAGAGATCGGCCTCGAAGCGGTCAGCGCCCACATCGGTCAGGCCGGCACCGAAACGGCCGAGAGCCGCTCGAACGAATAGCTCGAGGTCAGTGCGGTCTCCGACGGTACGGTTCGTCTGCGCCAGCGCCTCCTGGACCTCACGCAGCTCGACGCTGTCGTGTCCATAGAAGCCCTCGTCACGCATGCGATCTGCAGCTTCGCGCGACATCGCGACGAGTTGCGGCTCTTCGGACGCATCGGCGGCCGCAGAGAACAGATCGAGCTGCCTCGCCGGGACGTGCCCGTAGGCCCGCATGAGGTCCACGAGGTCTCGGCTCGAGGAGAAGAAAGGCGGCGAGAACCCGTACTCCTCCCGGATCTCGGCGGCCTTGCGCACCAGCACGTTGAGGATCGTGACGTCGAGTTCGTCGTCGTACACCAGCGTGCCGAGGATCACCCTTTCCTCAGGCTGCAGGTAGCGGTCGACACGACCGTTCCGCTGCTCGAGCCGGTTCGGGTTCCAGGGCAGCTCGTAGTGGACGAGAGCCGAGCAGGCGCGCTGCAGGTTGACACCTTCGCTGATGACGTCGGTGGCGACCAGGATCGCCTTGTCCGCCGCCTCGAAGCTCGCAAAGGCCTCGATCCGATCCTTCGGGTTCATGTCGCCGTGGATGGCGAATACCGCTGTCCCAGACAGCGTCTCCATGCCACGCTTTGGCCGTCTCGCATCCGCCTCCAGGTTGCTGACCAGGTAGTCGAGCGTGTCGCGGTAGCGGGTGAAGACGATGAGACGCTTGTTCCGCTGGCGAGCGAGGACGTGCGGCCACACGCGCTGCACGAGGCTGCTGTACTTGCTGTCCTTGGCCTTCGTGACCTTGGCCGCACTCTCCTTCAGTCGCTCCAGCTCGGCGATCTCGGACTCGGTCCCGAGAGCGGAGCGGTCCACGCGGTCGAAGAGTTGCTCGTCGGTCAGGTCCTCGTGAGGCTCAGCGTCCATCACGGCAGCTTCGGCATCCGCCGCCGTCCCGACCTCGTCCGTCAACCGGCGACGGAGCGCATCGACCCGGTTCTGCAGGGAACGGCGTAGTGCCGCCGGTGACGAGAGAGCCCGCTTCTGCAGGTGCAAAGCGACCCACTGGTTGACAGTGGCGTCGCTGCGTGTGGCGAGGCGTTCGGTGTAGGTGCGGACATCCTCCATGACACGCGCCTCAGTAGCGGACATCTCGATGATCAGCTCGTACGGATCACGTTCGGGGAACGGGAAGCGCTCGCCGGCCGCTTCGAACCAGCCCCGTAGGTCTTCACGACGGCGCTGGATGACGTGCGGTTCAGCCTTCTGGCGATCGATCGTTGGCACTTCACCCGAGGGGCCGCTCCACCGAACGGCATCGACGTCCAGCAAGTCGAGGAGGCTGGCGAAGCTCTCCGTGTAGCCGTTGTGGGGCGTTGCCGTCATCATGATGAGGTGCTGGACCACCTCCGCTGCCTTCACGGCGAAGTCATAGCGCTGCTTCTGGGCGCGGTTGCCGCGGGTGCTCATCGGTGGGCGCGCGCAGAGATGCGCCTCATCGAAGACGACCAAATCCCATCCCGCGTCGAGGATCCGGCCGGGGTACTTCTTCGCGTAGTCGACCGAAACGACGACGAACGGGTGCGCCTCCCAGACCGACTGGCCGGGCATCAGACTGCGCTCAAGGGATCGGAGCCGGTGCCTGGAGACGATCGTCGCGTCGATGTGAAAGAAGTGGGCGAGCGCTTCGCGGGTCTGTTCTCGCAGGTTCGCTGGAACCACGAACAGGGCGCGATGGACCAAGCTCCGGGCGAGCAACTCGGAGACGACCAGCCCCATCTCGATGGTCTTGCCAACACCTACGTCGTCGGCGATCAGAAGCCGTACCCGCTCGCGACCGACAGCCAGCAGCAGCGGCACGAGCTGGTAGGGCGTGGGGATAGCCCTCGAACGCTGGAGTCCCAGCAGGGGTGCTGACCCATGGACCAAGCTGAGCCGGAAGGCCCGGAGAAGCAGATCCTGCTCGGCCGGGTCGGTCACAATCGACGCATCAGGGAAGGGGACCTCGCCCTCCTCAAGGTGTTCCACCTCGGTGAGGAACCGCCGCGCGTACGTGTCGCGGCCGTCGATCGGTGTCGCCGTGAACTCATGCTGGAGCACGTTGTCCACCCGCCAGAGGCGATTACGCATCCGTACGACCCGACCGGACGCGAGCAAGGCCCCGGGCCCGTTGTCAGACACTCCAAACCCCCCGTCGTCACCGCATGCCACCGTAGTGTCTCTCGGCAGGCGACAGCGGAACTCGCTAGGCCGAGCGAGGCCCGCACGAGTACCCGAATTCCTGGGTGCCGAATGACAGCGATGCACCCGGGATGGCCGCCTCCTGCACAGGCCCTCGGGCGCGAGGGCCCTCAGACGACGGCTCGAGCGCCAGCAGGCAACCCGATAGAGCTCGCGCCAAAGGAGTCAATGCGAAGATTGAACTACCCACGCTGACTTCCAGGAGGCAAGGGACAGCATGGATTCTTGTACTTCCCTCAGCTCGAGGGGCGCCGGGTGCGCGGCACGCCTGCTGCCTTCAAGGTCGCTGCTGGCACGCCGATCTCGCGCCAGGCCGGGTAGGAGATCCCCTTGCGCTCCGAGTACTCCTTGGCTGCCTTGACGAAGTCCTTCTCGAGGGCGTCCGCGTCAGGAGCGTCTTCGACGGAGCCCAGCTGCTCTTCCAGGTCCATGCGGCGCTGGATGAGTTCGAGGCGCCGGGCCGGGTCGTCCGTCTCATCGATGCGAGTGTGGAGCTCGTGGATCTTGGCGTTGAGCTGGTCAGCCGACATGTTCGAGGAACGGCGACCATCCTGTTCCAGCATGTTGAGGTAGTCACGCACCGCCTTTGACTGTGCGCGCCCCTTCGCGAGTGCCGCCTTGTGCTCGGCAGACATTCCGCTCTTCTTCTTTGGCATGACAACCTCAAGGTCGATGTGCCCGCCAATCTACAGGAGAACCGAGTAAGTCACGTGCTCGTTGAGCCAGAAGTCTCACCGGATCACAGCCGCGGATCACCCGCCACCTTGCTCGCCTCTCCGGCGCGTCCGAACAGATCCGGTCGAACGCGGACATACATCTCCCATACCTGAACGCCGGAGCGGTGTCCGAGGAACTTGGCCACGTCATCCGGATCGAGACGCAGCACATTCAGCTGGTAGGTCGCACAGACGTGACGCAGAGTATGGACTGACCAGACCCACCGTCTCTCGCTCTGCTTCCCGAGTTGTGGCTCTCCTACTTCGACCGGCGACCAGTCGTCGCGTTCGGGCCATCCTGGCGTGTGCTCGGCGATGGGCGTCCACACGCGCTCGTGCCAGTTGCTGTAGGGGAAAAGCCCCGACCCCACTCGCTCGATGTGCCCGTGCTTGTTGCGGACACGTCGACCCGGCGAGGGGAACAACAAGGCCCCTGGCGCCGTGTCGGCCAGCAGAACCCGGACGTCTCCGGTCAGCCAGTGCGGGAGGAAGGCCCAGCGGCGCTTCTTCCATTTCGGAGCGAGGAGCTTGCGGTAGGTCTTGTGGACCTGTTCGCGGACCTCGACGCGCCAACAGTCGTCGTCCCGCAGCTGGAACCGGTCGTCGTTGCGCAGGGCCAGGCACTCGCTGATGCGCAGGCCGCCGAACGCGAGGATGTAGATCATCGTCGCAACGCGATCGCCCTGTAGGCGCCGCGCCGTGGCCACGAGACGCTCGAGCGCGTCCATGGGAGGGATCTCCTCCGGCGGGATGGCGCGCGTCCCCCCGACGCTGTCGTCGCCCTGATCATCGCGGGCGAGCGGCAACTGCTCGACGATGTTGCCGTCGCTCGGACGCAGGTAGCGGTTGGCCAGTGCCCACTTGAGGATCTGCACGACCAGCCCGTGGACCTCGGTGTAGGTGCGGTGGGCCCGCTCGCGGCGGACGTGCTCGAGGGCCTGATTGAAGTGGTCGGCGACGAGCCCGCCGATGGGGATGTCCGCGATCGGCGCCGGTGCGGCGCCCGAGCGCCAGTGGACACGGATGTCCGGGGATGTCACCCAATTCCGCAGGAGACTGCGCACCTTGTCCGGGTAGTGGTCGCCCCAACGGGGGTGCGGGGAGTCGAACCAGGCCTCGACCACCTGCCCGAAGGGCACGTCGGTGTGGTACTCGACGAATGTGCCGCTGGCGCGCTGCTCCATCTCCGCAAAGCGCTGTTGGGCCAGCTCGTAGGCAGCCTCCAGCTTGCGCGCGTAGCGGTACTTGCGTGTGGCCAGCGGCTTGCCCGGGATCACGGGCGACGTCCGGAACTCGACCCGGTAGCTGGCCGAGCCGCCGTCACCCTTCGGGTCGGTCGGCGCTCGCAGTACGACCCCGAGGCCGAAGTCGTACGCGCCGTCTCGGGTGAGGCTGTCCCGCACGAGCTTCGGGACGTCGGCGGGTTGGCGCTTCGCCATCAGCCAGCCCTCCGTCGCCGGGGACGGCGGGTGGCGGCCACCACGTGCTCCACGGCCACGACCGGGGCGGCGCCCCGCCTGGGTTCGTCGCCACTGGCGGCGGCCAGGTCCTGGCGGAGCTCGTCCGCCAGCCAGTACTTGGTGCCGCCCGGGTCCCGGCGGGCGCGGCGCAGCCGCCCGGCACGCTCCCAGCGGTGCACCGTGCTGGCGTCCACCCCGAACAGGGCGCCGACCTGGTCCGCCCGAAGCAGTTCGATCGCCATGCGGAGCCTCCTCTGCACACGGTCATGCAGAGGGAGTTCCGATGCCGCGCGGGCCGGCGTGACATCGATCTCGGGGCTGTGGATCGAGGCCGTCCCCGGCCATCGAATCGGCCCCGGAGACGCCCCCGTGCGTACTTCTTGCGTACTTCGTACGCACTGGAACGAAAGGTCCCCACCTGGATAGCAGAGAACCGCGCCATCAGACGCGGTTCTCGAGGTGGAGGTGATCGGATTTGAACCGACGGCCCCTTCGTTGCGAACGAAGTGCTCTG
>CAYTCZ010000057.1:0-24575 GCA_964436315.1 uncultured Gaiellales bacterium | reverse complement strand
TCTAGTCGAGCGATCCAAGCGTCGATACGACTAGAGCGTCGGTCCGGCTGCGACCGAGATGGCGAAGAAGAAACGACGAAACCGACCACCGCGAACCGAGCGAAAAGCGCGCGCGCAGGCGCGCCAGCTAACTCGTGAAACGCAGCGCGAGGCTCGGGTCGAGGAACGTACCGCGGTTGCGAAGAAAGTCCAGCGAACGCGTTGGGTGCGACGCGTGGCGATCGGTGTGGTCGCTCTCGGAATCGGCGGTGTTCTGGCGTTCTTCCTCTCTCGGCCCGGTCCCGAGGTAGAGGGTGTCGAGAAGCCCGGCGACCAGGGGCGGGGCCACGTCGTCCAGGTCAGTTATGACACCCCAACGCCAACCAGCGGCGAGCATCTGTCGCGGCCGCTGACCTGCGGGAGCTATGACACAACGCCCGATCTTGGACGCCTAGTCCACTCGTTGGAGCACGGCGCGGTGGCGATCTGGTACCAAAGCGACATGGCAATGGAGCTTCGCGATCCACTCCGCGAGCTCATGAATAGGTACGACACGCACGTCATCGTTGCGCCGAACGAGGAAATCGACGTACCAATCGTCGCGACGGCGTGGCACCGACTCATACGCTTCCAGGATCCGCGCGATCCCGTCCTCGAAGAGTTTGTTGAGACCTATCGAAAACGCGGCCCTGAGTCCCTGGACTGCGACATCGAGTAAACACGCGGCTCACACGAGGCCACGGTGGGCGACGACCGCCGCTACGAACTGCTCGGTTTCCTTGAACAACCCCCGCTTCCGAACACCGTGAAGACCCTGGTTGTACGCCCCCAACGCCAGCCGTACGTCACCGTCGAACTCGCTGAGCAGGAACCGTAGATAGACGATTCCCACGCGGATGTTTCCGGCCGTCGTCCGTCTGACTCTCTTCCCGATCAGCGCCCTCTCCACGAATTCCCAGGTCGCCGGCGTAATCTGCATGACGCCGACTGCTCCAGCCGATGAGACCGCATCCTGTTGGAACCCAGACTCGACCCAGGCGAGCGCGCGTACGAGTCTCGGATCGAGGCCGTAGCGGCTCGAGAGTCGATTGAGCAGCTTCCTGATCCCGGGGTACGAGCGGGATCCCGCCAGCCTGGACGGGATCGCCAGCCGCTGGCCGGGGACGATCACGCTGTCCAGGTCGAGGTCGTTGGTCTGGATCAAGAGCTGAACCGTCGTCCCGAACCGCGCCGCGATGGCACTGAGCGAGTCTCCGGCTTGGACGCGGTAGAAGGTTGCCTCGGGTGGCGAAGACTCCGCGACGACGGCAATTCGGCTTCGCCTGGCTAGCGACCGTTGCGTTGCTGGCCCGACGATTCCGTCGGCCACAATGCCCGAGGCGCTCTGGAAGGCGCGGACGGCTTTGGCAGTCGCGGGCCCGAAGTCACCATCCAGGCCGCCCGCCGAAAATCCTCGAGCGCGGAGCAAGAATTGGAGTACCGAGACATCCCACCCGACGTCGCCGCGCTGGAGTGCACGCTTCCCGTAGAGTGGCCGACCGAGCGTACCCAGGGCTTTGCGCGTCTGCCTTCCGGCAACACCATCTGTCAGGAGCCCAGCACGGCGTTGAAACTCCAGCACCGCCGCACTCGTCGCCGGGCCGTGTATTGCGTCTACCGGTCCTGCATAGAGGCCGCGGCTTTGAAGAGCCACCTGTAAGCCGGCCACCTGAGGGTCGATTACGGCGGCCGCCGGCGCCGGAGACGCGACCAGGAGCAGGAAGGCCAGCGACCCGAAGCGTCGCCAACCTGGCATCCCCTACGGTTTGCCCATCGGGCCTGAGAATCCTGCTTGCGACCGTCAGATCGCCGGTCTTACGTCGCGAGGCGTCGGTAGAGACGATCCACGAGGTCGGGCATCTCTTCGAGCCGGTCAGTGATCACGCGGATTCGATATTCGCGGAAGTACTCCGGTTCGACTCCGAACGCTGTCGCGATTGATTCGATCACATCGTTCGACGGTACCGGCCGGTTTCCGTGGACGAGGTGGTTGAGATAACCGGCTGATAGTCCCGTCTTTTCCGCGAGACCACGATACGTCACGCCCGTCTCGCCCATGAGCTGTTCAATGGTCGCGCCGAACGGCTCGTCGGAAAATCGTCGGCGCCGGGCCATCAGAGGAGCTTAGCGACCTCGCTTCGGGCATGTCCGAGGGGGACTCGCTGCTCGGTCCTATCGGCCCGGGAGATGAGATCGACCATGTCGTCAGCGAGCGTCTTCTTGCCGACCACTATCCTCACCGGTGCTCCGATCAGGTCGGCGTCCGCAAACTTCTCTCCCGGTCGACGGTCCCGGTCATCGAGAAGGACGTCAAGCCCGTGATCGCTGAGATCCTCGGCGATCGAGCTCGCCGCTTGGGCGACCTCCTCCGAGCCGCCGGCGATGGAGACGACGTGCACGTCGTACGGCGTCAGATCGGCGGGCCAGATAATGCCGTCCTCGTCGTAGTTCTGCTCAACCGCTGCCGCGATAATCCGCCCGGGTCCGATGCCGTAGCTCCCCATGAGGATCGGGCGCTCCTTGCCATCCTCGTCGAGGAAGGTGGCACCGAGTGGCTCGGAGTAGCGGGTACCGAGTTTGAAGATGTGACCAACCTCGATCGCACCTTGTAGGCGTAACTGGCCACCACACTTCGGGCATCCGTCCCCTTCACGAGCGCGCCGAATGTCAGCAAACCGGGTCTCGAAATCACGCGCCGGTTTGACGCCTCGGAGGTGCCAGCCGTCGCGATTCGCTCCGGCGACGTAGTTCCCTTTACGGGTCACCTCGTCGGCGATCACCTCGACCGGCGCGTCGACAGGCCCGATCGACCCCGATGCTGCTCCGAAGACACTTTTGATCTCGTCCGGCTCAGCCAGTCGCAAGTCGGAGCCGACCGCGCTAGCCAACTTCTCCTCGTGCAAACGATCATCTCCGCGAACGAGTCCAAGCACCATCTTCCCGTCCGTTGTGACGACGGGCATCGCCTTCAGGGTTGTTCTCGGATCGACCTCAAGGAACGTCGAGACCTCTTCGATCGTCGTCACCCCGGGCGTCTCGACCGGCTCGGGCTCCGAGAGCGTAGCCGGGAATTCGGGCACCTCAGGAATGCCGCGTGCGATGTCGATGTCGGCCGCGTAGTCGCACTTCTCGCAGACAGCCATCAGGTTCTCACCGAAGTCCGACGGCGCCATGTAGTCGCTGCTCTCGCTACCACCCATGAACCCTACGTCTGCCTCGACCTCGTGGAAGTCAAGCCCGCATCGCTCAAAGATTCGACGGTAGGCGGCCGCATGCAGCTTGAAGCTTCGATCGAGGCCCTCGTCGTCGCGGTCGAAACTGTAGGAGTCCTTCATGATGAACTCCCGCACACGAAGCAAACCGCCGCGGGGTCGTGGCTCGTCGCGATCCTTCGTTCCGAAGTGGTACCAGATCTGCGGGAGTTCTTTGTACGACTGAAGCTCCCGGGCATGATGCGTGAAGGTTTCTTCGTGCGTCATGGCCAGGACGAAGGGGCGCTCCGCTCGATCGGTGAGTTTGAAGAGCGCCGGGATCTCGTAACGGCCCGTCGCTTCCCAGAGCTCTGCGGGCGTGAGCACCGGGCTGAGCATTTCCTGTCCACCGATCGCATTCATCTCCTCGCGGATGATCTGAACCACCTTTTGATGGACGCGCCAGCCGAGAGGGAGGTAGCTGAACAACCCTGCTCCGACCTGTCGGATGAATCCTCCTCGGAGAAGGAGGCGGTGGCTAGCTGCCTCTGCCTCGGCGGGATCTTCCCGAAGCGTCGGAATGAAGACTTCGGAGGCGCGAACGACGCTCACGTTGCCCGGATGAACAGCGTCCCTAGGCGGACTGCTCCGCCGGTTCTTCGACGGGTCGCTGTGCAGCCTCGGCCATCATGACGGCGGCCGGCTTCGCGAGCTTGAGACGCTTCGGCCGCACCATACCGTCATCGATCCAGTTGTCGATCTCGTGAAAGAGCTCGTCAATCAGGATGTCCGATGAGACCTTCTTTAGCACCTTGCCGTGCGCGTAGATGAACCCGACGTCTCGACCGCCGGCGATTCCGAAATCGGCGTCACCTGCCTCGCCGGGGCCGTTCACCGCGCAGCCCATCACAGCAACTTCGAAGGCTTCGGCATAGGCCTTCAAACGCTGCTCCACCACACGAGCGAGATTCTCGACGCCGACATTGTCACGGCCGCACGAGGGGCAAGAGATCATGACGGGCCCCCGCTCACGCAGACCGAGCGCCTTGAGGATCTCCCACGCGACCTCGACCTCTCGCACGGGATCGGCCGTGAGCGAAACGCGGATCGTGTCTCCGATGCCATCCATCAGGAGCGAGCCGATTCCGACAGCGCTCTTGATCGAGCCCGAGAACTCGGTACCGGCTTCGGTTACTCCCAGATGGAGTGGATACGGGACCTTGTCCGAGAGCATGCGATAGGCGCGGATCATCGTCGGCACAGAGCTCGACTTCACTGAAATCTTGAAGTTCGTGTAGTCGAGTCGCTCCAGGATCTCGACTTGCTCGAGCGCTTCCGCGACCAACGCCTCGGCGGTGTCCTTCTGAGCGAGTTCTTCGAGATGCTCCGGTAGCGATCCAGAATTCGCCCCGATCCGCATTGGGACGTCCTTTCCCTTCGCGGCTCTCACGACCTGCTCCACCTTGTCGGGGCCCCCGATGTTGCCCGGATTGATTCGAACTGCCGCGACGCCGGCGTCGATCGCCTTCAGCGCCAGTGACGCGTTGAAATGAATGTCGGCGATGATCGGAACCGGGCTGAGGTAGACCAGCTTCTTGAGCGCTTCGGCGTCCTCATTCTTCGGGACGGCAACGCGAACGATCTCACAGCCGGCCGAGGCCAGATGGCCAATTTGCTCCATCGTCGCATCGACGTCGTGGGTGTACGTGAGGGTCATCGACTGCACCACGACCGGCGCTCCACCGCCGATTGGGATTCCCCCCACCATGATCTGATGCCGAGACGCCACTGCGAGAGAGTCTAACGAGCGGCCCCTCGGGGCTCGACCGAAGCAGAGACGCTAACCGCCGCTGAGCCGACCGATGTCGTTCGAGATGCCGATAACGAAGAGGAGCAACACGACGGCTATGCCGACGGCTGAGAAGCGTTCGTAGGCCTCTCGTGGCATCGCTTTGCCGCGCGCCTTCTCGATGAGTGAAAAGGCAATATGGCCGCCGTCGAGGGGTAGGAGTGGAAGCAGGTTCAAGAGCGCCAAGGACAGACTGATGAACGCGAGGATCCGGAGGAACACGCGAACACCTTGGTCCTCGAGCACCTCGCTCGAGCCCTGGACGATGCCGACGGGCGTCGCAATGTCATCGCGCCCTGAGCCGCTGACGATATTGCCGAGCGAGTCCCCAATTGCCTTCGTCACGAACCAGGTTTCTTCCGCTGCGAGCTTGACGGAGGTGTGCGGCGGGAAGCTCTCTACGCGAGGATCGAGCACGAAGCCAAGCCTGAACCGCCCGTCGATCTCCTCTGGCGGCGTCGGAACAAGGGCCACCTCTTGCCCGTTTCGGAGCACGGTGAGCGTCACATCATTGCCCTGACTGTCGCGGATCGTCTGCGAGATCTCGTCCGCATCGATCCGGACGCCATTGATCGCAACGACTTGGTCACCAGGCTCGAGCCCCGCGGTCTCGGCTGGACTGCCCTCGAGAATCCGGTCGACCTTGTTGGTCGTACCAGTAGGGACTCCGAGCATGAACACGATCGCAAGCATCGCCACCGCGAAGAGCAGGTTGGCAGCCGGGCCCGCAAAGATCACGGTGATGCGCTTCCACGCAGCCGCCCGCCAGTACGCGTCGCGCGAGAGCGCGTCGCCGACATCGGTGATTGCGCGATCGGCCCCCTTCCGCGCAGCATCAGAGAGATCTGCCTTATCGACAGCCTCCTGGAGTCCCGAAAGGCCATCCTTGGCGTCGTCTAGCCGCGATTCGTAGAGGGCGACCGCCACGCGCTTGACGTGGCCGTCGAGCCATGGAGCTTCGTCGACGGCGCGAGAGAAATGCACCTCGAGGTCGCGCCCCGCCGGGCGATGCATGCCGGGGATCTTGACGTAGCCGCCGAGCGGGATCATCCCGAGCCCGTACTCGACACCTCGGAACTTGCGCTTCAGGAGAGCCGGGGGAAACCCGACGTAGAACTTCCTTGGGCGCATGCGGACGGCGAGCGCCGCCACGAAGTGGCCGGCCTCATGAATGAGGATGAGGAACGCGAGACCGAGGATCGCGACGAGGATGTTCATGCGACCAACGCCCGCGCAGATTCCTCCGCGGATCGCCGCGCGGCGGAGTCAGCCTCAAAGAGGTCGCCGAGATCTCGAGCTACGTCGGTACCTACTGCCTCGAGGGTTCGCTCAACGACCTCGGCGATCCCGAGGAATGGAAGCTTTTCGTCGAGGAACGCCGCCACCGCGACCTCGTTGGCCGCGTTGAGAACACAGGGCGCTGTGCCACCGAGGGCGCCCGCCTCGCGCGCGAGCCGGAGGCACGGAAAAGCCTCCTCGTCCGGCGGGAAAAACTCCAGCACGAGTCCTGACGCGAAATCGAGTGGAGCGATCGGCGTCGCCGCGCGGTCCGGATAGCTCAACGCGTAGGAAATCGGCACTCTCATGTCCGGGTATCCCATGTGGGCGAGTGTTGCGCCGTCGCCGAATCGCACCATCGCGTGAACGATCGAGGTCGGGTGGACGACGACCTCGATTCGCGCGTAGTCGATTCCGAAGAGGTAATGAGCTTCGATGAGCTCGAGGCCCTTGTTCATGAGTGTTGCTGAGTCGATCGTGATCTTCTGGCCCATATTCCAGGTTGGATGAGCGAGGGCTTCAGCGGGGCTCACCGCCTCGAGCTCGTCACGTGATCGCCCGCGGAACGGCCCTCCGGAGGCGGTGAGAACGAGCGAGTCGATCGCGCACGGATCGCTGCCCAGAAGACATTGCATCGCTGCACTGTGCTCGCTGTCGACGGGAAGAATGCGTCCTCCCCCACGCTCCTGCGCGGCCAGGGCGAGATCGCCGGCCGCGACAAGGCTCTCCTTATTCGCGAGCGCGAGATCCAAACCTGACTCGAGCGCTGCGAGAGTCGCTGGCAATCCGGCAAATCCAACCACGGCGTTTAAGACAACGTCTGGCTCGGAGGCTGTCACGAGATCATCGAGGGGCGGATCGCCCGCGATCGACAGGTGCCGCACGCCGCGATCGGCTGCAATCTTCCTCCCCTCATCAGCCCGCGAGCCGACCGCGACCGCACAGAGCTCGAGGTCTTCGCTCGCATCGATGATCTCAAGAGCCTGGCGACCGATCGAACCGGTAGCGCCGAGGAGAGCGATTCGTTTCACGAATCCAGTGTAAAGACGGCGGTTCGTTCAGACGGGCATGTAAGGAGAGTGGTCTCGTGCCCGCTTTGAGCGTTTTCCTCGTTTTTCAGATCCTCGACATTGCGTGTCCCACGCGCGCGACTTTTCGCGCTACGCTCGAGAGCGGGTGGTGGGAGAAGGGGTGCCCCAAGAGAAAGAAGAGCCGAAGCCTCTGAGACTCTATCTCGATCAGAACTACCTGTCGGGATTGATCAAGCGCAAACCTGTGTTTCGCGAACTCGAACCCGTACTCCATGCGGCGGTCCAGGGCGGCGCTGTCTCGGTTGCCGAGTCCGAAGCCCACCGCATTGAATCCGCCGCTCGACCAGATCTCGGCGTGCTTCCATTTCTCCGCGAGCTCTCCGGCGGAAAAACGCTCCCCGAAAATCGAGGCTCGTCAGAGCGATACTGCGAGCGACGCCTCGCCACAGTTCTCGACATCGATTTCCCGGAACGCCGGTCACGGACGAGCGACATCGTCGATCTCAAAGCGCTCTCGCTTGCGATCCCCTACTGCGATCTCGTCACCTGCGACGCGTTCATGGTCGATCTCGTTCGGCGAACGGGCGTTGCAACTCGCTTCAATACCGAGCTCTTCAGCGGACGCCGGCCGGATGTCGACCGACTTCGTCGGCGACTATCGCTGCTTACAACCCAGTGAGTTCGCCCAGCCCCCAGAGCGTGTAGTAGGCAGCGGGCCCGGCGAAGAGAATCGAGTCAACGCGGTCGAGAACGCCGCCGTGACCCGCGAGGATCCGCCCGCTGTCTTTCGCACCGAGGTCACGTTTCACGAGCGACTCGAAGAGGTCGCCGAAGGTGGCGGCCAACACGACCACGGCACCAAAGAGGAAGGCGCGCCAATCCAAAAGGTACTCCGTCTCGTAGGTCGCGATCCACGCCACGAACAGGCCCGCCGCCGCTCCGATGAAGAAGCCCTCCCACGTCTTCCCGGGAGAGAGAACCGGCGCCAACTTGTGACGGCCAAGGACGCGGCCCCCGAAGTAGGCGAATGTGTCGGTCGCAAAGACGACCAGAAGGACGGTGAAGATCCACTGTCGGCCGTCCGAAGTCTCCAGCGGTTGCTCGCGCAGGAGGATGAGATGCCCGAGACCCAGCCCGATCCAGGTCGCGCCCAAGAGCGTCGCCGCGATCGCGACAGTGGACGACTGCCTGGTCTCGGCGAGCAGAGCGAAGAAGAACGCCAGTAGGCTCGTGAGTAAGACGGAGCCCATCATCCATACGGGCTCGACGAGCGTTGCGGCGACGAGTCCGGCCGAGATCCCTGCGTATCCGGCGAGGACGAGCGGACGAAGCTCTCGTGACAGGCGGTAGAACTCATGAAGCGCGATCAGGCCGCCGACCGAGGCGAGCAAGAACAGGAGCCAGCCGCCGAGCCAGGCGGCACCGAGGATGATCGGGAGCCCGGCAATCGCGATCGCGATCCGGGACAGTGCCGAGCTCATCGGCCGCCGAATCGTCTGCGGCGCGAGGCGTACTCGTCGAGAGCAGCTCGGAGTTCTCGGGAGCCGAAATCGGGCCAGAGCGTGTCGACGAAGACCAGCTCCGTGTACGCGAGTTGCCAGAGGAGGAAGTTCGAGATGCGTTTCTCGCCCGACGTCCGAATCAGCAGGTCTGGCTCCGGCATCTCCGAAGCGTAGAGGCGAGCGCTGATGGCGTTTTCGTCGATATCTACGGCACCGACACCCTCCTCGACGAGCCTCCGGCAGGCCTCGACGATCTCTGCTCGACCTCCGTAGTCGAATGCAATCCAGAGCTGGAGCCGATTCTTTGACCGAGTTTCCTCCTCGAGTCGATCCATCTTCTCGCGCAGTGCATCGGTGGCTCGATCACGTCGGCCGATGAAATGGGTCTGCACTCCTTCTTTGGCGAGATCCGGGAGCTCCCGCTCGATCGTGTCGACAAAGATCTCCATGAGTGCCTCGACCTCTTCGGGCGGTCGAGACCAGTTCTCTGTCGAAAAGGCATACACGCAAAGCGACTCGACGCCGAGTTCGATCGCTGCCTCGACGGTCTTTCGGAGTGCCCGCGTACCGGCTCTGTGCCCGGCTGCCGCGGGGAGGCCCCGACGGGACGCCCAGCGCCCATTCCCATCCATGATGATTGCGACGCTGCGAGCGACTTCCGGAAGCTCGTGCTCTGCGAGCGGCCGTATGGCGCGAAGGGTTCGAAGCCGGGTGAGGAGACTCATCCGCCGAACGGCGGCCGAGCTGCCGCCTACACCTCCATGATCTCGGCCTCTTTGCGCTTCAGGTCTTCGTCGATCTTTTCGACGTGGGCATCCGTAACCTTCTGAACCCGCTCTTCAGCCCGCCTCTCTTCATCGTCACCGAGCTCGCCTTCCTTCTTCAACTCCTTGAGGTCGTGGATCACGTCTCGGCGAACGTTGCGGACGGCTATTCGTCCGTCCTCGGCTAGCTGCCGGACAACCCGAACGAGTTCTTTTCGACGTTCCTCGGTCAGCTGCGGGATCGGCAGCCGAACGATCTTTCCGTCGTTGGAGGGAGTCAGTCCGAGATCAGACTCCTGGATCGCTCGCTCGATGGACTTGATCGAGCTCGGATCGAACGGCTGAACCGTCAACATGCGCGGCTCGGGTACGTTGATCGTCGCAAGCTGCTGGAGCGGCGTCATCGTCCCGTAGTAGTCGACGTGAATCCGATCGAGCAGGGCCGCCGAGGCCCGACCCGTTCGGACCGTATTGAACTCGTGGACGGTCGCCTCTACCGACTTGTCCATTCGACGGTTTGCGTCATCGATTAGTTCATCGATCATGGTTCTCTCCGGGGGTCGAGATGATCGTGCCGACGCGTCTCCCAGCCGCGACTCGTTCGATGTTCTTCTCGTCGTCGAGGCCGAACACGTAGATCGGAAGACCGTTGTCCATGCACAGCGAGAGCGCTGTCGAATCCATAACCTCGAGACCGCGCTCGAGTGCATCTCGATGCGTCAGCGACGGAAGGAACTCGGCACTTGGCTCCTTTTCGGGATCGCCGTCATACACACCGTCGACACCGTTCTTTCCCATCAGCAGTGCCTCGGCACCGATCTCGAGTGCACGCAGCGCTGCTGCAGTGTCCGTGGTGAAGAACGGATTTCCTGTTCCTGCTGCGAAGATCACCACCCTCCCTTTTTCCAGATGTCGGATCGCTCGCCGACGAATATACGGCTCTGCAACCTCGCTCACGGTGATCGCCGAGAGGACACGCGTATGGACGCCACGGCGCTCGAGCGAGTCCTGAATCGCGAGGCAGTTGAGCAGTGTCGCGAGCATTCCCGCGTAGTCGGCAGTCGCCCGGTCCATTCCCTCACCGGCGGCCGCCACGCCCCGGTAGATGTTTCCAGCGCCGAGGACGACGGCGATTTCAACTCCGAGCCCTCGCACGTTCTCGATCTCGGCGCTTAGAGCCTCGACCTTCTCGGGGTCGATCCCGTACGTTTTCCTCCCGAGAAGCGCCTCTCCCGAAAGCTTCAGAAGGACCCGTCCGAACGCCGCAGTTCCGTGCTCCGAGTTGCGAACGGTGTCGGCCTGCGCGCTCATTCGCCCAGAGCGTACCGGGCGAACTCCCGAACTTGGGCCCCCTCTTCGTCCAGCGCTTGTCCGACCGATTTCGAGTCATCGTGAATCCACACCTGGTCCGCGAGGACCAGCTCGGAGTAGAAGCGCTTTTTCAGCATCCCGTCGACGATCTTCGGACGGATGTTCTCGGGTCTTTCTGAAACTTCTGGGAGCTTCTGGTAAATCGCACGTTCTGCTTCAACGTCCTCCGGCGGGACCGCGTCCCGGTCGACGTACTGTGGATTCGCGAAAGCGA
The DNA here is from genome assembly GCA_964436315.1 of uncultured Gaiellales bacterium. Taxonomy (GTDB): domain Bacteria; phylum Actinomycetota; class Thermoleophilia; order Gaiellales; family Gaiellaceae; genus CAYTCZ01. The sequence goes on along the minus strand of CAYTCZ010000057.1, from coordinate 13,357 downwards.
TGTGCATGGCAAGAAGCCGTGCGAACTCGGGACTCGAGGACGCGCGAAGGAGCACGCCGATCTTCTGTGCGGGAGGATGGATGTACGCGGTTACCACCTCGCCCTCGTCGGCAGCAATTCGGGACGCGCCGCGAACGACGATGTTCTCGCCGATCTTCCCAATCAACTCGACTCGCTCTTGATCCAGTCCCGAAACGGCGTCGGGTCCGTCACGTTCAACGGCGCTGAGCACCTGCTCGGCGAACGACAGAAACTCTTCGTTCTGTGACACCGGCTCGGATTCGCTCCCAACGGCGATCATCGTCCCCGTGCCGTCCTCGACGCGCGCGAGGACTCTTCCCTCGGTCGTCTCGCGCTCAGCTCGCTTTCCCGCGGACGCGATGCCCTTCTCACGGAGGAGTTTACGCGCTGCCTCGACGTCACCGTCTGTCTCTTCGAGGGCGCGCTTGCAGTCCATCATGCCGGCGCCCGTCAACTCACGGAGTTCTTTGACGAGGCTTGCGCTAATCATCGCTCTGTGATCCGTCGTCTGTTCCAGCGTCCCCAGATGGCGTCTCGGTCTCGGCTGCGATTCCGGCGGGAACCTCCTCTCCCGCAGTCTCGGCCTCCGACGTCTCCGGCGCGGGCTGTGCCTCAGGCGCCGATTCAGCAGCCGGCTCGGCCCGGTCGTCCTTCTCGGCCGCGGTTCCCACTTGCTCGGCTTGCTTTGCAGAAGCTTCATCCTGCTTCGCGGCCTTCAATTCAGCCTCGGAGACCTTTGTGCTCCCGGCGGCAATTGCGTCACCGACGACCTTGAGAACCAGATTGCACGACCGAATTGCGTCGTCGTTGCCCGGAATGACGAAGTCCACCTCGTCCGGATCACAGTTGGTATCGACAAGGGCAACCACGGGGAGGCCGAGTCGGCGGGCCTCTCGTACCGCGATCTGCTCCTTTCGAAGATCGATCACGAAGACGGCGTCCGGAATGCTCTTCATATCGGACACGCCTCCGAGGTTGATCTCGAGCTTCTCGAGTTCCCCGAGCATCGCCATTCGCTCCTTCGGGGGCAACAGCTCGAGCTGTCCTTCTTCGCGCATGCGCGCCAACTCATGCATGCGCTCAATCCGTTGCGAGATCGTCCGCCAGTTCGTCAACAGGCCGCCGAGCCAGCGGTGGTTGACGTACGGCATCCCGACTCGCTTCGCCTGCTCGGCGATCCCATCCTGACACTGTTTCTTCGTCCCGACAAAGAGCATCTGCCCGCCCCTTTCCGCAAGGTTTCGGGTGAAGGCGTATGCCTGCTCGATCAGTGCCAGAGTCTGCTGGAGATCGATGATGTAGATGCCACCACGCTCCGTGAAGATGTAGCGCTGCATCTTGGGATTCCAGCGCCGCGTCTGGTGGCCGAAGTGAACTCCGGCTTCCAGAAGTTCGCGCATCGAGACGACGGACACGGAGAATTCCTCCTCGGTTAGTGGACGGACGCCGACGAAAACGGATGGAACCGGTCAACACCGGCACCGCCACCCGCGGTTCACCGCCGGGTCGGGGACAGTCCGCAAAATTCTAGCCGACGGCTGCCAAACGTCGATCCCAGTCTCGGGAGCGGGCATCGGCAGCCATGGGACGTGGACGCTCAACCCGTTGAGCCACGTGCGACTTCGAGCGCCCGGGCAAGATCCGCTGGAAGGGGCGAGTCTAGATCGAGACGGCGTTCATCGAATGGGTGGTCGAACGCAAGCCGCGCAGCGTGGAGGAACTGGCGGTTGAGACCGAGGTCTCCCGGAACACCGTACACCGAGTCGCCAGAGACGGGGAGCTCGATCACCGCCAGGTGCACACGAATCTGATGGGTCCGCCCGGTTTCGAGCCGGACGCGCAGCAACGTATGGGCGGGCAGGAGCTCCTCGACCACGAAATGCGTGACTGCTTGTCTCGGCCTTGCCGAGTCGAGCGAGTGCCGGGTTGGATCGTGGACATCGCGTCCGATCGGTGCTTCGATCCGTCCTGCCCGCGATTGCGGAATCCCACGAACGAGCGCGAGATACTCGCGGAGGAGCGTGCGTCGTCGCACGAGCCGTTGAAGCCTTCGATGAGCTTCCGGCGATCGGGCCACCACCATGAGACCCGACGTGTCGCGGTCGAGCCGATGCACGATTCCAGGCCGGTCAGCGTCGGAGCCGCCGCTGATCGAGTGGTCTAGCAGCCCGTGCACCAAGGTTCCGTGACGATGGCCAGCCGACGGATGGACGGTTATCCCAGCAGGTTTGTCAACGACGAGAAGTTGATCGTCTTCGTACACGAGCCCGAAATCGACCTCCTCGGCCTCAAGTGTTGGAGGTTCTCGCTCGATCAACACCTCCACGGTCTCGCCACCCGCCAAGCGGTAGCTCTTTGCTTTCGGTTGTCCGTCCACGCGAACCGCGTCGCGCCGAAGCAGCCCTTCCGCCGCAGAGCGAGATCCGACATGATCAAGCTCGGCCAGAAATCGATCGAGACGCATCCCCGCCGCGCCAGCCGGGACGTTCACCGAGAGACGCTCGTCCTCCACCGCCACAGGCAGAATTCTGACTCGATCGTCTCTCGGTCGCAGCTAGCCGGATCGTGCGGCGCGGTTCGAATGGAGCCGAGGACGCCGCTCTGAAGCGATCAGTGCGAGCAGCAGAATCCCAACACCGACAACGATGAACGTGTCGGCGAGATTGAACGCCGGCCACCACTGGAAATCGATGAAATCCGTAACGTGGCCGACGCGTAGGCGATCGACCAGGTTCGAGAGACTGCCACCGATCAGAAGGCCGAGCGCCACCGGAAGAATCGGGTGCCGCGCGCCAGACCGGGCGAAGTAAATGAGCATCGCGAGCACCGCTACGGCGGTGAAGATTGTCACTGGGCCGGCTGCGCCGTCGAACATGCCGAAGGCGATGCCGGAGTTCTTGACGTGGTGGAGGTACAGCGGGCCGCCAACGTGCACTGCCTCACCGAGATCGAGCTGGCTGATCACGATCTGCTTTGTGAGCTGATCGGCAATCAGCGCAGCGACGGCAATCGCCGCGAGCCCGAGCCATTGGAACGAGCGTGCCGCGAGCGATCTCTCGACGACTGAGATTGGCACCCGGCCGTCCGTCGAGGAACCGACGCGGACGTCGATGATCCGCGGAGACGGGTTGGTCAGGCCGTCCTTCGACGAGCCGGTCTCGCCATTCTCGGCGGGCGGGTGGTCTATTTCTTCTCTTCTGCCCGTTTGCACTCGATGCACTTCGTCGCGTATGGCATGGCACGCAGGCGCTCGATTGAGATCCCCTCGCCACAGGCGGTGCACAGTCCAAAGGTGCCGGCGTCGAGACGCCCTAGCGCTTGGTCGATAGACCGCAGAACGTGCTCTGAGTTCTCTTCCAGAGTCGTGTCGATCTCCCGGTCGAGGGTGATTGTCGCGCCGCCGCCGATGTTTCCTTCATAGGGTTCCTCGCTTGCCTCTTCCTCGAGGGAATGGATCTCGGCCTGGAGGTAATCGATGGCATGCGCAACTCGCTCGCGCTCCTCGAGAAGCAAGGCACGGAACTCCTCGTCTTTCACTGAGTCTCCCTTCGTGCGTTCGCGGCGAGGCGGCGCTCTGCCTCTCTGACCGCGACACCGTGTATTTCTACAAGTTTGTCCCGCCCAGTTGCGCCGGCAACGAGTTCGATGTCCCGCCGGGGAATCGCCAGGCTCTCGGCGAGGACCGCGAGGACCGCCTCATTGGCCCGGCCTCGATCCGCTGGTGCCGTGACTCGCACTTTCCAACCGTCTCCATGGCGCCCGACGACCTCCGTTCGCGACGCACCGGGCGATACGTGAACCCGGAGCCGTGCCGACCGCTCGGACATCTACCTTGCTCGGAGTATAGGGGACGCAATCGAATCATCCGGTCGGCGGTCGAGAGTGGTCTCGACGTTCCCGAGACGGGCCGATGCGAGGCGGACATAGGACGTGGCGGCCCCAGGCTAGTCGAACTGATCGATGATCGTATCCGCGATGAAGCGGAGAGCGAAGAGCACGATGATCGCGATGATTGGCGTGAAATCGAGGCCGATTCGGCTTCCCGAGAGCTGCGGCAGCAGCCGGCGGAAGATGGCCAAGTACGGGTTGACGACGTCGAAGAGAAAGCGCTGTATTCGGTTGAGCCAGACGTTGTACGGAAGCCGAATCCACGACAGGATGATGTAGAGAAAGATGCAGATGAGGTAGACGAGGAACAGCGCGTCAACGAAATCGCGCGCGATGTCTACCGTCGAAGCAAAAACCATTGCCCTAACGCTAACTTGTTGCCCGGCCGGTCACGACCTGCTGACCGTCCGGAAGAAACCGAGAGCAGCGTCAGCTCTGGTTAAAGAACCCCCGCTCTACCAGCCGGGCCCTCTCTTCAGCCGAGACCTCGACGTTCTGCGGAGTCAAGAGAAACACCTTGTCGGCAACCCTCTGCATGCCCCCGTTCAGCGCGTAGGTCAGTCCACTCGAGAAATCGATTAGCCGCTTCGAGAGGTCTGGATCGGTCGCCTGGAGGTTGAGGATCACGGGAACCGAAGCCTTGAATCGATCTGCGATCGACTGGGCATCGTTGAAGCTCTTGGGCACGACGAGATGAACCTGGACGGAGCCCGAGGCGGCGTCCACCGCTTCGAGCCGGCGCTCCTGCGGGGATGGTGCTCTCAGAACGGCAGTCTGCCCGCCTGCCTCTTCGGGATCGCTCCAGTCATCGAAACTCTGTGGCGCCGGACGCGGGTTCAGCCGGCGAACGTTGGGGCGGTCGCGATACGAGCGCTCGAGGTCCTGCTCGGCCTCGTACGCATCCTCGTCCCAGTAGTCCTCCTCTTCGACGATGCCGAAGTACACGAGCGCGCGGCTCCACACATTCCCGAGACCCATCCGACGGGAAAGTGTAGTCCACGCCTCGGTGCACGCCGGCTTACTAACCGCTCACGGATCGGGCTTCATCGACCGTACAGGACTGAGCCGACGCGGATGAGGGTCGCCCCCTCTTGGGCGGCGACGGCGTAGTCCTGAGATGTTCCCATCGAGAGCTGGGAAAGCCCCTCCTGCTCCGCGAGGATCCGGAGCTTCTCGAAGTACGGTCGAGACCCTTCAGGATTCGCGGAGAGGGGCGGCATTGTCATGAGCCCGCGAACCTCGACCTCGAACTCTCGGACAGCAGCCAGGAACTCGGAAAGCTCCTCGGGTGGCACGCCGGACTTCGTTTCCTCTCCCGCAAGGTTGACTTCGACCAGCGCTGGGATGGTAATCCGCTTCGCCGCCGAGAGGGAATCAAGCGAATGAAGGAGTGTGCAGTAACGCGAGACTCCTCGGGCTTTTCGCGACTGGAGATGACCGATGAAGTGCCACTGAAACGTCTCGCCGTAGCGCGCTATTTTCGCTTCGAGATCCTGCAGTCGATTCTCGCCAACGATCTCAACCCCGGCTTCCGCGAGAACTTCCATCTCGTCGGGAGAGACGTACTTCGTGGCCGCGACGACCGTGACGCCGGCTCCGACCTCGTCCTTGATGCGGGAAAGGTTCGTCCGGACCGTGTCGACGTCTAAACGATCAACGGAGATACGCGATCAATCCTTGCCTGCCGGTTACCCTTCCGTCGCGTCGATGCGAAAAGAAGGCTTCTTCGTCGCAAGCCGTGCACCGATTCACGTGCTCCACGAAATGACAACCAGCCCGCCTGAGGGCACGGTCAAGCGCCAGCCGGAGATCCAGCCTCCGATCGACGACCACGTCGCGGCCGAACCGTTCCGCGTACGGAATCGCTACATCGTCGCCGACCTCGTAACAGCACGCGCCGATGCCGGGCCCGATCACCGCCGCCGGCTTCTTTGACCCGAGGGCGTCTATCCCCCGCTCGGCGATCCCGCCGAGGACACCCTTCCAACCGGCGTGAACGACAGCGAGTCTCTGAGTTCCGTCTTTGCCGTACAGAGCAACTGGAAAGCAGTCCGCAGTAAGCACCATCAGCGCAAGACCCGATTCGTCGGTCCAGAGGCCGTCGCCCGCCGCGTGCTCCTGGGCCGTAAGGATCCCCTTGGGTTCAGCCCGTCGAACCTCCGCGCCGTGAACCTGACGAGCCATTGCGGCTCGCGAGCCGTCGACGCCCGTCTGGACGCACAGTCGACGGCGATTCTCGAAGACCGAACTGGGTGAGTCGTCCGTCATCAATCCGAGATTGAGCGAGGCGTACCGGCCGCTACTCACGCCCCCGTTGCGCGTCGAGAAAGAGATCGCGACGCGGTCGTTGGCTTGCCATGCGATCAGGCTCATGTAGGTTCGACCGACGGTACTCGACTCGGATCGGGCGCTTCAATCACGCCTCAATCAACTCCTTGGCAGCATCGAGTTCGTCCGCACGTCCACCGAGTTCGCCATTGAGCTTTCGCCGCAAGATCTGCGAGAGGATCTCACCCACCTGCGGTGACTCGTCAACGCCGAGTTCTCTCAGGTCGGCTCCGGAAATCTCGAGCTCCACGTCGCGTAGCTCTTCGAAATAGAGCTCGAGTCTGGTCTTCGCTTCCCCGGTCGCAACGGAGAGAGCAAGCAGCGCTCCGTCCGGGTCGTGTGGCTCGATGAGACTCCTGATCCCCGCCGGTTCATCGCTCGCGTTGAGGAGTTCGACGAGGCGGTCGGCGACTGTGACCGCGTCTGCAATGCGATCGGCATCACGACGGCGGAGCCGGAGACGACCAAACCAGTCGTACAGCTCGTCGGGCGGCAATCGGCGAGCTAGCACCGCCAGCCGTAGACGCCAACGTGGGACATCAAGCGCGTACCGACCGCGGAGCTCGTCTGTGCGCTCGACGAGTCGGACGGCCTCCTCGTCGGCTGCTAAGTGCGGATGGATGGATCGATCGATTCCAAGCTCGGCGAGCCGCTGAATCGAATCCCCGATGCTCTCTTCGTCGAGAAGCGCCTGGAGTTCGTCGCGAAGGCGCGCCGAAGAGAGCTCACCGACCAGATCCATCTCGACGCACGCGCGGGCCAGCCCGAGCGTGTGGCCGTCCATCTGAAAGCCGTACCGGTTCTCGTAGCGGATTGCACGGAAGATTCGCGTCGGATCGTCGATGAACGAGAGGTTGTGGAGTACACGGAGCACCCCCCGCTCGAGGTCCGCGAGGCCGCCAAAAGGATCCACGAGCCGGCCGAAGTCCTCGCCCCGGAGCGACACAGCCATTGCGTTGACGGTGAAGTCTCGGCGATACAAGTCTTGACGAATCGAGGCTTGCTCGACCGCCGGAAGGGCAGCTGGAGAGTCGTAGAACTCGGTCCGCGCGGTCGCGACGTCAACGCGTTGACGATCGCCGTACACGACGACAGCCGTCCCGAATTTCTCATGCGGAATAGCCCTGCCTCCGAGAGCCCGCGCGAGCTTCTCGCCGAAGGCGATCCCGTCCCCCTCGACGGCCACGTCGACGTCGAAGTGCGCCTCTCCCATGACCAGGTCACGAACGGCTCCGCCGACTAGGTAGACGCCCTCGAACTGCTCGCCCACGGCCTGAACTGCTTCGAATAGAACATCGAGCCCCGGTAGAGCAAGGAGGCGGTCACCGAGATCCTTCTCTCCGTTGACGTCTGCACGCTCAAGCGGAACGTCGAGCGCTCGCAGCAGATCCCCGCGGGTCACCACCCCGACGACCTTTCCGTCCTCGACGACCGGGAGGCGCCCCGCGTCGGAGCCGGCGAGCAGCCGCTGCAACTCGGCAATCGGCGTCAGGCCGGTACACATCTCTGGATGTGGGCTCATGACGCTCTTGACGGGGGCATGCGAAAGTCCGTGTGCAACAGCCTTATCGAGATCCTCCCGCGCGACCATTCCCACGAGCGCATCTGGCTCGCCGACGTGAATTCCGCTCTGGCGATGCCGCTGACAGACGACCAACGCGTGGGCGACTGAGTCGTCGGCCGCGACGAATCTTGGCGGCTTGGACATGATGTCGTGGGCGGTCAGGTGGCGACCCACGGCTCCCGGAAGCGCAGCGATCACCCGCTCGCGGGCGCTGGCAAGAGAGCCGTGATGTATCGCCGATGCTGCTTGGCGGTGGCCCCCACCCCCGAGGGCGGCCGCAATCTTGGCCGCGTCGAGCTCGGGGATCCTCGTTCGGACGACGCACAGGACTCGTTCTTCCATCTCGACGAGAACGACGAGTGCCCGAGCGTCCGTGAGGTCGACGATCTTGTGGGCGAGATTCGAGACGCCATCGACGTACTCGGGCCAACGGACGGGTGCAACGAGGACCTCGAATCCCTCCGCGTCGACAGTCTCAATCGCACCGAGGAGGCCGTCGAGCAGTGCCCGCTCGCGTTCCCCCAGTGGCGCATGGAGGTAGTGGGAAATCATTTCCTGGCGGGCACCGTGCCGAATACACCACGCCAACGCTTCCGCGTCTCGGAGTGTCGAGGTTGGAAAGGAGAGGGAGCCGGTGTCTTCGTGAATACCCAGTGCAAAGGCTGTGGCCTCGACCGGCGAAACCACGATCTCCCGTTCGGCAAGGATGCTCACCATCGTGGTGGTGAGTGCTCCGTCCTCGGAGAGAACGACGCCGTCTCGCGGAGCCCAGTCGGGATAGTCACCTGCGTGATGATCGAAGACCGCTAGCTCGACGTTGGGTGACCGTGCGATGGACTCAAATTCCCCAAGCCGTTCGGCGTGCACAGTCTCGACGACGATGAGCCGTCGAATCGAGTCAGGGTCGATCCGTGGGTGCTCAGGGATATCCAGCTCCTCAGCATGGAGTCGATAGAACTCGCGCACATTCCGGTTGAGCGAACCCGAGAAGGCAACAACCGCGCCGGGGTAGAGGCAGCGCGCGGCGAGCATCGCAGCGAAAGCGTCGAAGTCGGTGTTGGTGTGCGTGATGATGACGTCCATCGCTACAAGAGTAATCGGCCATCAACTCGTGTAAGGGCGCACGGAGCTTGCGGAGGGCCCGCGTCCGTTGAATCTCATCGCTCGTCGCGGATCGAGGAACGGCATCGGCCAAGAGGACCCCGACTTTCACGGCGAGGGCCTCGGTTTGGGGGAGCCACCTCCTCCCACCGCCCGCCACTGACGTTAACGCCTAAGAGTGGCCGGATGGCGCGCGGTTCAAGTCGAAAGCTCAACGCTTTGAAACCGATGTGCCCACGAGCAGAGCGACGACGCGCGAGATGTAGGCGAGCGGACGCGGCTACGACTCGACGCGCTCGATCGAGGCGCCGAGCGTCCGCAGCCGTTCATCGATTCGCTCGTAGCCACGGTCTATCTGGCCGATGTTCCCGATCGTCGAGTGACCCTCTGCGCAGAGGCTGGCCAGCAACATCGCCATTCCGGCCCGGATGTCGGGGCTCTCCATCCGCTCGCCGTACAGCTGCGCCGGACCGTTGACGATCGCCCGGTGCGGGTCGCACAGGATAATCCTCGCCCCCATGTTGACGAGCTTGTCAACGAAAAAGAGTCGATTCTCAAACATCTTTTCGAAGATCAGAACCGTGCCATGGGCCTGCGTTGCAACGGCGAGCGCGATCGATGTGAGGTCGGCGGGAAAGGCCGGCCACGGACCGTCCTCGACCTTTGGGATCTGAGCGCCGAGGTCGTCTTGGACGATGAGGTCCTGTCGACCTGGTACCAGGACCGACGAACCGGCTACCTCCCAGCGGATCCCAAGGCGCTCGAAGCTCGGTTGAACAGCGCAAAGATCCTCCGGCACGACGTCCTCGATGACGATGTCACCGTCCGTTACGACGCCGAGGCCGATGAAGCTTGCGACCTCGATGTGGTCCGGGCAGACGCGCCATGCGCCACCACGAAGCCCGTCGACACCTCGAATGTGCAGGACGTTTGACCCGATGCCGTCGATCTCGGCGCCGATCGACACGAGGAAGCGACAGAGGTCCTGGACGTGAGGCTCACTTGCTGCGTTCGCGATCACGGTTCTTCCCTTTGCAACCACGGCCGCCATGATCGCGTTCTCGGTGCCAGTCACTGACGCCTCGTCGAGAAACACTTCAGCACCGCGAAGCCCCGCGGTTCGCATGGCGTAGCCACGGTTGGCGTGAACCTCGGCTCCGAGCTGTCGGAACGCGTCGATGTGTGTGTCTAGCCGCCTGCGACCGATGACATCGCCGCCGGGCGGCGGAACGATGGCCTCGCCGCAGCGGGCGAGCAGTGGACCCGCCAGGAGAATCGACGCGCGAATCCGTCTACAAAGCTCTTCGTCGAGCTCGTATCGAGGTGTCGCGGCGGCGAGGATCCGCAACTCGCCGTCGTCGACCCAGTCGACATCGACACCCAGGTCAGACACCAGCTCAAGCATCGTCTGGACATCCGTGATGGCTGGAACGTTCGAGAGCATCACGGGCTCGCTGGTCAGAAGGCATGCGGCGATCAACGGCAACGCGGCGTTCTTGTTGCCGGCCGCGCGAACGACCCCGTTGAGGGGACGGCCACCTTCAATGACGAACGATTCCGCCAACGTCTCTTTCAGGACGGTATGTGCCATGCGATCAACCTGGCAAGGCGAGGTTCTCGCTGCCGGCCGGCTATGCTACCCAGCCCTATGGACGTGACGCGCGAGCGAGCGTGGAAAACCCTCACGACATACACGAAGCAGGAGGCTTTGTTGAGACACGCTCTCGCGGTGGAAGCCTCCGTGCGCGGCTACGCGACCCGTTTCAGTGAGGACGAAGAGTTCTGGGCAGCAGCCGCTTTGCTCCACGATTTCGACTACGAAATCCATCCGACTCTCGACCAACACCCCCAGGATGGTGCGCCGATACTGCGAGAGGAGGGTTATCCCGAGGAACTGATCGAGACGGTGCTGAGCCATGCCGACCATCTCGGACTCACACGCGATACGTTGCTCAAGCGGACGCTCTACGCATGCGACGAGCTCGCTGGGTTCATCCACGCGTGCGGCCTCGTGCGTCCCGACGGTATCGGCACTCTCGAGCCGAAATCGGTCAAGAAGAAGCTGAAGCAACCTTCATTCGCGAAGGGTGTTAATCGAGAGGACGTTTACCAGGGTGCGGAGGAGCTCGGGATCGAGCTCGACGACCACATCCGCAATGTCATCTCTTCGATGCGCCCTATTTCAGGCGAACTCGGTCTCCCTACCGAGGCTTCGAGCGGATAGGGCAGCGAACGGCCGCCGAAGATCTCGCACCCGAATGTCGCGTCGAGTGTCGGTTCACGGTTAGGCTTGTCCTCCCAGATCGAGCAAGGAAGGAGTGAGCGTGCGCTGGAAGAGGCAGAAGAGCCGGCGACCTGGAAAGAAACTGCTTCTTGCCGCGGCGGCGACGATCAGCGCGGCTGGTGCAGCCGTGGGCGTCAAGCGCCTCAAGGGTGGCGGCGACGGAGAGAAGTAGTTCAGCGGGCTAGTCGACTAGTGCGCGGCCAGTGCCTCGGCGAGGCGCTCGAGGTCGTCGTCGCTGGTCCAAAAGCCGACTGAGGCCCGGACCCAGTCGGCGCCAGGGAGGTCGCGAACGATCACTCCGCTCGCCGCCAATCGACGAACGACCTCGGGTCCCCGTTCACCGGTTCTGAAGGTGACGAGGGTCGCCTGACCCCGTGCGGTAATGACGTCGACCGTTTCCTTGAGCAGTTCGCGGCACCTGTCCGCCATCTCTCGCGCCCGCTGAAACCGATCTGCTCCAGCGTCGTCTGCAAAAGAAAGCGACTCCAAGAGGCCGGCCACAGATTCCGAAGGAACCCATCCCGGGTCGAAGCGTTGCGCGCCCTCTCTCGGTGTAAGTGTTCCGCGCTCCCATGACATGTAGGAAGGGAAGGGGATCGATAGCTCCGAGACCCGGTCGGGGTGAACGTAGAGCGCACCGGTCGCGTCCGGCCCAAGGAGCCACTTCTGACCCGAGACCGTGTAGAAGTCGCATCCGAGCGCTCTGACATCGACAGGCACCGCGCCCGTGCCTTGGGCACCATCGACCAGCACCGGGATGTCGCGCGCCGTCAGTTCGTGTACAGGCAGGACAGCGCCGGTTGTCCACGCAACGTGCGACAGGGCAAGGAGGCGGGTACGCGGAGTGATCTCTGCCTCGATCGCCTCGAGGGCAGCGTCGACGGGAAGGTCACGTATGCGCGCGACGCGCACTCTCGCCGAACACACATGGAGTGCGCCTTCCAGCGCCGGATGCTCGACATCCGTCGTCACCACCTCGTCTCGGTCGGTGAGTCGGAGCGCCGAGACGGCGATGTTGCAACCGTCGGTCGTTGACCGGGTGAGCGCCAACTCGGTTGGTCTCGCTCCGATCAGTTCTGCGAGGCGGGTCCGAAGCGTCTCTCTGAGCGAGACGACATGTTTGAAGTAGTCGTCGCCAGACCGGCCATGCGCGGTCGTTCGTTCGATTACCTCCTCCATCGCCTGGGCCGTCCGGGCCGGGAGCGGTCCGAACGCACCTGCGTTGAGGTAAGCCACCTTGGAGAGCACCGGGAGGCCATCGCGTATGGAATCGAGGTTTACGCGATCACCGCCTCGATCGGGGTGTGGTCGGAGAGCACGCGACCGTTGACCCGTCGCCGATCGACCGGCCATGGATCGGGACCGGAGACGATCTCGAGTCCGCGGACGACTATCTGGTCGATGCCCGCGATCGGATGGCTGAAATCCGGCAGACCGGTCGCCGGAACATTGAAGTCCCCACACACGATTGCAGTGTCGGCTCCCGCGACGACAGCTGCAATGCGGCTGAGTTCAGCACGTGCTATCGCTCCGTCATTCGTCGCGTGCACATTCGCAATCAAAAACGGTCGATCGTCGGCACGCGCGGGAAGGAGTTGGCAGACACGGTGTTGCCAGCGAGAACCTGCGCTCACTCGCACGGAACGAGCCGGGCCGACGAGTTCGAGTCGCGGTCCGATCAGGAGGAGATTGGCCTGACCCGTGAAGATGGACCGGATTCGTTCTGGATTGAAGTGCTGCGCACGGCGCCCAAAGGGCCCAAGTAGCGAGCGGGTCGCGACGACGGAATACGCCTTCATTCCGCTCCAATCTTCGACGAACGAGAGAGCCCACACGGGTACTTCCTGGAGGCAGACGACGTCGGGTTCGTCGGCGGTCACCAGTCGAACCATCTGTTCGAGATAGAGCTCGTCCGACGGCGGATCAGTACGTCCGTGAAAGAGATTCCATGTGCGTACTCCGAGTTCCATCAACGACCGTCCCCGCTCTTCTGGCTGATTGATTGTCTCCGCTGATACGTGGGGTTTTCCGTGGATCTGCCGAGCGCGTACTTCATGGGGAGACCACTAGTCTAGGGAGGGATGCGTGTCCTCCTGGTCGACCCGGCTGCCTTCACGCCGGCCTACGATCACGAGCTCGCGAGCGGGCTCGCGTCTCGTGGGCTCGACGTG
>CAYTCZ010000056.1:0-24599 GCA_964436315.1 uncultured Gaiellales bacterium | reverse complement strand
CGGGCGACCGACGCGGCCTCGGACCGGCGGCACCCGGTCGAGCAGCTCGAGCAGCCGGGTGACATCGTTTCTGTTGCCGCCGGTGAGCGTCCACGCGAGCGGGACACCGCCTCCGTCCATGAGCAGGTGGTGCTTGCTGCCCAGACGGCCCGCTGTCGACCGGGCTGGGGCCAATTTTGGCGCCCCTTTTTTCGCTTGCAGGTGGCTGGAGTCGGCGATCGCGCGCCCCCATTCGAGCTGATCGGCGGCGTGCAGCTCGGCGAGTAGCAACCCGTGCAGCTCCTCCCAGACCCCGGCCCGTTGCCAGCCGCGCAGTCGCCGCCAGGCCGTCATCCCGCAGCCGAAGCCAAGCTCCTGCGGCAAGTGCTCCCAGCCGATCGCGGTGTGCAGCACGAACAAGATCCCCTGCAGGACACGACGATCGTCAAGCGGCCTGCGCCCCGGATAACGAAAGCGCGCTGCTTGATGGGCAACAACGGCTCGATCCGCTCCCACAACCCATCCGGAACCTCCCACGGCCTTGCCCTCATCGACATCCCTCCCCAGCTTGACGACGGACGCCGACCGACTTCGCTACCTCCGAACGGGTCCCTTCATTGAGTTAGAGGTTCTTAGCTCCCAGAGCTTCGTGTTGCCCGAGTTATCGAAAGCGGAAGCTCTCCGAATCGGTCCGGAGAGCTTCCGTCGGGAGAGGGTTTTCGTCCGCGGGTGGAGGTTGCGGACTGAGAGGAGAGAGTGCGGTTAACGCACGGTGCTGCTATCGGCACACCAATCGGGAGACTTAACCCCCCGCGCCTTCGGTCAGATAGCATCGCGCGGCCATGAAGATCGAGGTCACCGACGCCGATCCGACTCAAGTCTCCGCTGACGTTCTGATCTTTGGGGTCTCGGATCCTCCGGAGCTCTCGCCGTTGGCACAGCAGCTCGACGCTCGAGTCGGCGGTGAGTTGGCCAAGATGATCAGCGAGCGCGAGCTCAAGGGGTCCGTTGGCTCGCTCGCGATCCTGCGAACGCGAGGCGACCTCGAGGCGACGAGGGTTGGTGCCGTGGGCTTGGGAAAGTCGACCAAGCTCGATCTCGATGCGATTCGAACCGCAGCGGCGAAGGCCGCCGACCGGACGGCGGAACTTGGTGGCAACACCCTTGCGTGGATGTTGGACGCCGAGAGCTCGGAGTTCGCGGCGGCGGAAGTCGCGGGCGCTGTCGCCGAGGGCGCTTCGATCGCGGCCTACGATCCAGGTCGCTGGAAGTCGCCGAACGACGAGCGAAAGAGGCCGATCGAACGCCTCGTCCTGTGTGGTCGAAGCGATGAGACGGTGGCCGAGCAGACACGGCACACCGAGGTGATTGCGCGTTGGATCAACGTTTGCCGAGACCTGGTCAACGCTCCGGCTAACGAGCTCACTCCCGAAGCGCTCGCGGAGTTTGCGCGGCAAACGACGGCGGAGATCGACGACCTCGAGGTCAACGTGCTTGGCCCGGAAGAGATTCGAGCTGAGGGGATGGGCGCCTTCATCGCGGTGAGCCAAGCGAGCCACAACCCACCGCGCCTGATTACTTTGGCATACGAGCCCGCGGACGCTCGGCAACCCGATGTACGACTCGGCCTCGTCGGAAAAGCGATCACGTTCGACTCGGGCGGACTGTCGCTAAAACCGTCGGCCCGAATGGATGAGATGAAGGCCGACATGGGTGGAGGAGCTGCAGCTCTTGCCGGGACGGCCGCTGTCGCGGCACTCGGCCTTCCGGTCAGGATTCTGACCGTCGTCCCCGCGTGCGAGAACATGCCCTCGGGTCATGCCTATCGACCCGGAGACATCCTCAAGGCGGCCAACGGCAAGACGATCGAAATCACCAATACCGACGCCGAAGGTCGGTTGATCCTTGCGGACGCGCTCTGGCACGCCCGTGAGTCGGGGGCAACTCACATCCTCGACTTTGCGACGTTGACTGGCGCCATCGTCGTCGCGATCGGTGATTACTACGCAGGTCTCTTCGGCAATGACGGGGAGTGGGTAGAGACGATCGGCGAAGCGGCGGAGGCAAGCGGTGACCACGCCTGGCCGATGCCCTTGCACGACACCTACGTGCGGCACTACCGATCGTGGTTCGCCGACATGAAGAACTCGTCGGACCTCCGACAAGCCGGACCGGTATATGCCGCTCGATTCCTCCAGGAGTTCGCGGGTGAAGGGCCATGGGCTCATCTCGATATCGCCGGCACCGCTTTCCTCGAGCGCGGCCGGGGTGACTACTACTCCGGGCGCGGTGCGACCGGATATGGTGTCCGACTGATTGCCGAGCTGGCGCGCCGGCTCTCCACGTGAACTTCGATCTCTCAGAGGAACACGAACTCCTTCGCACGACGGTTCGCGAGTTCGCCGAGCAGCAGATTGCGCCGGTTGCCGCCGACCTCGACCGCGAGGGACGATTTCCGTACGAGCTCGTCGCAGAACTCGCCGAGCTTGGCCTCATGGGTATCCCGATTCCCGAGGAGTTCGGCGGCGCTGGCGCGGACACCCTCTCGTATGCGATCGCGATCGAGGAGCTCACACGTATCGATTCGTCCGTCGCGATTACGGTCGCCGCGCACAGCTCGTTGGGAACGATGCCGATCCTCTTGTTTGGAAACGACGACCAGAGGCGGCGGTGGCTTCCGCCGCTGGCGCGCGGGGAAAAGCTAGCTGCATTCGGGCTGACAGAGCCTGGCGCCGGTTCCGACGCCGGCGCGACTCGCACGAGCGCGGAGCTCGTTGGCGGTCAGTGGATCGTGAACGGCTCGAAGATGTTCATCACGAACGCCGGGACTGACATCAGTGCCTGCGTGACGATCACGGCGCGCACGGGCGATGACGAGATTTCGAACATCATCATTCCGAACGGAACTCCCGGCTACGAGTTCGGCCCCCCGCTCGAGAAGATGGGCTGGAAGGCGTCGGACACTCGAGCGCTCACCTTTACGGACTGCGCTGTCCCCGAAGACCACCTGCTCGGAGCACGCGGTGCGGGGTTCCAGCAGTTCCTTGAAATACTCGACGGCGGACGTATCTCGGTTGCGGCGATGGGTCTGGGACTTGCACAGGGAGCTTTCGACCTCTCCTTCCGTTATGCGCGCGAGCGAGAGCAGTTCGGCCGACCGATCGCGCGGTTCCAGGCGGTGAGCTTCAAGCTCGCGGACATGGCGACGGAGATTGAGGCTGGACGCCAGCTCGTCTACAAGGCGGCATGGCTGAAGGATCAAGGTCGTCCCTTTGCGAAAGCCGCCGCGATGGCGAAGCTGTACACGGGTGAACTCGCCCGGCGCGCGGCCGACCACGGTGTGCAGATTCACGGCGGCTACGGCTACATGGACGAGTTCGCGATCTCTCGCCTCTACCGAGACCAGAAGGTGCTCGAGATCGGAGAGGGCACCAACGAGATCATGCGTCTCGTGATCTCACGCCAGCTCGGCCTCTGAGGGATTTCCGGCAGGCGCGCTGCTCGATGCCTAATCGCCTAGCCGGATCAGCAGCCAGCCGAAGACCGCCACGCAGACCAGAAGGCCGAGAAGAACGAGAATCGGATGTTGCGTCGCCGCTTCACGCATGCTCGAAGCCTGAGCCGACTTCGTGAGGACGAGATGTGGACTTGGTTAAGGCCGGTTGCGTCGAGGTAAAGAAAACTCGCGCTCGGCCGGCGTCGGTTGCCGCCTAATCGTCTTGACTCAGTGATGAGTCGCGCACACGAAAGACCTTGTCGAGGAGCTCTTCGACTGCGGTCAGGGGATCGAGCCGTCGCTCCTTGACCCGATCGAGCAGTCGCACGAGCTCCGGATCGCCACGCACAGTCGTTTCGAGGTGGCGCGAGGCCCGAGCACTCGCAAGATTGAAGACTTCGGCGGACAGATTTCGCGCACGCCTCTCGGCGAGGAGATCCCCCTCTTCGAGATGTCGGCGGTGGTCACGGACGGCGTCCCAGAGCGCCGAAGCGCCTTCCTCGCGAACGGCTTCGGTGAGAACGATCGGCGGCCGCCAGCCGGTTGACTCGCCAAGCGCGAGTACCAGCTCGAGTTCCTTGACGAGCGTGGATGTGGCTGGGTGATCGGACTTGTTGACAGCGATCACGTCGGGTATCTCCATGATCCCAGCTTTCAACGCCTGGACTGAGTCGCCCGACGCTGGTTGGAGGACGAGCACGACCGTGTCAGCGATCGAGATGACCTCCACCTCCGACTGACCGGTGCCGACTGTTTCGAGGAACAGCAGATCCTTGCCCGACGCGTCCAGCACCAGCGCCGCCTGCAACGTTGCCTCGGAGACCCCTCCGAGATGGCCGCGCGTGCCCATCGAGCGAATGAAAACCTCAGGGTCTAAGAAATGGTCGGTGAGTCGAATTCGATCTCCAAGGAGGGCGCCCTCGGTGAAGGGGCTCGACGGATCAACGGAGATGACGCCGACGGACGCTCCCCCACCCCGGACGTGGCGCACGACCGCCGAAATGAGCGTCGACTTGCCGACTCCCGGCGGTCCTGTGAAACCGACGAGGTATCCCGAGCCAGTCGCCGCATAGAGATCGCGTACGAGTGGGCCGGCTCGTGAGTCGCCGTTCTCGACAAGGCTTATCGCCCGCGCGATTGCCCTGCGATCGCCAGTCCGCACACCCTCGACGAGGGCGTCCAGTGTCCACGTCGACGCCACGTGTGGTCGATTCAATCAGTCGACGGAGACAGCCTGAGACACGGCGGAAAGCGACGCCACGAAGAACGCGTTCTCATCAGGCGTCCCAACCGTCACTCGGAACGCGTCTGGTGCCCCGAAGGGTGCGAGGGGGCGAACGATCACACCCTCACGCAGAAACCCGTCACAAACCGGTTGTGAATCGCCCTGCGTGTGGACGCAGACAAAGTTGGCGACCGGATGCTCGACGACCCGAAAGCCGTGGTTTCGCAACGCGCTCTCGACCGTGTTCCGGCCGTCGGCGTTCGCCGATCGACGACGCCCGACTTCCTCCTGATCGTCCAGGCTGACGAGCGCCGCTTCCTGGGCAGTCTGATTGATGTCGAAGGGATTCCGGACTTTCGTTATGTGAGAGACGACGTCTGCCGGCCCGACCCCGTAACCCACGCGAAGACCGGCCAAACCGTAGATCTTGGAGAAGGTTCTGAGCACGAGAACTCGTCGGTCGCCCTTGAAGTATTCGTCGATGCCGTCCGGATACTCGGGCTCATCGATGTACTCGAAATAGGCCTCGTCGAGAACGGTCAGCACGTGTGGCGGGACTCGCTCGAAGTAGTGGTCCACCTCGGCGCGCGTGAGCATCGTGCCTGTCGGGTTGTTTGGGTTGCAGAGATAGACGATCTTCGTTCGCGCCGTAATCGCGTCGAGAATTCCGACGACGTCGTATCGATCGCCCCGCAGTGGGACGGTCCGCGGAATTGCACCGAGCTTGGCCGCTGCCAAGACGTAACTCAAAAACGACGGCCAGCCGCAGACGACTTCATCTTCGGGCTCGAGCGCCGCGAGGCTGAGGTAGCCGATCACACCGTCCGCTCCGGCAGCAAGCGCGACGTTCGCAGGGTCGACGTCGTGCTTCGACGCGAGAGCGCTTCGCAACCGCTCTGCCCCGCCGTCGGGATAGCGGTTGAGGTCGCCGGCCGTGCGCTCGATCGCCTCGACCGCGGCTGAGAAAGGCCCGAATGAACCTTCGTTCGACGCGAGCTTCACAACTCGCTCCAGTCCGAGCTCTCTCTGAACCGACTCGATCGGCCGTCCGGGTTCGTACGGACGAACCGCTTCGAGCGCCGGCCGAAAGAAGTTCGCCTGGGCCACGATAAGCACCTTAGTTGACCGAGCCGAGGAGCGGCCGGTGCCGGTGATCCGCCCGTCCATGCCACAGGTCACGCTCATCGGTCACGCAGCCGACACCGACCAGCCAATAGGCTTGTCGCATGGCGGAACTCGGACTCTTTCCACTGCAACTGGTTCTCCTGCCGGGCGAGCGAGTCCCGCTGCATATCTTCGAACCGCGCTACAAGGAACTGGTTACAGAGTGCCTTGCTGATGAATCGCCCTTTGGGCTCGTATTCGCAGATGACGAGGGGATGCGTGAGATCGGTACCCAGGCAGCGATCGTCCAGGTGCTCGAACGGTTTTCGGACGGGCGTCTCAACATCGTCGTTGAAGGCAGAGACCGGTTCCGGGTCGTCGACGTCAGTGACGAGCGCTCGTTCGCAACGGCAGCCGTCGATCTGATTCCCGACAGTGGGGACGATCCGTCGTCTGAGGAGATCGAGCGGTGCCTGACCGCGTACAGAGGCATCGTCGAGGCAGCAGGAGTCGAACTCGACGACCTCGATACAAAGCCAGGATCGATCGCTTACCAGATCGCTGCGCGTGTCGACCTCGGGCTCGAGGTAAAACAGGATCTGCTCGAGAAGGTCTCGGAGCGTGAGCGAGTGATTCACCTCGCAGGACTCCTCGAACAGGCCGCCGAGGCGGTTCGCCGTGATCGGCTGATTCACGAGCGGGCCAGCCAAAACGGCCGCGTCGAGTTTCCCTAGCTATCAGCCGGAGCGGTGCGCCGTCTGCGAGAGCCGCAACGCCCGTCGTGACCGTTGCAGACTTGGGGCTTTTCGCGACCCACGCGTGACAGATTTCCGAGTATGCTCGAAAGCGGGTGGTGGTGCGGGGTGGCCCCCGAGGCGGGGCTAACTCCGGCGGACGCCGTGAACCGGTCTGCCGGCCGCTTCCCACGCGTAGTACGAGGCGCTCGGTCCATACGACCGCTCATACGTCACGACGCGCGGGTTGCGACCCACTTCTTTTGCGCGCGCCGCATGCCGGAGGAGGTTCGGATCGTCTTGCTCCTCCCATACCAAGATCAGGTGTGCCGCGGTCATGAACTCAGCGACGAATGAACAACCGCTGGCCGGACACGGGAAGGGGTCGGTACTGACGCAGAACCAGCCCGAGTGGTCAGTATCTGAATCGTCGGTCCACAGATCCTCTTCGAGGGCGAGTTCTTCGTCGTGCGTAAGGAGCTGACCGCGTTCGAGTTCCGTTGACACCGGTTCTACCTTAGCTCCGTCTCCGCGAAAAGCGATGCGAAGCCCGGACGGCGAGAGCGCTGCGGTCCGGTTCGGTCACTCGAGTTCCTTCGCCATCAGGATGACGTCCTCCAGCACGTCCCCCCGCTGATAGTGGGCACGCCGAAACCCCTCTTGCCGGTAGCCGAGCACTCGATAGAGCTCCAAGGCCGGTCGGTTGTGAGGAAATACATGCAGCTCGAGTTTCCGGATCTCGTGTGACCGCGCCCAGTCCTCCGCAACCTGCATCAACATCGTTCCGATCCCTTGGCGCCGGCGCCCGCGCTCCACCATCACCCCCACGTCGGCAACGTGCTGGCTCGCAGGGTGCGGGTCCCGGGCAATCGAGAGGCGGCCGACGATCGCGTCGCCGTTCTCGGCAACGAACACTGCAGAATCCGAGCCCCGGCGAATCGCTCTGAGATATCGTCGCTCCTCCGAATCGGTCCGCCAGTCACCGGCCGCGATTAGCCAACCTTCTTCCTCGGCTCCGACTGCTCGAGCAAGCGCGGCCAACGTCGCCGCGTCGCGTGGAGTGGCTCGCCTGACCCTCATCCCGGGCCCACCACGAGTCCGATCCCGCCGCGACGAGGATCGCCCGCAGCCTGAAACGAGCCTTCCGCCGAGGCGCCGACGGCCGCGACTCCACCGAAGAACAGGTTCCGGTCTTGCCAACGCCAAACGTTGTATCCCTGCTCCTCCAGTCGGCGCGCCACGGTCGGGTGAATTCCCCCCTCGAGATGGAGGTATCGCCCGTCCTCATGAACTCTGGGCGCATCGATCGCCTTGTCGACATCCATCTTGTAATCGATGGTGTTGAGCACGACTTGAAGAATGGCACCCCGTAGTCGCTCCGAACCCGCGCTACCGACGACCAGCTTCGGCTGTGCATGGTCCAGCACCAGAGACGGCGCCATCATGCTCGTGAGACGGCGGCCGGGAGATCGGCGGGTTCCAGCCGGATTGAGGTCGATTTCCCCGAGCATGTTGTTCAGGTGAATCCCCGTGCCAGGAACGACGACTCCGGAACCACTCCCCGTCGACGTTGACAGGGAGGCAGCATTCCCGACAGCGTCAACAACACTGACGTGCGTGGTTGAAGGAAGGCCACGCGGCTCGGCACGGACAGCCGTATCTGACGCTCGGATACGTGCCACCGACTCCGCGACGCTTGCACTGCTGAGTAGCCGCTTGGCCGCACCGCCGCGGTAGAGCTCGGAGACGAACCGCGGCCCTCGTGCCCTCGAGACCTCTCGCATCACCTCGGCGAGTATCGCCACCGCCTCGGCGGAGTGAGCGCTCGCCGGCTCGTCCAGCGCGTCGAGAAGGCACAGGGCGAAAGCGATCAGGATGCCGCCGGAGGACGGGGGCGGATTCGTCACGAATTCGCAGGCGCGGAAACCGCAGGAGATCGGCTGTCGTCTTATCACGCGATACGCGGCGAGGTCGGCTCTCGTCAACCGACCGTTCCGTCGTCGGATGTAGCGCGTCGTCTCCTCCGCTAATTCACCCCGGTAGAGCACGTCGACTCCATGGTGCGCGAGGAGCTCGAGCGTGTCGGCGAGTTCTGGCATTCGCAGGAGATGTCCTTCAGCGAGTGGTGCTGCCTCTCCGTAGACCGCCCGACCCTCCGGCTCACGACGGAGTATCGGGTCGAGAATCTCGTGGAGATTCGCCTGGGAGGCGTTCATCCGTACACCGGCACGAGCGAGCTCGGTAGCCGGTGAGAGCAACTCACGCCAGGGCAGACGCCCATAGAGTCGGTGCGCCTCCGCTAATCCGAGCGGAACGCCCGGGACAGCGCAGGAGGATGGTCCGACGAGGAAGGGCTGGGTCGTCTGAGCGTCGAAGCGGACGTCGACGCGCTCCATCTCTTCGACTTCGTCCGTTAGTCCCGAGCCTGGAATCGCCACGAAGAAATCAAGAAGGCGATTCGCGCCATCCCGTCCACGGTGTACGAGCATGAAGCCGCCCGCGCCGGGACCCGTGAGGGGACTTTCTGCGACCCAGGCCACGAACGCGGCTGCGACACACGCATCGACGGCGTTTCCTCCTTCGGCCAGGATCCGGACCCCGGCCTCGGCCGTCAGCGGGTGGCCGGCAGCGATCGCGCCGTTCATGCACGAGAGACTAGTGGTCGACTAGGTCAGGCCCCGCGTCTGTTACCGGGGCCGCATCACCCAGATCTGACCGGGCGTGCGGGTGGATCCCCTCTAGAGATCCTTGAGAAAACTCGGCGGCTCAAGCACCGTGTCCTCGGTGGCCTCGGTCACGACGGGAGCTCGACGACCTGGACGCCCGATCCCGGTCGCAATGACCGTAACCCAGACCTGCCCCGTGAGTCGCTCATCGATGGTTGCACCAAAGATGATGTTTGTCTCCTCAGTCGCCGCATCGCGGATGACCTCTGCCGCTTCGTTGACCTCCAGGAGGGTGAGGTCCTCGCCCCCAGCAATCGAGAGGATGATCCCTCGAGCGCCGACGATCTCAGTCTCGATGAGCGGTGAGCCAAGCGCCCGCTCAGCGGCGTCTTTGGCTCGGGCCTCGCCGGTGGCGAACCCGATTCCCATGAGTGCGGTGCCGGCGTCCTGCATGATTGTCCGGACATCAGCGAAATCCAAATTGATGAGGCCGGGCATCGTGATCAGGTCGCAGATGCCCTGAACTCCCTGTCGAAGCACGTCGTCCGCGACCCGGAACGCGTCGAGCATCGATGTCGACCGATCCAGGACCTCGAGCAATCGATCGTTGGGAATCACGATGACCGTGTCGCAGACCGCCCGAAGCGCTTCTACTCCTGCCTCCGCCTGCTGCCGACGTCTCGTGCCTTCGAATCGAAACGGTACGGTCACGATGCCCACCGTGAGAGCGCCGAGCTCGCGTCCGATGCGAGCGATGACAGGAGCCGCGCCTGACCCGGTGCCACCTCCCTCGCCGGCCGTGACGAACAGCATGTCCGATCCCTTGAGGACCGGCTTGAGCTGGTCGTACGCCTCTTCCGCCGCCAAGCGACCCAGCTCCGGATCGGCACCCGAGCCGAGCCCCTGGGTGACTTCTCGACCAATGTGCAACTTCACGGGCGCATCGGACATGCGCAACTGCTGGACGTCCGTGTTAACAGCGATGAACTCGACCTGGGAGATTCCGGCCTCGATCATCCGGTTGACCGCATTGAGGCCCGCCCCGCCAACTCCGACAACGCGAATCACTGCCAAATAGGCTGCGGAGTCGGGACTCGGTTTCCGTATGGGCCGCTCCGCCGGCTCGACCCACTGCGCTACCGGCGCGAGCTCTTTCTCGACGTCCTTCTGGGCCTCGTCAGCGTCAGAGGCGGGTGTCGACGGCTGGCGCTGCTCGACGCTGGCCGTCTCCTCACTTGTCCTGGACGCCTTTTGGCCCGCTGACGTTGTCTGTTTCTTGCGGCGACCTTTAGCCGCTTTCTCAGCTATCGCGTCCTGTCCGCCGGACTCTTCGTCCTCTCGACCGGGAGCCTTTTCGGCCTGTTGTTTCGCTGCGTCGGTGGCCTTGAAAAGCTCGGAAAGTGGGCCTTCACGCATGCTCGCGCGGTTTCGCGCCATTGAGCACCTCCTTCGCAAGCTCGCGGTATGCCTCCGCCGCCGGCCCGCCTGGGTCGTACTTCAGAACCGAGCTCCCCTGGACAGGGGCCTCCGCGTAGCGGACGGTCTTCTTGATCCGCGTCTCGAACACGAGTTCACCAAAGTTCTCTTTCAACATCTCGATCGCCTCGCGACTGTGCAGCGTTCGCCCGTCATACATGGTCGGGAGGATTCCCCGAATCTCCACAATCGGGTTGAGGTTCTCGCGGATCATCGAGAGCGTGTTTTCCAACTGGACAAGACCCCGCAGCGACAGATACTCACACTGGACCGGCACAATCACCGAGTCCGACGCAGTCAACGCGTTGATGGTGAGAAGCCCAAGGCTCGGGGGCGTGTCAATCAGGATGTAGTCGTACCGCTGACGGACCGGCAGGAGCGCCTTTTGCAGAGCCCGCTCTCGTCCGATCATGCTGGACAGAGCAAGTTCGGCGCCCGCGAGATCAATCGACGATACGGCGACGTCGACCTCGACGTGGCGGATGACGTCGTTGATGGGCAGCGCCCGCACGAGGACGTCGAACATCGAACGCTCGAGCGAGTCCGGGTCCATGCCCTGACTCATCGTCAGGTTCCCCTGCGGGTCGAGGTCCACTGCGAGTACGCGGAAGCCTTGCTCCGTAAACGCAACGGCAAGATTGAGCGTCGTCGTGGTCTTGGCGACCCCGCCTTTTTGGTTCGCCAGGGCGATGACCTGGCTGCGCTTTGTTCCCTCAGAGGAAGGCGCCCACAGATCGGGACGCATGGTTAGGCCGGAGAGGCTCATCTCGCCTCCAATTTCGGGTCAGCGTAGCACAGTCCTTCACGCGTACTCCTGGGCCATTCGGCTGCTCCGCGCAAGACTTTCTTCAGCAAGTTTTCGCCGCGAAATCGACCATCTCGACCCGTAATGCTGGCGGCGAGCTAGGACGTCGCCCGGACTGCGCGAGGAGTCAACCCAGTCGGCGCGACCCGTCAATCGGACCGAGAGCTACGCACTAGGCCTGCCGTACGTTGACGCTGTTGGTCGAGGCCACGCCATTCTGAAAGCCGATCTTGGCAGTGCTGAATCAACTCGAACGCGCGCTCAGTTCCTTCGGTGCCGCCGGCCTCCCGCTCCCGCCGGAGCCAGAGCTCCCCTTCGCGAAGCAGACAGCGGACTTCGCCGAGGAGCTCGGCCGACTCGGAGTTGGATCTCTTGAGCGCATCAATTCGCTCCAGTCTCGCGAACACTCGCTGGGCCTCTTCCATGCACCCACGGTAATGAGAAGGCTTCGACGTAACTGAGTCCGCGAGTGACAAATGTGCGGAGTGCGTACCGGCACGCGCGATTCAAAGGGCGAGCCGCTCCGAAGGTGCGCAGGAATCCGTAGCGCTAAGTGGCTACGAGCGCAGTACCGGACAGCGGGGTGAGCTCCGGTCGAGGTTGAACCCCGAGCAACGCGGCATCGAGGCCAGAAAGCAGTTCCTCCCGACCTCCGCGTAGGAGGACTTCCAGGAGCAGTTGGCGTACTGCGCCTTCTGCCGCCGGTCCCGCACCATCGCCCTCGATCAGTGCGCGAAGTGCGACGAGTAATTCGTGCCGTTCTGCGGGCGACTCACCGAGGAGGACCGAAGCACGCATTGCGGCTGCCCAAGCCCCCTCCTCTCCGCCGAGAAGGTTTTCGAGAGCTTCGCGAAGCTCGTCTGCACGTTGAGGACCGCTGTGGAACAGGGCGAGCTCCCAGCGGTCGAGGGCTTCGAGGATTTCGGGATCGTCGAACCCGTCCAGCAGCCGACCTTGGAGCTGCCCGACGAGTGGGGCTCGGAACTGATCGAGACGGTTCGGTTCCCCTGGCGGCTGTTGCGCCGCCAGCAAAGGAATCGGGTGGGTGCCGTACGGCCGCTGATCGAGAAGTTCGAACAGGGTGGGCCCTGCCGCAAGGGAGCCTGGCATCACTAATCGGAGAGCCGAGACCACCCGTGCGACCTCCCGGGGCGCTTCGGGGACGCGGCACGCCGCGCTCTCGAGAGTCCGGTCAATCTCGAGAACGAGCGATCGATCCACCTCTCGTCCGAAATCGCGAGGAACGAGCCGAGTTGCGTCGGGCCATTCCGCGGAGAACTCGTCTGGCACCGCCGGTCTGACACTGATGCCGCGTCCTAAATCAACAGCCGAGCCCGCAGTCAGACCAATCAGCGGCGTCTTGGCAAGATAGTGCCGCTCATTCCCGAACAGCGTGCTCTCGATCTCGGCGAAAGCACGATCGAACGAACGATCATCCCAGTCGAACCCCCCGCAGACCTCTGCCGTTCGGACGAGGAGCGGGACGAGCACGGTCCGGCGGAGGGCATCGTCCTCACCGATCGCATCGCCTACATACGCGCGCGCGAGCAGCCCGGCTGCGGGCTCGTCCTTTAGCGCGTTCAGCGCCACCTGCGCGTCCTCTCCCCTTGTGATCCGGTCGGCGTGCGACTCGATGAAGGAGGTCACGAGCGGTCGATACTCGTACAAGGCAGGACCGTCGGGACGGGAATGTTCTTCCAGAGACACGGGGATGTCGGCGCCGTGCTCGAGTTCGGCACAGAGTTCGAAGAACGCGTCGAGACAAAACGCCCTGAGCGCACGGTAAAGCTCAGGCGACCGGGGAGTGCTGACAGGCACGAGTCGGCATACGCGCTGTCTCGCCTCGTTCCTGCCCGAGGGCGTTTGCCTGTCGGCAAACAACTATCGACTAGACGAGGCCAGATCAGTCTTCCTGGCCGTTCCCCTGACAATCCGTACACCAGTACGTCAGCCGGGCCTCATCCCCTTGCGCGCGCGAGCGAATGAGCACGCCGCACGCGCGGCAAGGTCGCCCGGCCCGTCGGTAGACCATGCGACTTTGCTCGGCTCGAGGAGTTCGCATCAATTCAGAGGTCTTGAGGAGGAGGGCGGTCAGATCAGCGTCACGAAGCCCTCGGAGGGGTTGCCAGGGAGAGAGTCGGGCGGAAAAGAGCCCCTCAGACTTCCATTTGTTGCCAATTCCAGCAACAAATCGCTGATCGAGAAGAGCTTCTCCCAGCTCCCTCTCCTGGTCAGCCGATCTGAACCTGGCTGCTGCTTCGTCGACGTCAAGCTCGCTCGCCATGATGTCCGGCCCGAGCCTCCGGACGTCTTTGAAGGAATGGTGCGAGCGACCGAGCTCGAGAATAGGTCCGTTCCACTGAATGGCCTGACGATCATCGCCGCGCAGGATCAGCCAGGGCCGTCCCTGGACGGGAGGGTCAGCATCGCGAACCTGCCAGCGGCCGGTCATCCGGAGGTGACTTCGCAGTACAACGTCGCCTTCGAATGTCAGCAGCAGATTCTTCCCGCGCGCCTCAACATCCACGAGCCGGCGACCATCGAGTCGTTCGGCGAGCCGGTGTTGCGTCGCCCGCGGGTGCGGCGTCTCGGCACTGACCGTCTGACCGACGAGTGCGCGAAGAGCCATCGCGGTCCGACGAATACTGTCCCCTTCAGGCATGGCCGACCCCTCCAGTTCCATCCCGATCCGGGGCCACCCCGTGCCACCACCCACCAACGAGGTTACCGTCAAACTCCTCAGCGGTGGTGCGCGCAGAGTGACGAGATCGACACCAAGGACAGCCGAGTTTCACCTCGGCTCCTTTCGGCCGAGAACCCGTAGCCGTCACGACGACCGGAGGACGGCGCGGCGCGGGCCCGCGAGAAAGCCAGCCTCGACGAGAAGCGGCGCAATCGAACTCTCGTTGACCGGCTGACCGTCAAACCGCTCGACGGCAAGGCGCTTGAGCGCGCGCCGCCGCGCATACTCGACGAGAGCAGCGAGGGCCTCGCGCAACCAGCTGGGCTCGGGTTCACGCAACGGAGTCAGCGACCGCCCGCGCCGTTCGACGAACAGGGCTGCCTCTCCGCCAAGGAGCACGACGTACGCACCGGCAACACGGGCTGCCCGTGCGCCCGCGCGCTTTGGCCACGGGAGGGCAGCGCCGTACGGTTGCGCCGGATCGGCCGCGCCGAGCACGAGTGCTGACTCCGCGGGCCGGTCACGCAGGCGCTCAACGGCGCCAGGCAACGCGAACTGCGCACCGCCGAGCCCCTCCACGAAATAGCCACGGCGGCAGACTCCGAGAGTCTCGAGCCGTTTGAGCTCCCCGTACACGGCGCCGTAGCCGCCGGGAACACCCTCACTCCGCACCGCATCGCGGGTGACGATGCCCTGTCGCTCGAGCAGAATTTCGGCGAGAGCACGGGGATCGGGGTCGGCCGCGAAGAGTGCGTCGGTGAGGGTCCATCGGCCTTGCGTCGCAGTCACTGTGTTGGCACGCTGGCGGGAGAACCGTCGCTGGCGTTTCTCACTCCTCGGCGTCGTGAAGCGTCGCTCCGCGCGGAGCGGCTGCCAGGCATCGTTGGTGACCTCGCCTGCCCAAACCAAATCCCAGAGCGCCGGGAGCACCTCGGCCGAGTCGAGGCCGGTTGTGTTCACCAGGTCGTACCAGAAGAGTGCTCCTATTGAGAGAGACCCGCGAATTGCGCTGTGTACTTCACCCTCGGGAGGCGAGAGAGCTTGAGGGCGCCCGAGCGCCGACGCGTCTTCGCGAAAGTACAGCGCGACTCGCTCAAGACCCGCGCCGAGCCACACAACTTCGCCCGAGGCACAAAGTTGATCCAGTTCCGCGGGCGCGAAGTCCGGTACGCGACGAGGTAGTACCTCGGACTCCCACAGCGCGGCGGGTAATGACACGCCCTGCAGCGGGATGATCGCCTCACGCAGACTCGAGCGTCGATCGACGCCCTGCCAGGCGGGCAGGAAGCGCGCAAACGAACTCGCTCCAGCCGGTTCCACCTCCTTGCGAAGCTTGGCGAGGCTGAGTCGGCGCAACCGACGAAGGACGTCGGGATCACACCACTCACGCTCGATACCGCCGGGTCGGAGCTCGCCACGGACAAGCCGACCATCAGCTTCAAGCCGGGCTAACTCGGTCTCAGCCTGCCGCTCGCCTAGACCGAATCTCGCAGCGACCTGGGCGGTGGTGAACGGGCCGCGCGACCTGGCAAAGCGGACGAGCAATGATGCGAGAGGTTCCTCCCCACCCTCAAGGAAGGAATCCGGAAGACCCGCCGGCGGCATCGCGCCGAGCGCGTCCCGATAACGCCCAGCATCTTCCGCCGCAATCAGCCGCCGCTGGCGGGCGATCGTCACCCGAACCGCGCGACGCTCCTCGACGAGGCTTTCCGCATGTTTCGCTTCGTACTCATCCCCAGCCAGATCACCCCGTCTGAGCAGAAGATCGTGTAGTTGATCCGGACTGCTCGCCCGGCCGGCGAGCTCGTGCTCAACCTGTTTGACCGCGTCAGGATCGAGGAGATCCCGGAGCTCTTCCTGGCCGAGAAGCTCACGGAGGAGATCACGATCGAGTGCGAGGGCCTGCGCACGCCGCTCGGCGAGGGGCGTGTCGTCTTCGTACATGTAGGTCGCGATGTAGTCGAAGAGCAGTGATGTCGCATAAGGCGACGCAACCGGCGTCTCGACATCGACCAGATCGATTCGCCTCGTCTGCAAGTCCGTGAGGATTCGGCGGAGCCCG
Organism: uncultured Gaiellales bacterium; assembly: GCA_964436315.1. GTDB lineage: Bacteria > Actinomycetota > Thermoleophilia > Gaiellales > Gaiellaceae > CAYTCZ01. The sequence goes on along the minus strand of CAYTCZ010000056.1, from coordinate 8,369 downwards.
GGAAGATCGAAGACGTCTCGAGCACACTCGCGCATCGTTTCGAGGACGATCGGAAAGTCCGGATACCGCCGCGCTACTTGGAGAAGGCCTTGCGCCTTGAGCCGCTGCTGCCAGAGCGGGGTCCTCTGTCCGGGTCGCCGTCGCGGGATGAGGAGCGCGCGCGCCGCGTTCTCGCGAAAGCGGGCGCCAAAGAGGGCGGTATCGGGAAGCTCTTGGAGAACGAGTTCTTCCAGCTCGTCGGGGCTGACGAGAACGTCGCCTGTCGGCGGCGGCGTCTCGGCGTCGGGCAGATGGAGCGCCACACCGTCGTCTGACCAGATCGAGTTGACCTCGAGTCCGAGCGATTCTCGAAAGCGCGCCGAGAGTGCAAGCGCCCACGGTGCATGAACACGACCACCGAACGGGGTGAGGATGCAGATCCGCCAGTCACCGATTTCGTCTCTGAACCGCTCAACGACGATCGTTCGATCGGATGGGATTGCACCGGTTGCAGCTTCTTGCTCTCGCAGGTAGACAAGAAGATTCCGCGCCGCTCGCCCGTCGAGCGCATGACGATCCTGCAGGCGACCGATCGCACGCTCGTCGTCGAGCGCGACGATCTCTCGGGCTGCTCGGCCGATGGCTTCACCCAGCTCGGCGGGCCGACCAACACCTTCTCCTTTCCAGAACGGGATCGAACCCGGGACGCCCGGGGCAGGAGACACGAGCACGCGATCTCGCGTGATCTCCTCGATCCGCCAGGTCGAGGCACCGAGCAGGAACGTCTGGCCCTCCCGCGCCTCATAGACCATCTCCTCGTCGAGTTCTCCTACCCGGCCGCCGCCGTCGACCAGGTGGACGCCGAACAGTCCCCGATCTGGGATCGTGCCGGCGTTCTGCACAGCCAGCCGAGCCGCACCGTCGCGCCCACGCAACGTGCCTTCAATTCGATCCCAGGTAATGCGCGGCCGCAGCTCCGCGAACTCCTCGGACGGGTACCGGCCGGCGAGCATGTCGAGGACGTTCTCGAGCTGCGCCCGCGATAGCTCTCGGAACGGGTAAGCCTGACGGACGAGATCGTGCAACTCGTCAACGGAAACGACCTCTTGCGAGGCGATCGCGACGATCTGCTGGGCGAGAACGTCCAGCGGATTCTCGGGGAGCTGTGTCTCCTCGATCGCGCCGTCCTGCATTCGTTCTGCGACGACCGCCGACTCGAGCAGATCGGCGCGAAACTTTGGAAAAATCCGGCCGATCGACGTCTCGTCCAACCGGTGTCCGGAGCGGCCAACTCGTTGAAGCCCTCGGGCGACCGATTTCGGCGACTCGACCTGAATCACGAGGTCGACAGCTCCCATGTCAATCCCGAGTTCGAGAGACGACGTCGCGACGAGCGCCGGAACCTCGCCTTTCTTAAGTAACTCCTCGACTTCGATACGTTGCTCTCGGGCAAGCGACCCGTGATGCGCTCGAGCAATCTCACGCTCAGCGAGGTCGTTCATTCGAAGCGCCAGGCGTTCCGCCAGCCGACGGTTGTTCACAAAGACAATCGTCGAGCGATGTGCCTCGACCAGTCGCAGGAGCTCCGGATAGATCGACGGCCAGATGGAGTTCCCGTCGCCGGGCTCGCGCATGTCGTCGACAGGAACAACGACTTCGAGATCGAGCTCCTTGGACCGCCCGGCATCGACGAGTTCGATCTCCCGACCTCCGGAGACGAACTTCCCGATTGCCTCGAGGGGTCGCTGCGTTGCTGAGAGTCCGATGCGCTGTAGAGGACCTGTTGTCAGCCGCTCAAGTCGCTCGACAGAGAGTGCGAGATGAGAGCCACGTTTGCTGCCGGCGAGCGCGTGAACCTCATCGACGATCAACGTGTGCACGCCACCGAGGATTCGGCGGGCCTGTGACGTAAGCATGAGGAAGAGCGATTCGGGCGTCGTGATCAGGATGTCGGGCGGTTGCCGAAGCATCGCCGTGCGTTCCTTCATCGGCGTATCCCCGGTTCGAACCGCGACCCTGAGCTCAGAGCCGATTCCGGCAAGCGGAGCCCGAAGGTTGCGCTCGACGTCGTAGCTCAGCGCTTTGAGTGGACTAACGTAAAGCACCTGTGTCCCCTCGCCCGGCGTGGACTGATCGAGCGCCCAGAGGAATGCGGCGAGCGTTTTGCCGGACCCGGTCGGCGCTTGAATCAGTGTGTGGCGGCCGGACGCGATCGCAGGCCATCCTCCACTCTGAGCCGGTGTTGGCTCAGCAAAGGTCTGCTCGAACCAGTCGCGGACGGCCGGCTGGAACGGTGCGAGGGGATCCACTCGCCCAGCCTACCTCTCCGGTACCACCCCGCGACCGCTCGCCTCCGCGCGTCTCATCGGGGTCCCGCAGCCCGCCTCCCACTGCGATCGTACGGTGAAGAGACGCACACGAGTGCGACCGGTTGAATCGAGAGTGCGCCGATAGAGGATCGGCCGTTGAGATGTCGCTGTGTGGACGCCAACCCCAAGGAGCTGGAGTCATTGGCCTAGACGCGAGCTGCCCGAGGGAGGCTAGGATCGTCGTATGACCGATACCAGGCCCGAACGGCTCCACTTCACCGGTAACGACGACGCCGACCGACTGCTCGCTGAAGATCCCTTGGCCCTCCTGATCGGCTTCGAACTCGACCAGCAAGTCCCGCTTCAGCGTGCGTTCTCAGCGCCTTACGAGCTCCAGAATCGGATTGGCACTCTCGATGCCACTCGCATCGCGGCGATGGATCCCGCCGAGCTCGAAGCGGTCTTCCGCGAGAAACCAGCGTTGCATCGTTTTCCGGGTCGGATGGCCGAGCGAACCCAAGACCTCTGCAGTGTCATTGCATCCGACTACGGCGGAGATGCGTCGCGCGTCTGGACTGAGGCGTCGGACGCACCAGACCTCGAGAAGCGTCTCCTTGGCCTGCCCGGCATCGGCGACACGAAGGCCGCAACGATCATCGCCGTCCTGGCCAGACGGTTTGGCGTTCAGCCGTCGGGATGGGAGGAACGCGCGCCGTCGCACATGTCCCTCGGCGACGTCGATTCGGCCGAGGCTTTAGAGAGCTACCAGGCTAAGAAACGCGCGTACAAGGCCTCTCTGAAGGCAAAGTCGACCGCCGGATAGCTCGGCTGACTCACGCGCCGGACACCGTTGGGAGCCGCGGCCTGGAGTGCTCCTGCCCGGTCCGGTAGGCGGCGATGTATTCGTCGAAGTCCCATTCGTCGAGGAACTCCCTGGCAGCCTTGCGTCCAGACTCGTACAGGGCGATGGAGCGGTCCCGGGAGATGCCGAAGTCGGTCGTAGTGACGCCGAGCGTCGGGATCATGATCGTGCGCGCGTAGTCGGCCTGGTCGAGATACATCCGATCGTGGGCCTCGAGCATCGTCTGGACCAGGCTCTTCAAGTACTCGATCAGAGTTATAACACCGCGCCCGCTGATTTCGCGACGCTCAATTCGCTCGGCGATCGACTCTCGAGGGTCTTGCTCCGCGAGAAGCAGTCCAAAGGTCGGCCACCGCGGAACTCCATGTCTATCGAACAGCCAGACGGGGAAGTTCGAGAGCATTCCCCCATCGACGATCAGGTGCTCGTTCCCGGTCTCGGGGTTAAGCCAACGCACAGGCTCGAAGAAGATGGGGATACTGATGCTCATCCGAACGGCCAAGGCAACGCTCAGGTCGTCTGGATCAACACCGAGGATGCCGGCATCGCGCGGAAGGACGAGCAGACGCCGGGCCGTGACATCGGAGGCGATGACCTGAAGTCGGTATCTGTTCCGAGACTCGTCCGCGAACTCGGGATGGACGAGATCGCCGAACGTGCGCACACCCTTCTGCTCGAGCAGGTCGCGCATCCAGTCGTGGAGGACGCGGCCTTCGTAAATACCCTGGTCGAGGAGAATGCTGAGGCCGCGATCCAGCAGCGGTATCCGATCCTCCCACGCCTCGTCCCGAAACTGCGAGTAATCGAGTTCGAGGATGACATCTCGCAGTTCCTCGGGGCCGAATCCTGCGGCAACGCCAGCCGCGACGATCGCACCGGCCGAAGCCCCGGCGACAGCGCGTGGCTCGAAGCCCTCCTCGGCGAGCAGAGCTGCCGCGCCAACCAGAGCGATCCCCTTGACGCCGCCGCCCTCGAAGACGAGATCGACGCGCTTCTCAACGCCATTCGGGGACACCGCGACTCCTTCGCGAGATTGCACGCGCCGCAGACGACCAGCCTAAGGGCATCGCCCCCTTCCCCCAGCTAGTCGTACGCCAAGCCGCCGAGGAGGCGGCTCGCTCATCGTTACTCATACGCAGTCGGCCCAAAGGGGGGCTCGTCTTCGAGTCCTCGCGACGCCGCAAGCTCAGGAACCTGCGTGTAGCCGGCCTCGGCAATAGCGTCTCGGAGATCTTCGAGAAGTTCCATGCGACTCAGGCGGCCCGTCTCGATCGCGTCGATAAGAGCTTCGACACGCTGGAAACCGAGGTAGGTGAACACGCCATTGGTGCGACCCCCGATGTTGATCTCAGCCGCGCTATCCCCCTCGCCGCACGCTGCCCAGAGCGAGAGAAATGCCTCATCAGATCGGAAGGGAGCCGCAATTGCATGCACATCCAGCTCACCCTCGTCCCCTTCGGCTCGGGCCGCGATGTCCAGTGGTGGAGGAAGAAACCGTATCTGGGCGAACTCGCGACCCAGTGTCGGGCCAAGGCTATCGCTCACGCCGGCACCCCAGAAGCACGTGTCCAGGATGGCCTCGAATAGGACGCCGCCCGGAATCAGTGAGAAGAGCTCGAAGAGCTCATCATCGACGATGAACGTCCGCGTGTCCCAGTCCATGTCGAATGGACAGATGATCTCGTCCAGGTAGTCGACTAACTCGTCGCCGTCCCGGTCGCGTATCTGAGAGCCGTGACCCGCGAAGTAGAAGAAGAGGATGTCGCCTTCGTTCGCGGTTCGAATCATGCTTTCGAGCCGATAGAGAATCGCGTCCTTCGTCGCTCGCTCGTCAACCAGGACGCGGATGTCTCGATTCGGGAAGCCGAGATCCGACTTCAGCACCGAGCGAACGAGGAGCGCGTCGTTCACACAGCCCTTGAGTCCCGGGTAGTTTGCGTACTGGTCGACGCCGACGATCAATGCGCGACGCCTAGCCACGGATAGACCGCCCGTCAGAAGAGCCTCGCTGCATCTGGCACATACCTTCCCACAGCCCTCGGAAACGTGTCAATCCGAGGAAAGCCTTGCGAGGTACTTGTCACTTTTGGAACTGAACAGATTTACTTGCTTGCAGTCAGATCGGTGAGCGAGAGAAAGGCGGAGGGCCCCGTGCTCTGCCCGAACTGCCAGCGCGAGAGTCCTGACGACGCGCGGTTCTGTGCGTATTGCGGCCACCAGCTCACAAGCGTCGAGATTGACGTCGATGCCGAGCGCAAGGTCGTAACGGTCCTCTTCTGCGATCTCGTTGGGTCGACGGCGAAGGCGGAAGGCCTCGACGCCGAGGATTGGAAAACACTCCAGACCAGATGGTTCCAGTCTGTCCGAGAGGAGCTCCAGGGTCACGGCGGTGAGACAGAGAAGTTCATCGGGGACGCGGTGCTCGGAGTCTTCGGCAGATCTCGATCCCACGAGGACGACCCCTCGCGCGCCGTACGAGCCGCCCTGGGCATTCGCTCTATCGTCGCCAGGCGGAATCGGGAGGAGCCCGCTCTCGATCTCCACTTCCGGATCGGCATCACAACCGGTGAGGCAGTCGTCGACCTCAACGCGAAGCCTGAGCTAGGCGACGTCATGGTCTCCGGGGACGTTGTCAACTCGGCGTCCCGACTCGAGGGCGCGGCCCCAGAGGACGGAATTCTCGTGGATACACGCACGAAGAACGCAACCGCTTCGGTTATCGACTATCTCGACAGGGGCAGCATCTCGGTGAAAGGGAAGGCGCACCCGATTCATGCCTGGGAAGTGCTCCGCACCGTTCCAAAGCGGCTAACCTCGACAGCCTTCGTAGGGCGAGAGAGCGAGCTTGCCCAGCTGGAAGGCCTGCTCGGCCAGGCCAGAGGCGGAACGCCTCAGTACGGACTCCTCGTGGGGCCAGCCGGAATCGGAAAGAGCCGGCTCCTGGCTGAGCTCCGCGTACGCGCCGAGCGGAGAGGCAGCGCGGTCAATTGGATCAGCACTCGCTCGCTCGCCTACCCAGTGCGCGGCAGCGATAACCAGACACAAGGACTCGAGGCAGGAGGTGGCCCATACTGGGCGCTCGCCGATCTCGTTCGCCAGCAGGCGGGTGTTCTCATCGGAGACGACACAGAGGCGGTCCGTAAGAAACTTGCGGACGAGGTCTCCCGTCTCCGACTGCCGTCAACCAAAGCTGCGCGGATTCAGACCCAGCTCGGCCGATTGCTTGGACTCGATTCGGAACGCCTTGAGGCTTCCGGAAATCCTGATAGACGACGAGCGCTTCGAGAAGAGGCGTTTTCCGCATGGCGGCAGTACATTGAAGAACTCGCTCGCCGTCGGCCGACCGTGCTCGTATTCGAGGATCTCCAATGGGCTGAGACGAGCCTGCTCGATTTTCTTGACTATCTAGCGGGCCGGACACACGATTCCACACTGCTCCTGCTGTGCACGTCGCGCGATGCCCTGACGGAGCGGCTTGCTCTCACAAGTGGATCGGCTACGACGACGCTCAATCTCCGGGCCCTACCCGATCATGACTCCCGGAGTCTCGTATCGGCGCTGTTATCAGCCTGGCCAGTGTCTCCAGTCCTGGCCGATGCTCTGGAGAAAAGAGTCGGCGGGAATCCCCTCTACGTGGAGGAGTATGTTCGCGGGCTTTCAGAGCAAGCGATCTTCGATCAGCCGACGAAGGAGGCTCTCGAGGCGCTCGAGTCAATGCCCCGGCCCGACTCAGTGCGAGGAGTCATTGCCGCACGCCTCGATGCGCTACACGCACGAGATAAGGCCGTCCTGAAAGATGCGGCCGTCATCGGCCAAGTGCTCTGGCTGTCCGCTCTCGAGTGGACTGGCGAGGTCTCGGGACTCGACCTGCGGCGGTCGATTGATGCACTTGTCGCTGCCGATCTTCTTCTTGCAGCCGAGAAGCCGTCTATCCAAGAGGAGGCCGAGTACAGATTCAAGCATGATCTTGTTCGGGAGTCCGCCTACGAGCTCATCCCGAAAGCGGCTCGGGTTGAGAAACACCTTTGCGTCGCCGAGTGGATCGAATCACTCGGTCAGGATCGCAGCTACGACCGCGTAGAACTCATTGCAAATCATTATGGGAGCGCATACGACCTCGCAGTCGAGACCGGCTCGAGCGTCGCTCGCGAGCTTGCCGCCCCGACACACCGCTTTGCTCGGCTCGCGGGCGAGAAGCTGCTAGCTCTTCACGCTTACCCGGCTGCCCTCAAGTTTCTCCGGACGGCGAATGGGACGTCGCCCGAGGGCCGGCAAACAGACGCGAGCTTGCTGCTTGATCTCGGTCAAGCGAGCGTCATCGTCGAATCCTCCGGAGAGCAGTATCTGGAGCAAGCTCGAGATCGCTTCATCGCTGCGGGTGATTCCACGCAGGCCGCGGCCGCTGAGTCGCTACTCAGCGAACTTGCCTACCAACGCAGAAGCCTCGACTCGATGCTCGACCGCACCCGGCGCGCGGACCGGTTCGTCCATGATCTGGGCCCTTCCCGCGAGAAAGCCGAGGTCCTCATCGATCACGCTGGCGCTCTCTTGATTACCGGCGAGTGGGCGGAGGCGGTGGCCGTCTCGAGTCAAGTGCTCGACATAGCAGAGGCGCTGGGAGACGAGGAGCTTCGCGCGCACGCCCTTCGCAAGCGCGGGATTTCGCGGTGGCAACTCGGCGATCTCGAGGGCAAGTTAGACCTCGAGGCAAGCATCGAACTCGGCAATGCGATCCAGTGGGATCTCGTGTCAGCGGCGTATGGCGATCTCGCCTCGATCCACTGTGATCTTGGAGATCTCCAGCGCTGCTTCGAGCTCCAGCAGAAGGGGTCACAGATTGCCGAACGGTTCGGCAACTGGATTCACCTCAGGTGGTTTGAGGCGGAGCGAGCCGTCGAACACTACTGGGCAGGGCGATGGGTCGAGAGTGCCGGTGGCCTGGACCGGTTGCTGATCCGATCCGGCGTCAACCGCGGCGGGGGCGATGAGGAAAGCGGGCACTTCATGGATGGACGCTGCCTCGAGACCCGCGCTCGCATTCGACTTGCGACCGGCGACGTAGCCGGCGCTGTTCGCGACGCGGAGCATTCGCGGGCGTTGGCTCGTGCGCCCGGCCAAGCAACGAAGGTCGAACTCCAGATGCTGCTCCCTGCTGAAGCCCTCCTAGCACGCTGCTGTCTTGAGGCTGAGCGGTCGAGGGGGCAGGCAGCTTCTTTGGT